>JBEIQP010000019.1:0-32503 GCA_040376455.1 Planctomycetaceae bacterium | reverse complement strand
GGCCAGCCGACTCCGTTGCACCGAGCGGCCGTGCCGGGGGGCGGGAGACGTTGAAAACGCTCGTGGGCGGCCTGCCCTGGGCGGAGGACACTGCCGGCTCGGCGTCGGCCGTCGCGGGGATGCCGATCGTGATCGACGATCTCCGCGATCGCGGCCGGGGAGGCGATTTCGACGACGACCCGTTCTCCCGGCGGTCGCTGTGGGCCAGTCTCGATGCCTGGGTGCGCCGCAGCCCACCGATCACCGTGAGCGTGTCGCTGCACGTGCTGTTGCTGCTGCTCGGCGCCTTGTGGATCGTCCGCGGCAAGGCGCCGGACACGGAGGCGATCCAGCTCTCGTTCGCATCGACCACGATCGAGGAAGAGAAGGGGGTGCAGATCAAGCCCGTGCCGGAGCCGGTCGAAGAGCCGCAGCCCGAGGAGGCCAAGACCGACAAGCCTCCCGTCGAGGACCCGGTCGCCGCGCCCGCCGTAGCCTCCGAGGCGGTCGAGGGGCCGGGGGCTCCGGGAGAGGTGACTCACACGCAGGTCATCGGCTCGCTGCTCGCAGGTCGCCAGGAGGGGCGGCGCGAGGCGCTCGTCAACGAGTTTGGGGGCAGCGAAGCCACCGAAGCCGCGGTCGCCCGTGCGCTCGTGTGGCTCGTGAAGCAACAGGGCAGGAACGGCCTGTGGAGCCTCAAGGGGCCATACGCTGACGGAGGGTCGCAGGAAAACAACCTGGCGGCGACGGCGATGGCGTTGCTCGCGCTGCAGGGCGCCGGGAACGTGCCCCAGCAGGGGAAGCATCGGGCCGCGGTCAACCGGGGATGGAGGGCGCTGCTCGCCAGGCAGGAGTCTGACGGCCGGTTCGACTTCACGCCCATGCCGAACCACCACGCGCTCTATTCCCACGCCCAGGCGACGATCGCGCTCTGCGAGCTCTACGGCATGACGAAAGACGAGACGTATGAACTGCCGGCGCGGCGTGCGATCGCCTACGCCGTGGCGACGCAGGGGAAGAACGGCGGCTGGCGGTACGAGCCCGGCGCGGAGGGGGACATGTCGGTGACCGGCTGGTTCCTGATGGCCCTCAAGAGCGGACAGATGGCGGGCCTCGAGGTGCCCGAGGAGACCTTCGCCGGCATCGTGAGGTTCCTCGATGCGGTGGCATCCGATGGCGGTTCCCGCTACTCCTATCGCGTCGAGGTGCCGGGATTGCAGCCCAAGCAGATCACGCCGGCGGTGTCGGCCGAGGGTCTGCTCTGCCGGCAATATCTGGGGTGGCCGCGGAACGACAAGCGGCTCGTCGCCGGCCTGGAGCAGGTGTTTGCGGCCCGGCCCTTTGACCTGTCGAAGGAGAAGGACGTCTATGCGTGGTACTACGTCACGCAGGTCGCCCACCACATGGGCGGCGAGCCGTGGGAGCGGTGGAATACGCGGATGCGCGAGCTGTTGCCGGCCGCGCAGGTGCAGCAGGGCCGCGAGGCCGGCTCGTGGAACCCGGATCTCGACCTGTGGGGGTCTGCCGGCGGGCGGCTCTACATGACGTGCTTCTGCACCTACATGCTCGAGGTCTACTACCGGCACCTGCCGCTCTACGCCGAACTGCCGGCCGCCGCGCCCTGATCGCGGCGGGCATGGCCGGTCGCCCGGGTGGACTGCGGCCGGAGGCGGGATCGGCTATCCTCCCGCTCGGGCGTCGGCGCGGCATCGCGTCGGCCGCCGTCGAGGCAGGGACGCGAGCATGGCAATCGAGCAGTTGACTCCCGAGCAGGTTCGCGACTGGACCGCGGCGCAGAAGGATGCGTGGTGGCTGCGGCACGTCTACCGCGGCGACATGCCCCAACTCACGTTCCGCGCGGTGGTGACGGGCTTCCTGCTCGGCGGCGTCTTGTCGGCCACCAACCTGTACATCGGCGCCAAGACGGGCTGGACGCTGGGCGTCGGGCTGACGAGCGTGATCCTCGCCTACGCGGCTTTCCGCCTCCTGGCCCGGTTCGGCGTGCGCGACCTGACGATCCTGGAGAACAACGCCGCGCAGAGCATCGCGACGGCCGCCGGATACATGACCGGCCCGCTCATCTCGGGCATGGCGGCCTACATGTGGATCCAAAACGCGCTCATTCCCTGGTGGCAGATGCTGCTCTTCAACGTCGTGCTTTCGCTGCTCGGCGTGCTCGTGGCTTTCCCGATGAAGCGCCGCTTCGTGAACGACGAGCAACTGCCGTTTCCCGAGGGGCAGGCCTGTGGCGTCGTGCTCGACGCGCTCTACTCGGGGACGGGCGACTCCGGCATGGCGAAGGCCCGAGCGCTCGTCGGCGCCGGCCTCGTCGCCGGCCTCGTGGAGGGGCTCAAGGGGGAGCACCTGATGAAGCTCGTGCAGGGCGGGCTGCTCGGCCTCCAAAAGGTCTGGCACCTCCCGCACGCGCTCGACGAGTGGTACTACAAGGCCGTCGAGAAGGGGCTGCTGCCGATGCCCACCCTGGCCAACGTGCCGCTGCCGCAACTGGGCCTCACCTTCCTGCCCCTCGACATCGCGATGTTCGGCGCGGGCGGCCTGATGGGCCTCCGATCCGCTGCCGGCATGCTCCTGGGCATGGTGCTCAACTACGTGCTGATCGTGCCCTGGATGATCGGCCTCGGGGAGATCCAGCCGCGGGCCGACGGCACCTTCAGCCGCACGCAGATCGTCAACACGTGGTCGATGTGGTGGGGGATCACGATCATGGTCGTCGCCTCGCTCGTCGGCCTCTTCGCCAAGCCCGAGGTCTTCCGGAAGGCGCTCGAGTCGCTCCGCGGCCGGGCGCGGGGGGAGGAGGATCCGCTGGCCCCGATCGAACTGCCCAACAGGGTCTCCGCCGTCGGGATTCCGATCCTCGGCGCGGTCGCCGCCTGGATGGCCAACGCCTGGTTCGGCGTTCCGTTCCTCTACGGGCTGACCGCCATTCCCCTCGTCGCCGTGCTCACGCTCATCGCCGCGAGCAGCACCGGCCTGACCGGCATCACGCCGACCGGCTCCCTGAGCAAGATCCCGCAGCTGATGTACGGCGCCCTCGACCCGGCCCATCCGCCGACGAACCTGATGACGGGAGTGATGTGCGTCGAGGTCGCCGGCAATGCCAGCAACCTCCTCATGGACATCAAGCCGGGCTACATGCTCGGGGCCAAGCCGCGGCAGCAGGCCATCGGGCATTGCATCGGCATCGTCGCCGGCGGCCTCGCGAGCACGCCGCTGTTCTATCTCCTCTTCCTCTCCGACTACCGCGTCGGCGACAGCGTGCAGGCCGCGATGGCGCCGGAGGGGGGCGGCTTCGGCTTTCCCTCGGCCCTCCAGTGGAAGGGCGTCTCGGAACTGGTCGCGGCCATCTTCGGGGCCGGGTCGGGAACGCTGCTCACGCCCTCCATCGTGACCTCGATCGTGCTCGCCGCGATCGCCGGCGTGGTGCTCGAAGTGGCCCGCATCCGCGCGAAGGGGGAGTTTCCGCTGAATCCGCTGTCGATCGGCCTCGGCGTGGTGCTGCCCCCCGAGTCGACGGTCGCCATGGCCGCCGGGGCCGCCTTCTTCGCCGTCATGCAGAGGCCCTACGGGGCCGCCCCCGAGTCGCGTGGCCACGCGCTGTGGGTCGGCGCCCGGGAGCCGATCTGTGCCGGCCTCATCGCCGGCGCGGCGCTCGTCGGCATCACCGACATCCTGATCAAGGTGTTCCTGCCCTGAGCCGGCCGCGCGTCATCCGCCCCACTGCCGCAACGCCTCGTAGGCGACGATGGCGGCGCAGTTGGACAGGTTGAGGCTGCGGACCTGCGGCCGCGACGGGATTGTGAGCAGGCGGTCGGCGTGCGCCGCCGTGAGCTCGGCCGGCAGGCCCTTCGACTCGCTGCCGAAGACGAGGACATCGCCTCGCGCGTAGGCGACGCTCGTGTAGGGCCGTCGGGCCCGCGCCGAGAAGAACCAGAGGCCGCGTTCACCGGGGGGCGGATCGCCCGCCGCGTCGGCGAGGCGGGCCAGCAGGTGGGCCCACGAATCGACCACCTCCCACTCGAGCTCGTCCCAGTAGTCGAGTCCGGCACGGCGAAGGTAGTAGTCGTCGAGTTTGAAGCCCAGGGGCCGCACCAGCCACATCTTCGCGGCGATCGCCACGCACGTCCGGCCGACGTTGCCGGCGTTGGGGGGAATCTCCGGTTCGTGGAGGACGATGTGGAGGACGGGGTCGTACCGCATGGGCATATCGCCGGCCGGCGGAGGTCTGCTATGGTTGAAGGGGTCGACGGGCCGAAGTCGGCCTCGGTGAACAGTGTGGCGGGAGGCAGGATCGTGGTCGAGTTGAAGCGAAATCCGACGCGGCCGGTGCGGATCGGCAGGATCACCATCGGTGCCGGGCACCCCATCGCGGCCCAGAGCATGACCGCCACCCACACGCAGGACGTGGCCGCGACGCTGGTGCAGGCCAACGCCCTGCACGCGGCGGGCGCCGGCGTCGTGCGGATCGCCGTGGACAGCAAGAAGGACGCCGCCGCCCTGCCGGCCATCCGCGCCGGAACGGAGGCCAACCTCGCCATCGACCTCCAGGAAAACTACCGCCTCGCGGTCGAGGTGGCGCCGCACGTGGACAAGCTGCGCTACAACCCCGGCCACCTCTACCACCACGAGCCGACGAAGCCGTGGCAGGAGAAGGTGCGGTTCATCGCCGACGTGGCCGCGGCCAACGACTGTGCGCTCCGCGTGGGGGTCAACTGCGGCAGCGTCGATCCCGCGAAGAAGGAACAGTTCGCGGAGGACGACTCGATCGGGCCGATGCTGGCCAGCGCCCTGGAGCACTGCGAGCTGCTCGACGCGATCGGGTTCACCCGCTACGCCGTCTCGCTGAAGGATTCCGATCCGCGGAAGGTGATCGACGTGAATCGCCGCTTCGCCGAGCAGCGGCCGGACGTGCCCCTGCACCTGGGCGTGACCGAGGCGGGCATGCCGCCGGACGGGATCATCAAGACCCGGATCGCCTTCGAGCAGCTGATCAGCCGGGGCATCGGCGACACCGTCCGCGTCTCGCTCACGGTGGCCAATGCCGACAAGCCGCAGGAGATCGCCGCCGCCAACGCCATCCTCGCCGACATCGCGGCCGGCCGGGTGCGGAGCGTGGTCGACTACGGGCTCGCGTCGCTCAACATCATCTCCTGCCCGAGCTGCTCGCGGGTGGAGAACGAGGCGTTCATCGAGCTGGCCAAGCAGGTGAAGGAGATGACCTCCTACGCCCGCGAGCACGCGATCACGATCGCGGTGATGGGCTGCCGCGTCAACGGCCCCGGCGAGACCGACGACGCCGACCTCGGGCTCTGGTGCGGCCCCACCCACGTCAACCTGAAGCGGCGCAGCGCCGAACTGGGCGCCTTTCCCTACGACGAGATCCTGCCGAAGCTGCGGCACGAACTCGACAAGATCATCGCGGAGCGGGCCTGACATGAGCCAGCTCCCGATCGTCGATCCGAATGCCCCCGGGGGCGTGTGCGCGGCCAAGGAAGCCGTCGGGCCGGCGCTGCTTCCGGTCGATCCGGCGACGTGCCGCGGCACGTTCGCCATGGTGAGCCTCGGCTGCCCGAAGAACCTGGTGGACAGCGAGCGGATGCTCGGGCTCCTGCGGGAGGACGGCTGGCAGCTGGTGGCGGAGCCGTCCGGGTCGGATCTCGTGATCGTCAACACGTGCGCGTTCATCGACGCCTCTCGGCAGGAGTCGTACGGGGCGATCCACGAGATGCTCGACCTGAAGCGGTCCGGCGGCATCCGGGGCCTGATCGTCTCCGGCTGTCTCGCGGAGCGGCAGAAGGAGAAGCTCCTCGAGGAACTGCCCGGCGTGGACGCGGTCATCGGCGTCTTCTCGCGGGACGAGATCGCCAGGGCGGCGGAGCGGCTGATCGGGGGCCTGGGGGATCAACGGAGCGTGTTCCGGCCGGCGCCCGCCCGGGCGCTCGACGATTCCGGGCGGATGCGGGTCACGCCGCGGCACATGGCCTACCTCAAGATCTCGGAGGGCTGCGACCGCACCTGCACGTTCTGCGCGATCCCGCGGATGCGGGGCAAGCACGCCACCAAGCCGATCGAAGAGGTGATCCGCGAGGCTCGGGAACTCGCCGCCGACGGTGTCAAGGAGCTCGTGATCGTCGCCCAAGACACCACCTACTACGGCATGGATCTCTACGGGGAGCCGCGGTTGGTGCAACTGCTCGAGGCGCTCGAGGGCGTGGAGGGGATCGAGTGGATCCGGCTCATGTACCTCTATCCGATCCACTTCACCGACGCGCTCATCGACACGATCGCGGCGAGCCGGAAGATCGTCCCCTACCTCGACATGCCGCTCCAGCACGCCAGCGACGCCGTGCTCAAGCGGATGCAGCGGCGGGTCAACCGCGCCGCCACCGAGGAGCTGCTCGGCAAGCTTCGCAGCCGGATCCCCGGGCTCGTGCTGCGGACGACCTTCATCACCGGATTTCCCGGCGAGACCCGGGAGCAGTTCGAGGAGATGGTGGCCTTCGTCCGGCAGTGGCGGTTCGAACGCGTGGGTGTCTTCACCTACTCGCTCGAGCCCGACACGCCCGCGGCGCGGCTCGACGGGCACCTGCCGGAGGAGGAAAAGGCGGCCCGGCGCGACGAGCTGATGCGGGTGCAGCAGGGGATTGCCCACGACCACGCCCGCCGGCAGGTCGGCCGTGTGCTCGACGTGATCATCGACCGGCAGAGCGAGGAGCGCGAGGACGTGTGGCTCGGACGCTCCACGTCGGACGCGCCCGACATCGACTGCGTGGTCTACGTGACGGCGCCGGGCAGTTCCGCCGCGCGGCCGCTCACCGGCCGGATCATCCCGGTGGAGATCGTGGCTGCCAGCGGCTACGACCTCGCGGGCGTGCCCGCGGAGAGCTGAGTCATGGTCGAGAACCGGGTCTGGACGATCCCCAACCTGCTGTCGTTCGTCCGGCTGCTGTTGGCGATCGTGCTCTTCTTCGTGATCGAGCGCGGCTACTACCCGGCCGCGACGGCGCTGTTTCTGGTCGCCGCATCGACCGACTGGGTGGACGGCTGGTGGGCCCGACGCTTCGGCCAGGTGAGCCGGCTGGGGCGGATCTTCGACCCGCTCGTGGACAAGGTGATCGTCTGCGGCGCCTACGTGCTGCTGGCGGGCCGGGACGGGGCGTCGGCGATCGCGCCGTGGATGGCAGTCGTGGTGGTGGTGCGGGAACTGGTGGTGACGGCGGTGCGGGCCGAGATGGAACGCGCCGGCCGCGACTTTTCGGCGGCGCTGTCGGGCAAGCTCAAGATGGTGCTGCAGTGCGCGGCGATCGCGTTGGAGCTGGCCGCCCGCGCGTGGCCGGCCGCGACGGTGGCCGGGTTCGAGCTGCGAACGCTGGCCGGCGGCGTGGCATGGGCGGCCGTCGCGGCCACCGTCTGGTCGGGCGTCGAGTATCTGGTCGCGGCCCGCACGCTCCTCGCGGCGGACGGCATGGGCGCGGACGGCACGAGCCGCCGTCCTTGAATCGAGCCGCCTCTTCGGGAGCCCGCATGCAGACCGACATCACGGAACCCACGCTGACCGACGGTGGCCTGGCCGCGAGCCTCGTCCTGCCGCTGGCGGCCCTGGCCGTCGGCGGTTTCGTCTGGGCGGCGGCGATGATCGCGAACCGGCTCCGGCAGGGGCGGCCGATCGTGGTGGAGCGTCCCCAGGAGCCGGTACCGTGGAACGGGATCGACGTCCTGCAGATCATGCTGATCCACGTGACGACCGCCGTCGTCGGGGCCGCCGGGCTCGCGAAGGACAGCCCGCTCGGCAAGCAGATCGCCGTCAACGTGCTGGCGATCCTGGTCGGCACGTCGTTCAGCATGGCCTATCTGGTGGCCCGCGGCGCGACGCTGCGGGACCTCGGGCTGGTCCCGGGCCGGTTTCGGGACGACCTGCGGCTCGCGGTCGGGGGGCTGGCGTTGGTGGTCGCTCCCCTGCTGGCGATGGCGGCTCTGCTCAACCGCTTGGTGCCCTACGAGCACAAGCTCGTGGACTTCATCCAGGCCCATCGCGACCCCGCCGCGATCGCGCTGGTGGTGCTGTCGGCCGTGGTGGTGGCGCCCGTGGCCGAGGAACTCTTCTTCCGGCGGGTGATCCAGGGCTGGCTGGAGGCGCGGCTGCCGGAGAAGGACGGCGCCCACGCGATCGGTCTGGCGGCGGCGGCCTTCTCGCTGGCGCACCAGGGGCAGGGGCTGGCGTTTCTGCCGCTGTTTCCCCTCGCGCTGGTGCTCGGCTATCTCGCCAGGCGAACCGGCTCGATCGTGCCGAGCATCCTCCTGCACGCGTTGTTCAACGCCGTGAGCGTGATCCTGCTGCTCCTGCAGGCCGCTCAGCCGGCCCGCGCCGGCTGAGCGGCGGCAAAGTTTCGCCAGTTTGACGCCCGCTCAATCCGCAGCGGTCCGCAAACCGATCTGTTCGCGGGGGGCGGTTTCCCACGACAATCGGTCCCCTCGGCCTGGCCACCCACGCGGCCGCCCGACCGCCGCCACGGACCCCGCTGCCTTGTCACGCCGCTCGCTCGCCACCCGCTCGGTCGATCTGCTCGCCTACGCGGCAGTGCGCGTGCTGATCTGCGTCGTGCAGGCGCTGCCGCGAGCCGCCTGCGAGCGCGGGGCCCGGAGGCTCTCCAGACTGCTGGCCAACCGCGTTCGCATCCGGCGGCAGGTGGTCCGCGACAACCTCCGCATCGCCTTTCCCGCCATGACCCTCGACGAGCGGCGCGAGACGGCGCGGCAGATGTGGGAGCACCTCCTCCTGATGGTCGTGGAGATCGCGCATGCCAACCGCGTGATCCACAAGACCACCTGGCGCCGCTACCTGCGGATCCACGGGATGGAGGAATTCGTGCGCACCCTCTGGCTCGACCGGCCGAAGGTGATCCTCTCAGGCCACTACGGCAACTTCGAGCTGGCGGCCTACCTCTTCGGCCTGTTCGGCTTCCGCATCTTCTCGGTGGCCCGCGAACTCGACAATCCACGGCTCGACCGGTTCGTGACCGAGTTTCGCGAGTCGCGGGGGCAGCGGATCCTGCCCAAGAAGGGGAGCGCGCCCGACGTGGCCCTGGTGCTCGAGGAGAACGGCGCCATCGGCCTGCTGGGCGACCAGGCGGCGGGGCCCCGCGGTTGCTGGATCGATTTCTTCGGGCGGCCCGCGAGCGTGCACAAGGCGATCGGCGTGTTCGCCCTCTCCGCCTCGGCCCCGGTGCTCGTCTGCTCGGCGACGCGGCGGCAGGGGCTCTTCGACTACGACCTCCGACTGGAGGGCGTGGCGGATCCTGCCCTCGGGGGAGCGGAGGTGGCCGATCTGACGGCCATCTCGCAGTGGTACACGTCGCTGCTCGAGAAGGCGATCCGGCGGAAGCCCGGACAGTATTGGTGGGTGCACAGGCGATGGCGGGGAGGGCCGGGACAGGCTAAAGTGAAGCGGCCTGCTGCGTGACGTCGCGCGGCGTCGTCGTTCGCCGTCCGTCGCCCCTGCGTTCTCCGCCATGTCTGACTGGATTCCCGTTGCCGCGGCAGCGGACTGCCCGCCGGGCACGAGCATCGAGCGGGTGGCCGGCGACCGGATGGTGGCGATCGCGAACGTCGGCGGCGTCTATCACGTGATCGACGGTCTCTGCCCCCATCAGGGCGGGCCCCTCGGCACCGGCGTGCTCTGCGGCACCGTCCTCACCTGCCCGTGGCACGGCTGGCAGTTCGACGTGGTCACCGGCCGCCATCGGATTTCGGCCACGGTCCGGCAGGCGGTCCACGAGGTGCGGGAAGAGGACGGCCGGTTGTTGGTCCGGCTGGCCGAGGAAGCCGGTCGGCCGGATGCGGCGGAGCCTGACGCGTGATCGAGTATCGCTGCTTCCGCAACGACGATCCGCCGCGGCTCGCCGATGCGTGGCGGGCAGCCGATCTCGGCCCGTGTGCGATGCAGCCGATGACGTCGGCGCTCCTCGAGACGTGCGTCTTCTCGAAACCCTACTTCGACCGGGAGGGATTGATCGTCACCCTCGACGGCGACCGGGTCGTGGGATTCGCCCATGCCGCGTTCGGGCCGAATGCGGATCGGTCGGCGATCGACACGTCGGTCGGCACGACGATGCTCGTCGTGGTGGTGCCCCACGAGGAGGAGCGGGCGATCGGCGACGGTCTGCTCGCTCGGTGCGAGGACTACCTGCGGCGGCGGGGCGCCGGCGTGATCCTGGGGGGCGGATCGACGGACATGTGCGGCTTCTACCTCGGGCTCTACGGCGGGGCCGCGCTGCCGGGGGTGCTGCTCTCGTCCCCCGGCATGCAGGATGTGTTTCGCCGGCGCGGCTACGAGGAGGCGGAGCGGATCGCGGTGCTGAGGCGGCCCCTCGGCGGGTTTCGGCCCCCCGTCAACCGGCTCCAACTCGCGATCCGGCGGACGACCACGCTGCGGGTGATCGACGAGCCGGCCCGACGGTCGTGGTGGGAGGCCGCGACGACCACGGGCATCGCCCTGCGGCGCTACGAGTTGCGCAGCAATGCCGACGATCTGCTCGGCAGCGCGTCGTTTTGGGACATGCAGCCGTTGGCCGCGGCGTGGGGCGTGCTGGCCGCGGGGCTGATGCACGTGGACATCGAAGGCACGCGGCGGCGTCAGGGATTGGCGAGCCACCTCGTCGCCGAGGCGATGCACGATCTCGCCCAGGAGGGCATCACGCTCGTCGAGACCCAGGTGGTCGAATCGAATGCCGCAGCGCTGCAGCTCTTCCAGAAGCTCGGCTTCGCCCCCGCCGAGCGCGGGATCGTGTTTCGTTCGGCTTCGCTCTGACCGACGATCCGAGCGCGGCTCCGGCCTCACCGCATCCCGGTGGAGGCCGCGAGCGATTCGACGTGCTCCCGCAGGGCGGCGGCCAGATCGGCCGGCATGCCGGGCGCGTGCCGCAGTCGCAACGACAGCGGCGGGGTGACCGAATCACGGCGCAGGGAGGCGAGATAATCCTGCAGGAGTTGGCGGCGGTCGGGCGTGGTCTGGAGCAGCCAGTGCACCCAGCACCAGGCTTCCGCATAGTGGTCCTGCGACAGGTCGCCCGCCGACGCGAGCGACTCCATCCGGGCCAGGTCGGGTTGCCACGTCCCCTCGAGCAGCCGGCCGGCGAGGTGGGCGACGTGGCCCCGATGGACGCCGCCGTCGCTGCGCGGCAGTTCGAAGAACTCGGCGACGCCCTCGTCGAGCCAGAGGGGAATCGTTGGGGCCACGGCGTGGACGTAGCCGTGCGTCGTCTCGTGTCGCAGGTCCTCCGCCACGCGGTCCTGCCACGCGGCGAACACGGCGAGCGTGGTGTCGGTCTCCACGAAGAACGCCCGCCGGGCCGGGAACGTCGGGAACTGGCGGCTGACGAAGGCGTCGTACCGTTCCGGATTCTCGAAGAGATAGAGGTGCACCGGCTCGTCGGAGATCGGCAGGTCGAGGGCCTGGCTGACTTCGACGCGGAGCGATTCCAACTCGCGGACCAGCCGATGCTGGCCCGCCAGCGGAAAGTCGGCGTGGATCAGGAGCTGACCGGCCGCGATCTCGGACCGACCGGGCAGATCGGCGGCCCGGCCCCACGGCATGGCGGCGGCCTGTAGGGCCGCGGCGTTCAACTCCGGCCGGACAGTCAGATGCGCGCAGCCTGCCACCGCGCAGGCGGCCGCCGAGAAGATCGCGAACCGGACGACGGTGGGGTGACGCAGCACGATGGGGCAGCCTGGGCCTGAAGGGCCGGGGATGCTAGCCGCCCGTGCCGGCCGGTCCAAGGCCAATGAGGGGTGGGCGTTTGAGCCGCAGCAGCGTGCCTGCCAGCGATTCGAGCCCCAGCGGACGGGCGAGCACGGCGACCGCCCCCGCCCGGAGCGCCGCGAGGGTCGTGTCGCCGCGGGGAAACGAATCGAGGATCACGATCCGCAACTCGGGCCGATTGGCGGCGAGCATCCGCAGCCACGCCAATTCGGCCGCCCCCAGCGGTCCGGGATCCCAGACGAGCACCTCGGCCGGTTCGTCGAGCGGCGGGCGGCCGGACGTGCGGCGGAGAACCGGATGGCCCAGGGCGGAAACGAGATCGGCCAGCGGCTCGATGTCGAGCGGACGGGGGGCCGCGATCGACACGGTGGCCGGCTCGGCCAGACAACGCGTCGCGTCGCGCAGCCGGACGGCCGACTCCAGGAGCCGTTCCTCGCGGCGTGCGGTCGCGGGCATGCCGAGCGTGCCGGCACGGCCCGCCGCCAGCTCCGCGAGCCACCACGCGAGTCGGCCCGGCAGTTCGCTCCAGCCCACTTCCTCGACGCCGGGGAGCACAGGCCCGCTGCGCCGGCGGCCATCGGCAAGGCTCCCGACGACCGCGACGAGCGGAGTCAGAGGCCACCGCCGCGAGATCGCGACCGCCTCCTGCAGCGTCCAGCGTCCCGGCCTATCGGAGGCCAGGAGGGCGAGTGCCGGCCCGCCCGCCGCGGCATCGGCAGCGTCGGGGCCGCCGTCGATCAGCGTCGCCTGTTCCGCCGCCCACGCGCGGGCCAAGGCCAATTCGGTCGCCGTGGCGTCGCCCAGCCAGGCGATGCGGCGACGCGGGGCCTCGGCGGGCAGTGATGCGGCGGCTTCGTGCATCGAGAGATCGGCTCCTGCGAGGCCTGCACGGTAGTGCGAATGCCGGCGCCGTGGCAAGGCAGGCGGGGGGCGGGGATGTTTGGGCAAGGCCCAAAATGCCTTCGCAATGCGGGCTTGACCCGTTTTCGACCAGATCGACAATGCTCCCCGAACGCGTCCAAGGACGGGCGTGTTCGGGTCGGTGACGGCAGGCAGGAGGCCATCATGAGCGACGAAACCCGCGGTCGCCGCGGCAAGAGCCGGGGCGTGTCATTGTCGGAGATCCTCCCGGCGGCGAAGTTCATCGCCTGCGACGACATCGTCGCCCGCGGCTTTCAGGACGTCGCCCGCCGGTGCCGACCGGGCGACGTGTTCGTGGCCCGCATGACGCCCCGCGGCGATGGCCACGAGGACGTCATGCAGGCGATCGCCCGGGGAGCCACGGCGGTGATCGCCGATCGGATGATCGCCACGGCGGGCGTGCCGCTTTGTCTCGTGCCCGACAGCGACTGGGCCCTGGCCCGGCTCGCGCACGCGCTGGCCGGGGATCCCGCCGGGAGCATGCGGGTGATCGCCGTCACCGGCACCAGCGGCAAGACGACCACGGCCTGGCTCGCGGCCTCCGTGCTCGCGGAAGCCGGTCTGCGGGTGGGGGTGCTCTCCGATCTGGGCTGCATCGACGCGGACGGCACCGTGCCCGAGGCGGCGGACTACTCGCGGCCCGCGGACTTGGCCCGCTGGCTCGGCCGGCTGGCTGCCGGCGGCTGCACGCACGCGATCGTCGAGGTGTCGAGCCGCATGCTGGCCGCGCACGCCCTCGCCGGCGTCTCCTGCGACACCGTGGTCGTGACCAACCTGGCCGCGGCGCATCTCGACCTCCACGGCACCCAGCGGGCCTACCACGCCGTCAAGGCGCGGATTCTCGACACGCTGCCCGCAGGCGGCTGCCTGATCGCGGGCTCCGACGACGAGGCGCTGCGCAAGTTGATGCTCCGCGCGGAGCGCCGGCGCGACGGGATCACGTTCCTGACGGCCGGGCTGTCGGGCGGCTGCGATCTCACCGCCAGCCCCGTCGAGCGCAGCCTGTTCGGGCAGACAATCCTCCTCCGGGCCGCCGGCCAGATGATGCCCGTCGCCCTCGACACGCCGGTCTCGCCGTTCGTTCGCGATGCGTTGGCGGCGGGGGCCGTGGGCATGCGTTGCGGTGTGCCGCTCGACCGCATTGCCCGCGGCATCGAGGCGGCGGGAAGCGTGCCGGGCCGGATGGAGCGTCTCGACCGCGGCCAGGACGTGCCGGTCTTCGTGGACTCGCCCACGAGCGGCCACGGTCTGGCCGCCTCGCTCGCCAGCCTGCGGCGGCTCACGCGCGGGAGACTCGTGGCGATCGCGGAGGAGCGGTGGGCCGAATCGATCGCCGGCGACGCGTTCGTGCGGCGGATGGACCGCTGGTGCGATGCGTGCACCGTCGTGCCCGACACGATGATGTGCGCCGATGCGGGCGACCGCGACCTCGCCGCCTACGCGCGGATCGACAAGCTGCTCTCCAGCCTCGGCCGCCGCGACTGCCTCGTGGTGCTCGGCGGACCGCGGCTGCCCGGCGCGACGCCCGAGGGGCCCGATGACGGCCACTTCGCGCTGGCGACCGTGATCGACGGCTGGCTGCAGATCGCGCATCCGCCGCACCCGGTGGCGGGCCGGCGGCGGGCCGCGTAGCCGACCGCGGCGGGGGCGTTTCCGCGGCCGGCTGCGAGGGAACGGTCCGGAAGGGCGTGTTCCGTGGGCGCCGAGCGGGCCGCTTTGGACGGTTCGGATGGACGGCCGCGTTGCTCGTCGCACACAATGGGGCCGCACGATCCGGGAATCCAAGCCGGCTGTCGCGAGGGCAGGCCGTCTTCCCCGCGCCCGGGCTGCGACCGAGGAACACGAACCATGAATCAGGCCGGCCGCACCTCTTCCGCCGAACGGGCGGATCGAGTCGAGGCGACCCCCTTCGACGATCTCGGCGTGGCGGTTGCCTGCCGGGAACCGCTGTCGCATCACACCTGGCTCGGCGTCGGCGGCGACGCCCGCTACTTCTGCGAGCCGGTGGACCTGGAGGCGCTCGCCCGGGTGGCCCGAAGGTGCCACGAGCGCGGCATCCCGCTGCATGTGATCGGCGGTGGCTCCAACATCCTCGTGCCGGGAGCCGGCTTCGCGGGCATGGTGGTCCGGCTGTCGGCGCCCGCCTTCTGCGGGATCGACGTGCAGAAGCCGGTGGTGACGGCGGGCGCGGGCGCGAAACTCGTGCACGTCGTGTCTGCGGCGGTGCAGGCGGGGCTTTCCGGGATCGAGATGCTCGTCGACGTGCCGGGCACGGTCGGCGGCGCCCTCGTCGGCAATGCCGGTGGCCACGGTGGCGACATCGGTGAACGGGTTCGCGACGTGACCGTGATGCTGCCCGACGGCACGATCGAGGTGCGCGGCAGTGAGCGGCTGGCGTTCGAGGCCCGCTGGAGCAACCTCGACGATTGCATCGTGGTGGGCTGCCGTCTGGAACTCGACGAGGAGCATCCGGAATCGCTGACGAAGCGGATGCAGAAGCAGTGGATCATCGGTCGGTCGCGCCAGCCGAGTGGCACGCGGGCCGTCGCGATGATGTTCAAGGATCCACTCGGAACGAGCGCCGACTCGTTGGTCGTGCAGGCCGGCGCCCGGGATCTCCGGGTCGGCGATGCCGCGGTCTATGCGGCGCACGCGAACTACGTCGTGGCGGGACCGAATTGCGGCAGCGACGACGTGCGCACGTTGATCGAGACGGTTCGCGCGCGGGTGCGCGATCGACTCGGCGTCGAATTGACGCCCCAGATCGAGGTCTGGTGAGCGTGCCGCCGATGCAGCCGTCTTCCCGCCGCAAGCCGCCGATCGCCGAGGAACCGCGCCGCGGCCCCGTGGGGGAGTTTCTCCTGGCGCACAGAGCCGGGCTGGCGGCGTTGCTCGTCGCGGGGCTGGCCGCGGGTGCCGGCGCGTTTCTCTGGTCGCGCTTCGGCGATCGGACGCGGGCCCACCGCGACACGGTGCTCCTTCCGGAGGCGGTCGAATTGCGCGGCGTGGCGCCGTGGGTGCGGGCCGACGTGAGGGGCGAGGCGTTGCACGACGCGAGTCTCGACCAGGGGCTGCCGCTCGACGATCCGGAGTTGCAGCGGCGGCTGGCGCGGGCCTTCGACATGCATCCCTGGGTGCGCCGGGTCGTGCGGGTGGAGTTGATGCACCCGGCGGCGGCGTGCATCGAGGTGCAGTGCCGCGAGCCGGTGGCGATGGTGGGCTGGCAAGGAGGCCTGTTGGCGGTCGATGGGGAGGGCGTGGTGCTGCCGAGCGAGGACTTCACCGCGGAGGCCGCGGCCCGCTATCCGAAGATCACGGGGGTCGAGTCGAGCCCCCAGGGGGCGGCCGGCTTTCCGTGGGGCGATGTCGTGGTCGAGGAGGCCGCCGCGGTCGCGGCGGCGATCGGGCCCGAATGGCAGTCGCTGGGCCTGTCCGAAGTGCGGCCCGTCCGCGAGCGCGGCGTGCGGATGTGGGAGCTCGTGGGGGACGCCGGCCGGCGGATCCTCTTCGGATCGGCGCCCGGTCACGAGATCGACGGCGAGGCCACCGCGGCGGCGAAGCTTGCGCGACTCAAGGCCGCGGCGACCGACGCGGCCCGCGACGGCCGGATGGATCTGACGGCGGAATCGCCCGCGGAGCCGCCGCCGGCGGCGATCCCCGCCGGCTGATGGGCTGGAAAGGGCCACCATGCGACTGCACGTTCCGAATTCGCTGCTGTGTGTCATCGACGTCCAGGAGCGGCTGTTGCCCGCCGTGGCCGAGTCGGGCCGCGTCATCGCGCGGTGCGGGCGGCTGGCGGACGCGGCCCGCCTGCTCGGCGTGCGGGCCGTGCTCACCGAACAGTATCCGCAGGGGCTCGGCCCGACCGCCGAGGCCCTGGCGGCGCGGCTCCCGCCGGCGGTCGCGAAGAGCTCCTTCAGTTGCGGCGGGTGCGCGGCCTTCAGGGAGGCGATCGCGCCGGGCATCGAGTCCGTCGTGCTCGGCGGGCTCGAGACCCACGTCTGCGTGGCGCAGACGGCGCTCGACCTGCTGGCGGAGGGGCTCGGCGTGTTCGTCGCCGTCGATGCGGTCGCGTCCCGCCATGCGATCGACCACGAGACGGCGCTGCGCCGCCTCGAGGCCGCCGGTGCGATCCTGACCACGACCGAAGCGGTGCTCTTCGAATGGTGCCGGACGGCCGAGCACCCGCAGTTCCAGGCCGTGCGGCGGCTCGTGCTCGCCTGAGGCTTCCGATCGCGTGCGGATCACGGCGGGCAGGGGCCGCGGTCAGCCGCGGGCGACGAGGTCGAGCAGCGTGTCGCGGACGTCGGTCATCGGCAGCGATTCGCGGCGGGCGGCGGCGTCGCTGCAGAGAAACACCGGCCCGTCCGCCGCTCGGGCGGGCAGTCGCCCGTGCGAGCCGCGCACGATCGAGGCATCGGTGCCGATCACCTTCATGAGAGAGCGGAAGCCGAGCTTCTTCCGCGCGAGGGTCGCGGCGATGCGCAGCCGCGGCAGCGCCAGGGCGGGATCGATGAACAACTCCACCGGGTCGTAGCCGGGCTTGCGGTGGATGTCCACCGTGCGGGCGAAGTCGGGCATCCTGGCGTCGTCGAGCCAGTAGTAGTAGGTGAACCAGCGATCGGTCGCGGCGACGGCGACGAGATCGCCCGACCGTGGGTGGTCGAGTCCGTGCGCCGCCTGCGCGTCGCGATCGAGCACCTCGGCGACGCCGGGAGTCGCCTCCAGCACGGCCCGGACCTCGGCGATTCGCTCGGGCCGCTTCAGGTAGACGTGGGCCAGCTGATGGTCGGCCACCGCGAAGGCCTCGCTGGCGCCCGGGTCGAGCAACTCCCAGCCGAGATCGACCTCCTGCACCCGCAGCAGCCCGCTCCGCCGCAGCACGCGGTTGACGTCGATGCCCGCAGTCACCGGCGTGATGCCATATTCGCTGACGACGGCCACGGTGCGGCCCGAGTCGGCCGCCCACTCGGCGAGTTCTCCCGCGACGGCGTCGATCTCGCCGCACGCCCGCACGGCCTGCGGTGAATCGGGGCCGAACCGCTGCAGGTCGTAGTCGAGGTGGGGCAGGTAGCAGAGCGTGACGGTCGGACCGTGGGTCTCCATCACGCGGCGGGTGGCGGCGGCGATCCATTGCGAGGAGCGGATGTCGGCGGTGGGCCCCCAGAAATGGAAGAGCGGAAACCTCCCCAGCCGGCCCTGCAGCTCCCCCTTGAGCGCCGGGGGATCGGTGTAAAGGCTCGGGATCTTGCGGCCGTCGGCCGGGTAGATCGGCCGCGGCGTGACCGCCTGATCGACGGCCGCGTGCATGTTGTACCACCAGAACATCTTGGCGACGGTGAAGCCGGTGCCGAACCGGCGCCGGCCCGCGTGCCAGAGCTTCTCCTGCTCGCAGCCGACCAGCCCGTTGGACTGCCGCCACAGCATGACCTCGGCGAGATCGCGGAAATACCAGCCGTTGCCCACGATGCCGTGGTCGCGCGGCAGGCGGCCGGTAAGCATCGTCGCCTGGGCCGAGCAGGTGACGGCCGGCAGCACCGTGCCGAGCGTCGCCTGGAAGCCAGCCCGCCCCAGCGCCGCCAGCCGCGGGGTGTGTTCCAGGAGCGCGGGCGTCAGGCCGACGACGTCGAGCACGAGCAGGGGCTTCATCCCCGCATGGTACACCAGCGCGGCCCCCCTCACGCAGAGCTTCCCCGCCGCGAGCGCGCGGCGAGCGCCGCGATGGCCGCGGCGTGAACCGGCCCGTGGGCGGTGAACGTCAGGGTTCGGGCGGTCGGCGAGTCGATGGCGATCGCGACGTCGAGCCGGTCGGCGGGCAGGGCGGCCGCGATCCGTTCCGGCCACTCCACAAACACCCAGCAGGGGCCCTCGATGGCGTCGTCCCAGCCGACCTCGTGCAACTCGCCGGCGTCGGCGAGCCGGTACATGTCGGCGTGGACGATCCGGGCCCGGGAGGCCGCGTGCACGTGCACCAGCCCGAAGGTCGGGCTCACCACCTCCGCCGGATCGATCCCGGCCGCGGCGGCAACCTGTTTCACGAACGTCGTCTTGCCCGCGCCGAGATCGCCGTGCAGGGCCACGAAGCAACGCGGCGGCAGGACGGCCGCGACCGCCACCGCCAGCGGCGCGAGGGCGGCCTCATCGGGAAGCGAGATCGACAGCGTGGGCATCGGGGCGTTCACGAATCGAATTCATGGAGGAAGCCGCGGGGGGCGAGCGGCTCGAGGCCGCCGCCCGCGGATCGGACGTGGAGCCCCGCGGCCTCGATCACCTGCCCGATGACCGTGAGCGGGATGCCCGGCGGCTCGTCGGCCGCCCGGGCCACGAGCCGGCGGGCCTCGTCTGCAGGCATGGCGAGCAGGAGTTCGAAGTCCTCGCCGTCGGAGAGCGCGTGCTCGAGCGGGGTCTTGCCGTCGCCGGGATGCCCGCTCATGCGGACCGCGTCGGGATGGATCGGCACCGCCGGAAGGTCGAGGATCGCGCCGGTGCCGCTGGCCTGCATCATCCGCGCCAGGTCGAGCGAGAGCCCGTCGCTGACGTCGATCGCGGCGTGGACGGTGAAGTGTTCGGCGATCCAGAGCGCCTCGCGGCAGCGCGGAGCCACCGCGAGGTGGCGGCCGAGCAGGCTGCCGCCGCAGGCTCCGGTGACGACGATCAGGTCGCCGGGGCGGGCCCCGTCCCGCCGCCAGGCCCGGCCTGGCGGCACGCTGCCCAACGCGGTCGTGCTGACCACGAGCGGGCCGTCCCAGGCGTTGGTGTCGCCGCCGGCGAGCGTGACGCCGTGCGCGGCGGCCAGGGCCACGATCCCCTCGAGCATCCCCTTGCCGATGGCGTCGCCGCCGCGGCGGGGGAGGGAGACGGCGACGAATGCGGCCTCGGGCCGGGAGCCCATGGCCGCGAGGTCGCTGAGCGAAACGGCGAGCGCCTTGTGGCCCACGCTCCGCGGCGTGCAGTCGGGGCCGAGGAGGAAATCGACCCCCTCCGTGAGCATGTCCACGGTCACCACGGTCCGCCGCATGGCGGGCGGGCGGATCACGGCGGCGTCGTCGCCCGGCGGCACCTCCAGTCGCGGATCGACGGGGATGCGCCCGAACAACCAGTCCACGAAGTCAGTTTCCATGCGGCCCATTGTCGCCGGGGCGAATCGGGGACGGAAGGGGCCGCGCCACCGGCGGAAGCGGCCTCGCGCGAGGGCGGCCGGCGGCGGTTCGTCAGCGGCGGATCGTGTCGGACACGAGGTGCCCGAAGAGCGTCTCGCGGCCGCGGAGCACGTAGAACTTGATCGGGTTGAGGTGCTCTTCCTGAGCCTTGTCGAGGATGTAGGCCATGTTGTCCGGGGCGATCGTCTCCCAGACGTGCAGGCCGACGAGGATGTCGCCCTCGCGGATGCCCTGTTCGCTCGCGGGGCCGTCGGCGCGGACCTCGGTGACCAGGAGGCCTCCCCGATACCGCGACTGCACCTTCTGCACCTTCCCGGCGGAGACGGGCTGGAGCCGAAGGCCGAACTCCTGCCAGCAGCGGTCTTCGACCGAGATCGCGTCGCGCCGCATGGCGGCCAGCGGCAGGTCGATCTGTTCCGCGGCGCCGGCCCGCACGACCGTCACGGAGACGCTCTCGCCCGCCTTGCGGCCGAGCAGGGCCCGCTCGATGTCGAGCTGCCGGGTCACCGGGATGTCGGCGATGCGGGTGATCAGGTCGCCCGCCTTGACGCCGACCGTGGCGGCCGGGCTCTGCCCGTGCACCGCCTCCACCACGGCGCCCCGCTGGCCGTCCGCCTTTGCGACGATGCCGTGCCAGGTGCGATCGACCCGCTCGACCGACATCAGGTCGGTCACGATCTCGAGCACGTGGTCGATGGGGATGGCGAAGCCGATGCCCTGGGCGCCGGCCCGCACGGCGACGTTGATCCCGATCACCTCGCCGTTGATGTTGAGGAGCGGACCGCCCGAGTTGCCCGGATTGATGCTCGCGTCGGTCTGGATGAGGTTGTCGTAGCGCTGCGTGCGGCTCACCTCGACGCTCCGGTGGAGCGCGGAGATGATGCCGCGGGTCACCGTGTGCTCGTATCCGAAGGCGTTGCCGAGCGCGAGCACGGTCTCGCCGATCATCAGATCGCTCGACGTGCCGATGGTGACCACCGGCAGCGGCGCGTCGGTATCGACCTTGATCACCGCCAGGTCGGTCCGCGGGTCGTGCGAGATGAGCGTGGCGGCCGTCGTCTTGCCCGACGCGAGCGTCACCTCGATCCGCCGCACTCCCTCGACGACGTGGTAATTGGTGACGACGTAGCCCCGCGAATCGACGATCACGCCGGTGCCCATGCCGTTGACGCGGCGCAGCTCCCCGGTCGCCTCGTCGTCGGAGTTGCCGACGAACTTCTGGCCGTGGATGTTCACCACGGCGTCGCGCTGCGACTCGATGGCCAGCACGATGGCGGAGCGGCGGGACTCGGCGGCGACGGAGCTCGGTGCCGGAGCCGCGAGAGCCACGGCAACGAACGGCAGGACGATCCACGAACACCGCATGGCGGATGAGACCTCCGGAAACCCCGCGTCGGCCGCACGGTCGGCGCCCGCTCCCACCGTCTGATTCGGCCACGGCACGGCCGCGATTGACGGCGGTCCCGTCGGGACGGCACAGGTTTCCCAGTCACCATCCGGCCGGCCGCGGGCCGCGGAGGGGGCGAGGATGTGTCGGGGGGGAAAAAATCATTCAAGCCGGCGGGTCGCCGCGCGACTCGGGCCCCGGCCCGCGATCGACGCCGACGAGCGCCGGCAGCAGCTGCAGGGCGAGAAACAGCCCGAGCACGCTCACCACGACGACCGGCCAGGCGGCGGCGACGTTCTTCCCGAATTCCCAACCGAACTCGTGGGCCATGCCGCCGACCAGCGTGGCGAGGATCAGCACCAGCAGGCCCCCGAGCACGAGCGCGCAGCCCAGCGAGGCCATCGTGCCGCGGAACGTGCCGATCTCGGAAAACTCCTCCTGGTGCAGATCGACCGCGCGGCCGCGAGCCAGGCTGCGGGGAACGGTCTCGGCGAGTTCGATCGCGCGGGCGGCGTCGGCCCAGGAGGCGGGGGGCGTCGCGGCGATGTCGTGCGGGCCGCGGCCCTCGACGGCATCGCGCAGCACCCGGAGCATCTGCGCGCCGCGGTCGAACGGTTCCGCCGCGGGCGCGGGTCCGGTCCACGTCCAGGGCTGCGTCGCATCGTCCGGGATGTCCACCGACAGCGAGCCGGCCGCATGCTGCAGCGTGAGCGTCAGGCCCGGCGGGTCGTCCGGCACGACCTGCCACCGCGCGGGCAACTGGTCCGGGCCGCTGAAGCCGACCGCCAGCGTGCTCCAGGCGGCGTCGGGGTCGGCCGCGCCGAGCGTCGCCAGGCGGGCGGGGTCGCCGACCAAAACCCGGACCAGGTCGGCATCGCGGGCCAACTGCGCAAGCACCGTGCCGCGGCTCCGGTCGCGCATGCGGCGCCTGAGCGCCAGCGACTCCGGGAGGCCGAGCGGCCCGGGTGCCACCAGGCCCGTCTCGATTGCGTGCTTCAACCGGGAGATGAACGGATGCAGCCGGTCGGGGAGCAGCGGAATCAGGCGGGCACCGCTGTCGCGGCGGATCATGTCGAGCTCGTAGGCCCAGAGCATCGAGGGATCGAGCGGATGGGAAAGGAGCAGCGTTCGGCCCGCCTGGACGAGCATCCGCACCGCCTCGGCCCGCGACTCGTTCCAGCCGTCGGCTCCGACCACGACGGCGTCGCACGTCGCGCCGTCGAGGAGACATTCCCACGACGGGTCGTGGCGGACACCGCCGAGCGCCGGGCAGGCGCCGGGCGGCACGTCGCAGGCGACGACGATTTCGTCTCCCCGGTCTCGGGCGGCTGCCAGGACGGCTGCGAGGGAGGGATCGATTCCGAGGACGCCGAGTTTCATGCCATCATTGTTTCCGCAGGAGGCCGTTCGGGCCAGCCCCGGCCGGTGCGGCCGCGGTTCACCGGGCGGGCGGCCGGGTGGTATAGAAGGGTACGGAGGCCATGCATGCGGGCGGAAGTGATCGCCATCGGCGACGAACTCACCTCGGGCCAGCGGCTCGACACGAACAGCCGGTGGCTGGCGGCGGAATTGGGCGTGCTGGGCATTCCGGTCGCGTTCCATACCACGGCCGCCGACACGCTCGACGCCGGAACGGAGGCGTTTCGCATCGCCGCCGGCCGCGCCGACGTCGTGGTGGCGACCGGCGGGCTCGGCCCCACGGCCGATGACCTGACCCGCGACGTTCTGGCTGCCGTCGCCGGCGTGCCCTTGGAACTGTCAACCGCGGCCCTCGTCACCGTGGAGGCGTTGTTCGCGCGTCGCGGCATCACGATGCCGGAGACCAACCGGCGGCAGGCCATGTTTCCGCGCGGCAGCCGGATCATCCCCAACCCCAACGGCACGGCCCCGGGCATCGACCTCGACGTGGCGGGAGCCGCGGGCCGCCGCTGCCGCATCTTCGCCCTGCCCGGCGTGCCGGCCGAGATGCGGCCGATGTGGCATGCCACGGTCGCCCCGGCGCTCGCGGCCATGCTGCCCGGCGCCGCCACGATCGTGCAGCGCCGGATCAAGTGCTTCGGTGCGGGGGAGAGCGCCATCGAGGCGATGCTGCCCGACCTGATCCGGCGCGGCCGGGATCCGCTGGTCGGCATCACCGCCCACGAGGCCACGATCACCCTGCGGATCGCGGCCCGGGGCCGCGACGAAGCCGAATGCCTCGCGAGGATCGCGCCCACCGAGGCGACGATCTGGGAGTGCCTGGGAACGCTCGTCTACGGAACCGAAGACGACGAGATCGAGGATGCGGCGATTCGCGGGCTGCTCGCCGCCGCCCACACGCTCGCCTCGGTCGAGGCGGGCACGGAGGGACGCGTCGCCGCCCTGTTCACGCAGGCGCAGGCGCGGCTGGGCCACGGCTCGCTGGCGGGATACCGCGGCGGCGTCGTGCTGCCGCCGGGGGCGGATCCGGCCGCGGCGTTGCCGGGCGGAAGTCTGCCGCCGGACCCGGCCGCCTGGGCCGAGCGCGTGCGGCGGCATATGGGCACGTCGCTCGGGCTCGCCGTCGGGCCGGCGCGGAAGACGGCCGAGGGCCGCGAGGCTGTGGACGTGGCGGTCGCGTCGGCCAGCGGGGTGGAGCGGAGCGAGCATATGCTGGGGGGCGGTCCGACGCTGGCCCTGGCGCGGGCCGCGAAGGCGGCGATCGACATGGTGCGGCGCAGCCCGCAGGTCTTCCCGACGACGGAGGCGGCTGATCGATGAGAGACGATCCGGAAGCCAGGATCGGGCGGGCGTCCAACCAGCGGACGCTGCTCCTGTTTCTCGGGCTGGTCGCCCTCCTCGGGCTGATCGCGTGGCCGTCGCTGGCGGGGCGCATCCGATACGCCACGGTGCGCGGGGAACTCGCGGCGATTCGCGACTCGGCGGCGGCGGCGGAACTGACGTCCGTCGGCAAGCTATTCACGACCCTGGCCCGGTTGATCGGCCCCGCCGTGGTCAACGTGACGGCCAAGCGGCGGGTGCTGACCACCGCCGACGAGATCGCGGCGCTGCGGGGCATCGCGCCGGTCGGCGCCACCAGGGAATCGGTCGGATCCGGCGTGATCATCGAGTCGGACGGCGTGATCGTGACCAACTACCATGTCGTCGCCAACAGCGACGAGATCGACGTGGCCCTCGCCGACGGCCGGCGGTTCACGGCCGACTTCGTCGGTGCCGACGCGGCCAGCGATCTGGCGGTGCTCCGGATCGATGCCAAACAGCTGCCGACGGCCGTCTGGGGCGACAGCGAACAGATCGAGGTGGGGGAGATGGTCTGGGCGATCGGCAATCCGTTCGGCCTCGACCGCACGCTCACCTACGGCATCGTCAGCGCCGTGGGCCGCCGCGGCGTGCTCGAGAGCCCCTACCAGGAGTTCCTCCAGACCGACGCCTCGATCAACCCGGGCAACTCCGGCGGGCCGCTCGTGGACGTGCACGGCCGCGTGGTCGGCATCACCACGGCGATCGTGGGCAAGGACTACTCCGGGATCGGGTTCGCGATCCCGAGCAACACGGCCCACGAGGTGACTGCGGCGATCCTGGAGGAGCGGCAGGTGGAACGGGGCTACCTGGGCTTGGAACTCCGCGCGGCGCCGGGCGTGGCCGGAGCCCTGGTGGCCGCCATCGAGCCGGGCTCGCCGGCCGCGCTGGCCGGCCTCCGGCCCGGCGACGTCATCGTGCGGTTCGACGACGAGCACGTCTCGGAGCCGACGGCGCTCGTGCTCATGGCGACCCGCACGCCCGCGGGCAGCACCGTCTTGCTCGAGGTCATTCGCGACGGCCGCCAGCAGCCGATCGCCGTGCGGGTGGGCCGCCGGCCGCGCGAGGATTGACCCGGTTCACGCTTCGGGCGGGGTGTCCGGCTCGGAACTCCCTCCGGGGATGTCGTCGAGCATCTTTGAGAAGTTGAAGGTCTCGCCGCCGAAGCCCTTGAAGCCGAGGCCGTCGCCGGCGTCGGCCGCCTGCTGCGGCGCGGGCTTGGCTACCGCCCGCGGCCGGGGTGTGCCCTGCGGCCGCTTTTTCATTTCGCCTGCCACGTGCTCCAGCCACGGCGTCGAGGGGAAGGAATAGGGGCGGAACTTCTCCAGCGTGCCGGTCTCCTCGTGGATGAACAGGGCCCGCTGCGGGCCGAGCTTGCTCGCCAGCGGGCTGTCCACGAGCTGGCTCGAATCGGAGCCGCTCATCTGGAAGAGCACGCGGAGCTCGAACTCCTTGATCGAGTTGCGGTCGAATGTGCGCTGCAGGTTGGTGAGCGAGTCGCACCAGATGATGGCGTGAATGCCGACGGCCGGCCCGTCCTTGAGCACCGTGAGCAGGTTCTCCGCCGGTCCGGCCTTTTTGTCTCCGCCCAACGAGAAGCCGAAATCGCCCTCGTTCTTCCGCAACTCGCGGAACCGGCCGAGGTCGCGGATCACGAGGAACACGGCCTCGCCGTCGAGCACCTGCTCGTCGAGCCGCCGCTTCACCTCCAGGGCGAGCGCCTCGACCGCGTCGGCCACGCCGAGTCGGCCGGCCGACTCGATCTCGTGGGGTAGGTGCCGGGCGAGATTCGCGAGCATGAAGTCGGGCTTCTCCTCGGCGATCGCGGGCTCCAACAGCACGAACCGGGCCGCCCGGCCCAGGCCGCCGCCCGGATGGGGATCGTGGCCCGCGGCCAGGCTGACGATCGACATCGCCAGCAGGCTCGTGCCGAGGTCCTCGCGCTGGCCGACGATCAGCATGTTGGCGCCGCCCTGGCGGCGGAAGATGGCCGCAGTGGGATCCTTGATGGCGATCGCGTCGCCGAGCCACGCCAGCGGCGCCAGCAGTTCGCGGCCACCGACGGAGCCCGAGGCGAGCAACTCGGTGAGCAGGGGGTTGCCCGCCGGATCGGCAGCCTGGTTGCCGTCGAAGACGATGCGGGGCAGGGGGGCGATGTCGGTCCGCTGGTCGGCCAGTTTCCGCAGCGCGCCGAGATACCGTTCCCGGCGCTCGTCGTTGAGAAACACGACCTGGAAGGGGTTGTTGCCCTCGACCATGCCGTTCGCGTCGTTGTAGATCGCCTCGCCGGGCCGGGTCAGCAGCCGGGCGGCGGTGTTGTCCTCGCTGAGGATCAGGCTCGAGTCCGCCTCGTTGCACTGCAGCGCGATGCGGACGGCCATCTGGCCCATCGTCGCCCGCGGCAGGCTGTAGGAGCCGCCGAGCGTCTGCGAGCCGAGCAGCACGTGCATGCCGAAGGCTCGGCCCTGGCGCACGAGCCGGTCGAGGATCAACGAGGCGTCCTGCGCGATCTTGTCGTCCTCGACGAAGATTTCCTGGAACTCGTCGATGACGAGGAGGATTCGCGGCATCGGATCGGGGTGGCCGGTCTTGCGGAAGCCGGCGACGTCCTGGACCGAGAGCTCGCGGAACAGGTCGCCGCGGCGCTTCAGCTCCCGGTCGAGCTGCTCCATGACCGAGAGGCCGAATTCGCGCTCGCTCTCGATCGCGATCACGCGGGCGTGCGGCAACTGGTAGTGGTCGTAGAGCTTGAACTCGACGCCCTTCTTGAAGTCGATGAGATAGAACTGGATCTCGTTCGGGCTGTATTGCAGCGCGAGGCTCGTGATCATCGCGTGCATGAGCGTGGACTTGCCGGAGCCCGTCTTGCCGGCGATGAGCACGTGCTGGCTCGTGCCCTTGCCGAGCTTCAGAAACTGCAGCTTCTTGGCGCCGGCCGGCCCGAGCGGCGCGAGCACTTCGCCGGCCGTGCTCCCCTTCCACCACTCCTCCTCGGGCGGGGCGACGCGGTCAAAGGGCACCTCGACCCGCTTGGCCGCCTTGGCCGCACGGCCCACCCGCTGGATGATCCGCGTGAACACCTCGTCCGACGGCGCCTGCTCGACGGTCAGCGGCCACTTGGAGAATTCGGGGTCGCTCCAGGTGAAGCCGCCGTCCTTGAGCACGAGCGTGGTCGCGTGCTGCTCGATCTCGGAAAGGCTGAAGCCCGCGGGCATCTGGGCCTTCGTATCGACCGAGAGGATCGTGTAGACCCCGCAGCGGGCGCCGGAGGCGACGATGCTCGCGAGCCGGCGGGCGCTCGTTTCGTTGAAGTTGGCGGGGAAGTTGGCCACCACGACGAACCGGTAGGGCTCCGGCACCTCGGCGGCGGCGTTGTAGGCGCCGATCGAATCGTATTCGTTTCGCAGGTACTTCTGGATCACCACCTCCATCTGCTCGGTGATGTCGGCGAGCCGCTGCTCGATCAGCGGCGGCTCCGTCCAGATGCGGCTGGTGACGAGCAGTTCGTCGTAATCGGCCAGGTGCATGAAACCGGCGAACTGCTTGCCGAGGCCGAGCGGGTCGATGATCGTGAACCGGCTTTGCCCGGGCGGAATGCCGGTGGCGATCCGCAGCGTGAGGGCCTGCATCATCGCCGAGGCGGTCTCCTTGTGGTCGGCGGTCGTCTTGATGAGGAGCGACGCGTTGACCGGATAGGGCAGGATCGCCGGCTGCGACCAGGAGACCGGGCCGAAGGCGTTGAGCTCCGGGGAGCCCGAGACCCCTCCGGGAATCTTCTCGAGCGTGAGTCCGACCGCGCCGAACCGCAGCCCCGGCGGCGCCTCGGCCGGGAGGGGCACGTCGTCCTGACAGAGATCCTCCCAGGTGCGGAACGCCCCGGCATCGATCCGATTCGCCTCGTCGTAGACGGCTGCCGTACCGGTGCGGACGCTCTTCCAGCGATCGGTCATCTCGGTCCAGCGGCCGGCGCGGCGGCGATCGGCGGCGGCGAGTTGCTCGTCGCGGGTCCGCTCCAGCCGCGCCACATCCTCCTGGCAACTGGTCGTGAGCGCCGCCAGCCGCGGCGGGTATTTCTTCTCGGCGGCATCCCGGGCGGCCGCCACCTTCTGGGCGAGCGACTCGGATGCGGCCGTGTATTTCGCCTCCAGTTCGGCGAGCGACTTGTCCCGCTTGGTGACGAACGAGGCCAGTTTCTCGTCCGCCTTCGCCTTGCGAGCCTGCTTCTCCTGCTCGAACCGTTCGTCGAGCCGCGCGATCTGCTCGTCGCGGCGCACCTTGAGAAAATCGGCGCACGGCTTCTCGAAACGACGCGCTCGGTTCGTCGTTCCGGCCAGCGCGACCTGCAGGGCCGCCAACTGGTCGCGCACCTGCTTTCGCATCCGTCCCACGAACCAGAGCGCTCCGCCGATGCCGGCGATCGCGGTGACCGCAGCGGCCCCGGCCGCGATGCCGATCTTGGTTTGGACGTCGCCTGGCACGAGGAAAAAAGCGGCCGCCGCCAGCGCCAGGCCCGCCACCAGCGGCAGGCCGAAGGCCGCCCCCTGGGCGGCTCCACCGAAGGCCACCTTCGCGGCCGGAAGACCGGAGATCGCGGCCTCGTGTTCCGCGGTCGCCGCCCGCAGCGTCTCGAGCTCGGCGAGAAGTTCGGCCCCCGCCGGAAGCGGCGCGTCGGCGGCGGATTCGAGCGACGGCTCGCCGCCCGCGGCCGCGACGCCGCACCGGCCGAGGGATGCCGCGGCCTTCGATTCGGCGGTGGCGATCTGGGCGAAGACCCCGGCGACCTCCTTCTCCGCCTTGGCGAAGATCTTCAGCGGATCCTTGCGCTTTTCCTTGAAGACCTCGCGAAAGGAGGATTCCTCGAACTGGTCATCCTCGCGGGCCTGCCGCTCCTCCTTCTCGCAGGTGCGGGCCAGGCCGGCCGACACCGTCTTCCGCTGCTCGTCGAGCTTCTTTTGCTCCGCCCCCAGGAAGGCGTCGGCCTTCTGGAGCACCGCCGCATACTCGCGTTTCGTGGCCTCGGTCTCGGCGGCGTGCTTCTGCCTCGCGGCGGCGATCGCCGCGTCGGCGTCGGCGCGGGCCCTGGCGGTCGCCTCCTCGAGCTCGGCCGTGATCTCGTTCTCGAGCTTGGCCCGTGTCGCCGACTCGCGCCGCAGGATCTCCATCTGGGCGCGGAGCAGGTCACGGTCGTAGGCAGTTCCCGATGGTTGGTCCGCGGAAGGGGTCGTCACGGGTGGTCCCTAGGGTGGGGAGGGGTGTTGCGAAGCGGTGGAGGGGGCGTGGGTCGGGGCGGCTCGTGCCGCGCGGGGCTACGGCTCGTCGCCGTCACCCACGTCGCGGGCGGCGCGGTCGAGCACCTCGGCCAGCCGGCCGAGGGCGTCGAGCGTCTCTTTGACGGCCGGCAGCAGCGGCTCCACGTTGTCCTTGTGAAACGCCTTGCTGCGTCCGTCGTTCCAGGTTTCCTTGGCCGTTTCCCACTTGATGTTGAGCTGCTTGAGCGCGTTGGCAAGCTTCGACGCGCCGCTCGAGAGATCGCCGATCCTCATGAGCCGCTCCCCGTCGCCGTCGGCGGGCTCGTCGGGGCGGGCGCGGCCGGCGCAGCGGCTTCGTCCACCTGCCGCGTCACGCTCTGCGATCCGCCGCCGCCGTCGGCCGCGGCGTCGCCCCGCGGCGACGACACGGTCTTGTAGGCGTCGAGCGCCCGCAGCATCTTCTCGAGCTGGGCCATGGCTCGCGGGCAATCGACGTCGATCACCTCGCGAAACCGGACCAGGCGGACGCACGCCTCGCGAAACTGCTGCTGCACCACGGGCGACCAGCGCCGAACCGATTCCGCCTTTCGCTCGGCCCGCTCGAGGAGCTTGCGGGCCTTGTCGAGCGCCTTCTTCTCCTCGACGCAGGAGGGCGTGTTGTCGCCGACCTTCTTGAACGTGCGGCAATGCTCCAGGTCCTTGATCGCCTTGTTCACCAGATCCGAGGTGCGGCGGATCTCCGCCTTCCAGTGCGCCGCCCGATCGACGGTGATCCAGTCCACTGCCCGCTGCCCCTGGATCTCGACCTCGGAGACGGCCTGGCCCGTCTCGTGCGCGAAGGCCGCGAAGGCCGCCTTCACGAAGGCGAGCGTGTCGATCGACTTGACGTCTGCCTGGTCCGTCATGCTGGGCGCCCCGCGGCAAGGGTTCAACGCTGCTGCAGGTACTCTTCGACGCGCTCGGCCTTGCGGATCAGGTAGGGGACGTATTCCCCCGTCGATTCGGCAAACCGCTTGAAGGTGCTGATCTGCTGCTCGAATTCCTCGGCGAACTTCTGCTGTTCCTGGTCCCGCCAGGTGGCGCTGAGCGCCGCGAGTTGCCGCTGCACCATCTGCATCTGGGCCACGACCTCGTCGCTGAACTTCCGCAGACTTCCGGCGAACCTGCGCAGCTCGGCCGGATCGACGATTGCCTGTCCCATGGTGGGCGCTCCTCTCGGGTGCGGTGCGGCGGGCGGCCGCCGGTGCGGCCCCGCCTCCGTCGCGCATCTTACCGCGAATCGGGGTGGGTTGGACAGCACCGCGGAAACCGGGGACGGGTCCGTTTTTCCACGGACGACCCGCGGACGGCTACACTCTCGCTGGAGGTCCGTCGTCCTTCCGTCCGGAGATGCCCCGTTGTCACAGCCGACCGCAGCCACCCGCCCCGACGGCCCGCACCGGCCGACCGGCCATCACGCCCCGTCGTCCGCCCACCAGGCGGTGGAGACGTCGATCGCGCCCTGCACGGGCTGGCACGTGACGCACAGCTTCTACACCTTCGACCGGAGCCGGCTGGCGGCCCTGACGCCGGCCGAGCGGGCCGAGGGCGGCCGCCAGTTCACGGCGCTGCTCGATCCCGCGGCCGGGTCCGCACCCACCCGCCTGCAGACCTGGATCGTGCCCGGTCACAAGGCCGACTTCGGCATCGTGGCGATGGATCCCTCGCCCCTTCGCGTCGACGACGTTCATCAGCGGCTGCTCGCCGGACCGCTCGGCGGGGCGATCACCCCCACCTACTCGTTCGTCAGCCTGACCGAGGTGAGCGAATACGTGCCGACGGTCGAACAATACGGCCAGCGGCTGATCGCCGAGGGGGAGGTGGCCGACAGCCCCTCCTACCGGGCCAAGGTGCAGGGCTACGCGGCCCGCGAGGACTCGATGCGTTTGGCGCGGCTCGAGCCGGAATTGCCCCCATGGCCCAACGCCTGCTTCTATCCGATGAACAAGAAGCGGGAGGTGGGCGAGAACTGGTTCACGCTCCCCTTCGCGGAGCGCAGCCGGTTGATGGCGGAGCACGGCCGGACGGGCATGACGTTCGGCGGCCGGGTGACGCAATTGATCACGGTGTCGGTGGGGCTCGATGACTGGGAGTGGGGCGTGACGCTCCGGGCCCGGCGGCCCGACTGGCTCAAGGAGATCGTCTACACGATGCGATTCGACGAGGCGAGCGCCCGCTATGCCGAGTTCGGCCCCTTCTACACCGGCTACGCGGCCACGCCCGAGCAGGTGCTCGCGCACTGCCACGTGCTGTAGACCGGCCGCTGCGGAGGCGAAACGCCGCGGCCGGCGTCAGGGGCGGGCCGGCTTGTCGGCAGGTTGGTCGGCCGGGGCGGCGGAGAGAACGAGCTCCACCTCCGTGTCGCGAGGCGGCACGCGGCCCTCGAACACGTCGAACAGCAGCGACTCGTTCGACTGCGAGCTCTCGATCGGAAGGTCGAGCGTCGCGGTGGGAAAGTTCGACACGCAGATCAGGTCGCCGCCATCGGCCTGATAGTATTCCGTGCCGTCGTTGGGATCCTGCCAAAACGCGCTGCCGGCGAACACCCAGTCGGTTTCAAGCGGCTTGCCCGTCTTCGTGTGGCGAATCCAGTCCTGGGCGCGGGCCTCCCGCTGCACGCCGTTCGCGTCCTTCCAGCGCACCCGCACCCGCACCGCGGGCCCCTTGGCCGCCACGTACTCGGGGTCGAACGACACGGGGCTGCCGGGGTCGAGGCCGATCGCGAGGAGCGCCGCGTGGACGAGGCGGGCGGAGGAGTGGGTCGCGACCACCGCCTCGTGCTCCTTCGTCCCCGCGAGGCAGGCGAACACCTCGATGCCCCCCCTGTCGAGCACGACCCGCGCTCCGATCACGACCTCCTTGTTTCGGGGGTCGACCCAGACCTCCTCGGTTCGCGACAGCCGCTTCAGTTCAGGATGGCGGTCGGCCCGGGGCGCGGGAGCGGCTTCCGTCGCGGCCGCGGCCGCGGCGGGCGGGGCGGTGTCGGGCGGGGCATCGGGCTGGCGGGCCGCAGTCTGGCCGTCGGGCATGAACAGGGCCGCGAGCAGGGTGGCGGCCAGGAGCCGCCGGGCCGGGAGTCGGCGGCGGGGAGCGATCGACGGCATGGAGGGGTGCATGGCGGGCCCCCGGCGGTGGCCGGGCCGTGGAGAAGTGGGTTGACCTTCGGTACGATACCGGCCCGCCGACCCGCCGGGAAACCGATCCCGCCCGTCCG
>JBEIQP010000012.1:0-36519 GCA_040376455.1 Planctomycetaceae bacterium | reverse complement strand
CCGCCGCTTTGCGCGACAGGCAGGAGGCCGGTGGACTCGGCAGGTTGCTGCGCCGGTCGGAGCCGCGGGATGGGCCGCGGCCCGGGCGGCCGGGGGCAGGACGGCCCCGGTCAGGGCCAGGCATACCCAGGGCACCTGCAAGCCCCGCAGGCTGGGGAACTTTCGCTTCATTTCGGTATTTTGCATGCGCACCTCCGTCTCCTTGTCTTCAGAGGCGAAAACGCCGGCCGACGCCGCAAAGGCCGGGAAAAAGCCCTGGGAAATGAGGTATCTGCGTGGGTATCGGTCTGTTACCCTCCCGCCACTCCCAAAGCACCCAAACCCATGCCCCGCCCACCGTCCGCCGTCATCAGCCTGCTGCCGCTCGACGTCATCGGGGGGGGCGAGCGATTCACGATCAACGCCTGCGCGGCGGCAATCGCGGCGGGCCATGCCGTCGATCTCTGGGCGGCGGCCCGAGCCCATCACCCGCTGGCCGCCCAGGCGGCGCGGATGACGTTCGAGTTTCGGCGGCTCTCGTGCACGCCGGACGCGGTGACGGTGGTGGAGACGGTGCCGCTCCGGGAACTGCTCCGCCGCCAGGCCGACTATGGCCTCGTTCACATCCACCAGCACATGGCGAATGTCGCGGCGATCGACATCCTGTCAGCCGCATCCCCCTGGCAGCGCGTGCTGCTGACGAGCCTCGGCGCCGAGCCGGTCGCGGACCTGTTCGCCAAGGCATTCGAGCCGCACTCGGGCGTCGGCGGCGTGGAAATCTCGCGGTACGCGGCCGAGCGGTCGAGGGCCTACGGCATCCCTGCCTCGCACGCCTCGGCGGGCATCTGGGCCGACGAGATCGCATCCCCCCGGTCGCGGTCGCATCCGTCGGCACCGCTCCGCGTGGTTGCGGTCGGCCGGCTTCTGCCGCACAAGGCGTTCGAGGTCGCCATCGACGCGACCGCCGGCCTCGAGGGCCGGGCGAGCCTGACGATCGTCGGCCCGTCGAGCGGAGATGTCGCCTACGAACGGTACCTGCGCGACCGTGCGCGCCGGGCCACCAACATCCAGTTGGCGGGCTATCTGCCGGACGGGCGGCGCCGGCGACTGCTCGCCGAGGCCGACGTCCTGGTCGCCAACTCCAGCCACCGCTTCTATTGCGGCAAGGTCGTGAATCAGGTCGAACTGTTCGGACTCGTGATCCTCGAGGGCCTGGCGGAGGGCCTGCTGCCGATCGCGTCCGATATTCCATCGTTTCGTGAGATCGCCGAGACGCTCGGGCTCGAACGCTGGCTCTACCCGGAGCGCGACCATGCCGCGCTCCGCGGGCTGCTCGCCGATGCGGCCGCCATGCACCCCGACGATCGCGCCACGATCGTCAGCGAAGCGGTCGGTCGCATGCGGACGGCGTACCTGTGGGACGACTATTGGCGGCGGGCCACCGGACTGGAGGCCGCCGCGGGCGCCGGCCACGTTCTTGCCCGGGTCGCATGAGGCGGGGTGCACGACCGTGAAGATTCTCTTCGTCAGCAACATCTTTCCGCCTCACGTGGTCGGCGGCTACGAGCTCGGATGCCTCATGAATGCCGAGGCCGCCTGCCGTGCCGGCCACGATGTGCGGGTCGTCACGAGCGCGTGTTTCGGCACGCTCGCGAAGAAGGCCTTTCCCAACGATCTCGACGTGCGGCAGATTTTCGCCCCCGTCTACAACTACGAGTTCGGCGACCGCTCCTACAAGCGGCCGACCGACTTTTCGTCCGCCGGGGGCGTTCATCCGGGCAACTGCCTCGCCCTCGCCGCGGCGATCGACGCGTGGCGGCCCGACGTCATCTGGATGCACAACCCCCTCGGCATCGGTCCGGTCGGCATCCTCGAGACAGCCGTCGCCAGCGGCACGCCCACGGTCGTGCATCTCATGGATGCGCTCGACGACGCGATCCAGCTTTCGCAGCACGGTTTCGAGTTGGCGGGCCGCTGGGCGGCCGCCAAGAGCCGCGTGCATGCGATCGCCTGCTCCCGGAGCACGCTGCGTCGCAACCGCCTCCTGGGCGACTTCCGGTCGGCGACCGTGATCCCCTCGGGCATTCCGCTGCATGAGCTGGGGCCGCTCGCCCCGCGGCCGGCGATCGCCCCGGCGGAGCCCGTGCGCATGGTCTATTTCGGCCAGATCAAGTCCCATAAGGGACCGCAGCACGTGGTGGCCGCGCTCGGCATGCTGCGGCGCCGGATGGGGCTGAACGTGGAGCTGCATCTCGTCGGCTCGTGCGACACTGGCTTCGCCGCCGAGCTTCGCGCGCTGGCCGCCGCCGACGGCTGCGAGTCTGCGCTCCACTGGCACGGCGCGAAGGACCGACCGTCGCTCCATGCGCTGCTCGACACCATGCATCTGGCGGTGCTGCCGCTCAACGAGAACGAGGCCTTCGGCTACGTCGCCCCCGAGGCGGCCCTCCACGGGATGTGCGTCGCCGTCGGGGCGAACGCCGGGTGCGCCGAGGTGTTTCCGCGGGACTACCCGTATTTTCTCGAGCGGCGGGATGATCCGACGGCGATCGCGAAGACCGTCCAGCGGATCTGCACGAACCACGACGAGCGGCGCCACTGGGAGCGGCAGTTGCCGGGGTACGTGAGGGCCATGTGCGAGCTCGACGCCGTCTGCATGCCGCGGTATCTCGAGTCGCTGGAGGCGGCGATCGCCGACCGTCCGCCGGAGTCCGTCGGGGGCGACCTGATGCGTCGATCGCTCGCGGCCTGGCAGATGAACGACAACCTGCACCGGTTGCTCGGGGATTCGGTGCCGGATCCCCAGGACAAGTCCCGCCGACTGGGCCGCCGCATCGAGCGCGCCGTTCGCCGCCTCGTGCACCCGACCGTCCGGTCGCGGTTCCGGCCGCTCGTTGGCGCCTTCCGGACGAAGAAATCGGCCTGAAAACCCGGCGCGCGAGGCACGCCCGCGGCCGCGTCGTCCGCCGTGGCGGGCGGCCGTCGGCGGCGGCCGATCGCGGGATATGCTGCAGGCCATGACACTGGTCGAAGGCCGCCTCATCCTCGGAGTCGATTTCACGTCGGCACCGACGGCCAGGAAGCCGATCACGATGGCGGTGGGCCGCTGGCTGCCGGCCGAGCCCGTGCCCGTCTACCGGCTCGAAGAGGTCCGCGGGCTCGCGAGCCTCGACGGCTTCGAGGCTGCGATCCGCGCCGATGGCCGGTGGGTCGGCGGCTTCGACCTGCCCTTCGGACAGCCGCGGTCGCTCATCGAGCACGAGCGGTGGCCGACCGAGTGGCCGGAGTTCGTCCGCTTCTACTGCGCCCAGCCGCGGGAGGCGCTCCGCGATACGTTCAGGCGCTGGTGCGCGGGCCGGCCGACGGGCGACAAGTTCGCCTGGCGGAAGGCCGACAAGCCGGCCGGATCGAGCCCGGCGATGCGCTGGACCAACCCTCCGGTCGCCTGGATGATGCATGCCGGCATCGGTCGGATGCTCGACGCGGGCTTGGTGTTTCCGGCCCATCGGCACGGACCGGCGCTCCGCCCCCTTCCGGCCGACTCCGCAGGGATCGCGCTGGAGGCCTACCCGGGCTTCACGGTGCGCCGGGTGTGCCGGAGACCCTACAAGAGCGACGCGCGGGCCGGGCAGACGGCGGAGCGGGCGGAGCAGCGGCGGCTGATTCTCCGCGGGCTCGTCGCCGGGTCGGCCGGCCTCGACATCACGCTCGACATCAGCCCGGCCTGGAGCCGGCGGCTGCTCGATGACGGGAGCGGCGATCTGATCGATGCCGTGATCTGCGGACTGCAGGCCGCCCATGCGGCGGCCCTGCCCGATTTCGGACTGCCCGCCGACCTCGACCCGCTCGAGGGTTGGATCGCCTCCGTGCCGCCCTCGCTCACCAATCCCGCGTCACGCTTTGCCCGCGATAGATCGGGAGATGGCGGTAGTAGACCTCCAGGATCATCGTCGCCAGCGACGTGAGGTAGAGCCTGCCGGCCGTATCGGGCCCCGCCTGGCCCCCGTCAACGCCCGTGAACCAACTGCCCCGCTCGTGCCCTTCCTGTGCCTGCGTCTCGAGCAGCAGCGGCTTCATGTCCGCGTTCCACGCCCTCCAGGCCTCCCCCTCCATGTGGTGCATCACCTGCGTGGCATAGTAGTCGTGGTAGAGATCCCTTGAGGGGCCGCCCTTCGCGAGATATGCGACCCCCTCCTGCAGGCCGGCATGGTCTTTCCCGCGGCCGAGGTACATCCGGCTCAGCAGGCAGACCGCGGACCGGCCCGGCCGTGGCCTCGAGTCGTCGAGGTAGCCGTATCGAGCCCCGCCATCCACCTCGACGGAATCGAGGAACTCGCCCGCTCTCCGGAGCGTGCGTGGATCGACCCGGAGCGCGGCCATGCCGCCGCTCTTGAGGGCCATGATCTGCCAGCCGGTCGCCGTGCTCGAGCCGGGCTCCCCCGGCTCGTACCGCCACCCACCACCGACCGGATCCTGCGCCCGCATGATGAAGTCGAGGGCCGCCTGCGCGACCGGGGCCAGGCTGCCGTCCCTCGACATCGCGTAGCACTCGCACAACGCGATCGTCGCGACACCCTGGGAATACATCGAGCCTCCGCGACGGTAGGCCTGTCCGTTGCCCTTCACGACCAGATCGGCCAGGAAGGCGATGCCGCGTTCAACCTGCGCCCGATACGGCCCCACGCGATGGGTGTAGCCGCGGCCCAGGAAGGGCAGCAGCGCCAAGCCGGTCGCCGCACACCGGTCCGCCGCCCGGCTGCGGCCCGAATGCGTGCAGCTGCCTCGGCAACTCGGACATGACTCGAGGTCGAACGACCAGCCCCCGTCCGGCAACTGATGCCGCAGAAACCAATCGAGTGCGCGGTCCACGGCCGCTTCCGTGTCCTTGCCGCCGCCGGCCGTCGCGGCCAGCCTGCCCGACTCGGATCGGCCGCCGAAACCTCCCGCCATGCCCGGCGTGCCCGCCGCGCCACCGAGGTCGGCCAGCAGGTCTGAGGCCACCGGCATCTGGCCGGCGAAGTCGCCAGGCTCGACCTCCAGCGGCTCGGGGTCGGCCTCGGCGGCGGGAGCCGCGACCGCCACCGGGTCGGCCACCGTCATGTCCGGGGACGCCACGGGATCGCCGACCTCCAGCGGGCTGCCGATCTCGATCGATTCCTCCGGCGTCTCCAGGTCCGGCGGATCCGCTTCGAGCTCGCCGAAGTCCTCGTCCGGCTGCGATGCAGCCGCCAGAATCACGCGCGGCGTTTCGACACGCGGCGGACGGCTCACGACGAGAGCCATGGCGAGCAGCAGCACGACGTGCACGATCGTGCTGATCGCCCATGCGGGCATCTGCTTCAGGGGACGGGATGCCGCAGCCCGACGCGGCGGCGGGGCACGGCGCCTGCCCGAGGACGCCGCCCGCACCGGCAGCGGCGCACCGGCGCCCGACCGCCCGGCCCCCGTGCGGTTCGACTTCCTGACCGCCTGCCGCACGGGCCTCTGAACTGGGAGGGATTTGATCTGACTTGCCATCGGTAGATTCCCGCAACGCCGGCCACTCGCGGCGTGCGTCTCCTTCATCACCCCGGCCGCACCGATCCTTCGGGATCGGGTGCCGGGCGGTGGTTCGCTGCACACGGCCGAGAGATTAGCACACCCTTTCGAGGGGGCAAGTGACGCCTCCCGGGGGGCCGTGGCGGCGTCAGGGGCGGCTGTCCCGCGGGCCCGCAGGCCGCGCCGACGCGACGTGTCGGTGCGGCCGCCCGAGTCGAACACGCGCCGCCCTGCACCGGCGATGCCGTCCTGCCGGGTCGCCCCGAATACTTCCCCGGTCACCACGCCCGCCCTGAGAGCCGGTCGGTGGGACGCCGAGCGACGGGTGGCGACATGCGACGATGGACGACACGACCGCGAAGTTGGGCGATCGCCTATTTCATCTCCATCTTCGTGTTCGCCGCCCTGTATTTCCTTCTGCCGCCCACCACCTTCAACCGTCGGCTGTCGGCGATCGACGCGGTCTACTTCAGCGTCATCACGATCACGACCGTGGGGTTTGGCGACATCGCCGCCCGGAGCGACACGGGAAAGGTGCTCGTCAGCCTCCAGGCCTCCAGCGGCGTCATCATCGTGGGGCTCTTTCTCGCGGCCCTGTGGCGGGAGATGACCGACCGGCTCGAGCAATCGAGCGCGGCCCAATTGCTTGCCACCCAGCGGAAGGTGCATTTGACCACGTTCTTCGCCTATTGGCGGTACATCGAAACCACCATCGCGGATTACCGGACCGCCACCGCCGAGGCCACGACGCCGATGGGCCGGCGCGACGATATCCAGACCTACGACCCAGCCTTCCGCTTCTCCGACCTGCGGGACGTGCTGGGCCCGACGGCCGAGCCGCACGCCGGCCGCATCCGGCCGCTGCTCGTCCGCTACTTCGAGATCGAGGGCCAACTTGCAAACGACCTGAAATACCTGCTCACCAACTACGCGATCACCGAGTTCCCGGAGGTGCGCGACCTCGTGATCCGGTTTCTTTCCCTGGTGCGATCGCCGGAAGTCCGCGATTCCCTGCTCGCCATCCAGGACGAGCGGCTCGGGGCCGAACTGCACGACGCCATCGCGGCTCAGGCCGGGGAGCCGATCGGCACGCAGGTCCACCCCCCGGCCATGATGGCCCCCCTGATCGCCTACGCCGCCGGCATCCGGACAAAAATGCGGGTGCTCCATGAACTGGAGGAGGTGGTCAGCCGCCTGGCGATCGAATCGACGAGGGTCCACGCCGCCGGCCTCCGTTCGGCCGAACCGACCTGACCGGGATACCGCCGTCACCGCACGGGAACCAGCTCCGGGCTGCCACTGCCCGCCGCCAGCAATGCCCCCTGGAGCCGCTGCGGTTCGCCGATCGACTTCAGGATCAGGTCGCCGTGGCCCAGGAGCAGGTCGGCACCCGGGGTCTCGATGATCCGCGCCTCCGCTCCGCTGGAGACGCGCAGGCCGATGCAGGTGGGCAGATTCGCCTTGATGGTGCCGCTGATGACCTCGCGGCGCGGCGTCTGCGTGGCGAGGATCAGGTGGATGCCCGCCGCCCGGGCCTTCGCGCCCAGGCGAGCGATGGCCGCCTCGATCTCCTTGCGGTCGTCGGCCTGCTCCACGAGATCGGCATATTCATCGCAGACGCAGACGATTCGCGGCACGCTGCGGCTCTCCTTCCGGATCAGGCCGCGGAGGTCATCGACGTCGGCCTCGGCCATCCGCTCGTAGCGGGCCTCCATCTCCTCGATCAGCCGTTCCAGCACCTCCAGTGGGGACACTTCATCGGGGAAGACGATCGGCTCCCGGAGATGCTCGGAGTCGCGCCAGGCGGTGAAGGCGTTGCGCTTGGGATCGATGAGCACCAGTTGGAGCGTGGCGGGCGTGTTGGTCTCGACGAGACTGGCGATGGCGGCCCGCAGCCAGATGCTCTTGCCGCTCCCCGCCGTGCCCACCACCAGCACGTGGCAATGCTCGGGCTTCGCCAGATCGATGAACACGGGCAGGCCCTTGATGTCCACGCCCACCAGCACCTGCGAATTGCCCTGGAGCGGATCGGTGGCGGGCAACAGGGAACGCAGATCGGCGAATTCGACGGCATGCCGATCGGGCCGCTCCACATCGACGGCGATATGCCCGCCGAATCGCTCGATCATCGGCGGATTCCGCAGGCTCAGGCCGAGGGCGATCTCATCCATCAATCCCGTGAAGTGCGCCACCTTGGCGCCGCCGGCGGGCCGCACCAGAAACCGGATGAAGGTGGGGCCGAGCAGCGGAGGGCCGTCGATCGTCGCCTCGAGGCCATAGTTGCCGAGCACCCGCAGCAGATCCTGCTGCATCTGCAGGTGCTGCGGGGTCAGGACGCTCCACTTGCGGGCCGGGCCCTGGGGCCGGGCGGCAGCCGGGGGCGCCCCGCCGGCCGTGCCTTCCACGCCGGCCATGCGCGCGATCGCGGCCTTCAGCCGTTCCCGCGTCGTCGCCAGGTCCTCTGCCGGCACGCGGCGTTCCTCGAGTTCCGGGGCGAAGGCCACCACGCGGGCATCCCCGGCCACGGGCTCGTCCCCCGAGAGCAGGAGGCTGTAGAGCGCCGCAACGGCCACGTCGGCATCCGAGGAAATCCCCTTGGACGAGAGGACGATGACGCACCAGTCCGGGTTTCCCGGCACCCGCAGCACCGCGTCGGCGGAGCCGGTGAGGATGACGCTGTCGGCCCACGCCGGATCGTGCAGCTCGATCCGCAGCAGCCGGTCGCAATCGACCAGATCCCGAGCCGCATCGAGCGAGCCGTGTTTCTGCTGCACTCCCATCAGGATGCCGGCGAGCCAGTCGCAGAGGTGGACGACGGCCCCCCACAACGACGCCACCTCCTCCGGACACTGCGTGAGCGTCGCCCGCTCGCGTTCCAGGGCCGGGCCGACGAGTTCGCGGTAGACGGCATCGATGAGCGCCCGTTTCCAGGCGGCGGTGTTGACGGCGACGTCCTCCAGCACGCTCGTCGCGCAGAGCGGCGACCCGACCGTGAAGAAGCCGGCGACCGCCTCGTGGAACAGGCCGGCCAGTTCCGCGATCACGGCGTTGCGGTCGGGGGCGGCCGCACGATCCACCCCCGCCGCGAGCAACCGCGTTCGCACCTCGCGAATGTCCACCTCGACGGGCATGGCCTCACCTCATGATGCCGGGGCAGCCTGGCCACTCGCCACCGAGGCGAATCGCTCGAAAACCACGGTCGGCGGATCGCCGAGGACGCCGATGCCGAGTTCGCCGGTCGTCGCGAGGTCGCGGACGCGATCGACCGACACGCCGGTGGCGGCGGCCAATTCCTCGACCCGCATCAGATGGCGGCGCTGCAACTCCTCGAGAACGGCATCCCGCAACGCCGCCGCGGCGACGGGAACGGTGGCGGCCTTGCGGGCCGGCCCGTACTCGATCTCCAGCAGGAGCCGGTCGAGCGGCTCGTCGCACAGGTGGCCGCGGATCCAGTCCTCGACCACGGCCGGCGGCACCGACCGGCCGTGGCGCTCCAGTTCGCCGGCGCGGGCGTCCGACATCACCGATCGCACCGCCTCGAGCGCGGCCAGCGCCTCCACCGCGGGACGCAGCGTTCGCTGCCGCGACAGGCCTGTCTCGGTCTTTTCCCGGCCGGAAGCCAGCGTGTTCCAAAACTCCCATGCCCGCCGCGATGTCTGCGGGATCGGACGCAGCGTGTCGCGGACGAGGATGCGTTCCTCGTGGCTGCCGAGGGGCTGCTGGGAAAGCCGCTTCAGCTTCGCGGTGAACACGTTGCCCTCCTGGTTGCACATGCTGATGACCACCTGTCGCCCGGACCACGAGAGCACGAGATCGACATCCGGCCGGTCGGCCGGCGCGGCCACGGGAATCCGCTTCCGGGCGGCGATCACGAGCGAGATCCCGTGCACGAACGCGGCGGCCGAGTCCTCGATGTGGACCAGCGCGTCGCCGCGCCGGCGCTCGAACAGGTCGGTCAGGTAGGCGTTGACGTCCATCGTCCCGCACTCGACGTGCGGAAACGCCTCCCGGCACATGGCGATCAGCCGGCGGGGCGTGCGCTCGCGATCCGCCAGAAAGCGTCGCATCCCCTCCTCCCCGAGGGGCCAGAGCGGGTCCCGCCCCCGCCGGGGATCGTCCACGAGTGCCGGCGACGCATCGAGCCGGGCGCTGATCAGGGCCGCGGCCTGCTCCGCCGAGAGCGGACCGAGCACGCACTCGTGCTGCGCCAGTCGATGGTAGTCGGCCGGCGCGATGGCCTGCCTGATCTGGGGCCAGAGGCCGCTCTGCACGCAGGTGATCAGCACCGTGGCCTCGACCTCGTCGAACAGATCCGCCGCCAGCCTCCCGAAGGCGAAGAACCCGGTCCTGTCGTCCGAGGCGACTTGCAGCGACTCGATCTGGTCGAAACAGATCACGAAGGGCCGCGTCTCGACGATCAACCGGCAGAGTTGGTGCACGACGGTGGCGGCCGTCCGTTCCGGATCGTGGCCCTCCGTGACGGCGACCGCCCCGTCGAAGCCCAACTGTTCGCGGACCGCATCGGGAAGCTCGCCGGACTTGAGCCAGTGGACGGCCTCGGGGCGTTGCTGCCGCAGCAGAAAGAGCCGACAGGCGCGGGCCAGGGCGTAGTCGATCCCCAGCCTCGTGCACAGTTCTCCGAAGGGCTCGCGGATCTCCTCCCACGCCGCGGCGGTGTCGCGGAGCCGTGCCAGGTGCGCCGCGGTCCCCGCGCGGTCGTAGGCGCGGCCCATCTCCTTCGCCACCGCCTCGAGGAGCACCCATTCGAGGTTCGCGATGCCCCGGGCATCCTTCCTGACGAGATCCCCCACCAGGCATGCCCGCAGGTGCCGTTGCATCATGTTCGGCGACGTGGCGAGCCGCACATAACAGAAGAATGGCGGCGTCTCCCCGCCGTGATCGGCCACCGCCGCCCGAAGCCGGGCCAGCAGGTGCGTCTTGCCGCTGCCGGCCGCTCCGTGGACGAGAATCGAGCGCCGCTTGCGGTGTCGGCGTGCCTCCTCGAGTGAAGCCAGGCAGACGTCCGACACGTCCGCGTAGATCGAGGGCACATCGACCATGGGACGGCACCACGCGTCGGGCATGATCCCGTTGCTGAAGGGATTCGCCACGCTCGTCATCGTGGAGGCACTCCGTTCGAGCGCCAGGATCGGTCACGCACGTGCCACCTCTCCTCTCCGGCCGCGGCCGTCGGGGGGGCGTTCTGCCGGATGCGCCGCCACCCCCGACCCCGCGCACGGGAGAACGTCGGAAGCAGCTCGGAAACGCGGACATCCGTGACCGGGCTATCCTAGGCCCGGCGGTCCGCTGGCGGCCAAAGCCCGCGCCACGCTGGGCCCGTCCGCGGGATCGAGAGGCTGGACGCTTCCCGTCAGCGCCGAGGAGCCGGAACCGGATTCCGAGCCCTGAAGGCTTCCGGCACCACCAGATCCTCGTTGGGACTGCCATCGGGCTCGGGGATGAGTTCGATGGTCTCGACGGGCGGAAGATGGACGTCTGCTTTCTTCATCAGGGCCATCAGCGTCTTCGCCGAAGCCCGCCGCAGGCCGGGAAGGGAGAGCGCCGCCTGGGTCTGCGCCAACGCACCGGCGACCGCCACGGCATCCTCCGAGTCGAGGGCCGTGATCCTGGGCAGGATCAGCGGCGTTCCCAGGCGGGCGAGGGTGGTGGCACCTTCGACGTCGAGGGACATGAGGCCCAGGGTCAGTCGCCCCGGACACGTGCCCAAGGCGCGTGCCGCGTCCTTGCCAAGCGTCTTCAGGGCGGGGAGCGCCACGTTGTCCGATCGTGCCAGGACCGCGGCGAGCGCCGGCGAATCCAGACTCGTCAGGCCGCCCAGCGTGAGCAGGCTCCGGCATTGGGCGAGGGCCTCGACGGATTCCGGCGACAACGCGGCGACGCCGTCGAGCTGCAACTCGCCGGGATGCGTTGCCAACGCGGCGGCCACGTCGGGCTCGAGGAACGGCAGACCGGGGAGTTCGAGCGCCCCGGCATAACGGGAGAAGGCCGCGGCGACATCCGGGGCGAGCGAAGTCAGGCCGTTGAGCCGGAGGCGGGCAGAAGTGGGCCGCGCCGCCAACGCGTCGGCCGTCTGCACGTCGAGGAATTGCAAGCCGTCGAGGTCGAGATGCCCCGGGTGAGCGGAGAACGCCGCCGCGGCGTCGGGAGCGATGGAACCGAGGGCGGGCAACGCCACGCCCGCCCGGCACCGAGCCAAGGCCGAGGCGACATCCGCCGGCAGGTCGGCGAGGCCTTTGAGTTCGACCATCCCAAAGTTGTCCCGGTTCGCCTGCTCCGCCACCATGGCCGCCACCGCCGCCGACATGACGGACGCCTCGCGCACGACGCCGGGGCTCTCGCGCAGCAACTTGGTGGCGAGGGGCACCGAATCGAGATTCTGCAGCGGCATCCAGAACGCGGCCCGGCAGGCGGCGATCGCGTCCGCCGCCTCCGGCGAAAGCTGCCTCAGGCTGACGAAAAAGAGCGGGCCCGCATGGTCCGCGAGGGCAGCCACCACCTCGGGCGACAGCGCTTCCACGGCCCGAAAATGCAGTGGGCCCGCGTGCGTCGCCAGCGCCTTGGCGGTGTCGGCGGAGAGCGTGGTCAGGCCGGTCAGGTGCAGCCCGCCGCCCGCTTTCGCCAGCGCCGTCGCCGTCGCGGCATCGAGCGTCGGCATGCCAAGTTCCAGCCCCGCACCGGCGTGGCCGCCGAGCGCTTCGGCGACGGCGGGCTGACACTCGACCAAACCGGGGAGGCTCACGACGCCGCGGCATCGGGCCAAGGCCGCGGCCGACTCCGCCGAAAGCTTCCGCACACCCGCCAGGTGCAGCCGCGCCGCCGGCGATCGCGCCAGAGCTGCGGCCACCTCCGGGGAGAGTTGCTCGATGCCCCCGAGCACGAGGCAGACTTTGCCCTCCGTGCCGAACGCGGCCAAGGCGGCCGCGGCCGGGGGCGTGAGCGACGTGACGCCGGAAAGATCGAGCGAGCCCTTGAAGGCCGCCAGGGCCGCAGCGGCCTCCACCGAGAGCGACTCGATGCCCGTGAGCCGGAGCACCGGGATCTGGAGCCGCGCCAAGACCGCGGCCAACTCCGGCGAAACGGACTTCAATCCGGAAAAGTTGGCCACCTGAAAGCCCACCTTGGCGGTTGCCGTGAACGGCTCCGCCTCCGCGGGCGTGAGTTCGGCGAGCCCCGCAAGGTTGGTATCGCCCGGGTGTTGGGCGATGGCGGCCGCCGACTCGGGCGAAAGATCCACGAGGCCCGACAGGTCGAGCGAGCCCGGATAGCCGGCGAGGATCTTCGCGACCTCGGGCGACAGCGTCTTGAGACCGGAGAGATCGAGCCGCCGGTGGGCTGCGGCCGCCGTCAGCGCCCGCGCCGCTTCGGGGGAGAGCGAGGTGAGGCCGGCGAGGCTCAGGCACGTCTTGCTGCGGGCCAGTTCAGCGGCGACATCGGGCGTCAGTTCCGTCAGCGCGGGCAGGAGAAGCCATGTCGAGAACGAGTTCGCGAGCCGCTGCCACTCCGGCGATCGGGTCTGGGTGAGAAACGGCTCGATGAAGGGCTCGGCGTTGATCTGGATGAAGCCGAGGGGATTCTCGCGGCTCGCCTCCTGCCGCAGTCTGGCGATCTGTTCGGGAGTGGCGCCCGCGGCCGACAGCGTGGCATCGAGTGACCGGCCGAGGAGTCCCCAGCTGATCACCGCCGGCGGCTGCAGCGCCTGATTCGCGACGACCGCCGCCGCCTGCGCGGCCGTGAGCGACCGCACCGTGAGCGGATCGAACGGGTCGTCCTCTTCGGCGGCGGCGCGGCCGGGCAGCGCGACGCACGTCGCGACCAACAGTGCGGCCACGAGACGCCGGAGCAGCGAAACCGCCGGCGGGCGGACGGACCACTCGGATCGAACATCGCACGGCTGCCGGAAATGCATGGATCGCCTCGGAAGGAAGTCGGACGGTGCAGGCCGCGCGGCGGGCTGTCCCCGCGCGCGGATCGACGGGCCAGTATACGGAAGCGGACCCGGAAAACAGCCGCGCACCGCCGCCCGCGCGGCCGCGTCGAGGCGGGAATCACGCCCGGCGACACCACTTCGCCAGTTCGATCGTGGTGACCGGGACCAGCGCGAGGCCGATCACCAGCAGCCATCCCCGCCCCACGTCCGACCCCACCTCGAACACGGGCCGGGTGAACGGCAAGGTCACCACCGTCACCTGCAGGAGCGCCGACACCGCGATCGCCAGCAGCAGCGCCGGGTTCCGGAAAAACCCCAACCCAAAGGCCGTGAAGCGGTCGCTGCGGCAGCCGATCGCGAAGAAGAGTTGGGCGAAGGCGGCCACGCAGAAGGTCAGCGTCTGGGCGTGCCTGATCACCTGTTCGTCGGTCGATCCCCGCCAGCTGAACCAAAACACGGCGATCGTCACCGCGGCGACCAGTGCCCCGTGGGCCAGGATCACGGCGCCGCGGCCCCGGGTGATGACGGGCTCCTTGGGCGGACGCGGATTCCGCTCCATGATGTCGCGCTCCGGCGGCTCAAGCCCCAGCGCCAAGGCCGGCAGCCCGTCGGTGACGAGGTTCAGCCAGAGGATCTGGATCGCCGCCAGGGGCGCGGGCCAGCCGGCGAGCGCGGCCACGAACATCGTCATCACCTCGCCGGCGTTGCAGGAGAGGAGGTAGTGGATGAACTTCTGGATGTTGTCGTAGATGCCGCGGCCCTCCTCGACGGCGCTGACGATCGACGCAAAATTGTCGTCGGTGAGCACCATGTCGGAGGCTTCCTTCGTCACGTCGGTGCCGGTGATGCCCATGGCGATGCCGATGTCGGCCGCCTTGATGGCCGGGGCGTCGTTGACGCCGTCGCCGGTCATCGCCACCACGTCGCCCTGCCGCTGCCAAGCCCTCACGACCCGGAGCTTGTGCTCGGCCGACACGCGGGCGTAGACGCCGATCTCCGCAACCTCGGCGGCGAGCCGCTCCTCGGACATGCCGTCGAGGTCGGCCCCCGTCACCACGCGGCCGGCGGCGCGAGTGCCGTCGGCCATGCCGAGCTCGCGGCCGATCGCCAGCGCCGTGGCGGGATGGTCGCCGGTGATCATCACGGGACGGATGCCCGCCGTTCGACACCGCTGCACGGCCTGCCTCGCCTCGTCGCGCGGCGGATCGATCATCCCCACGAGCCCCACGTGCACGAGGAGTCGCTCGATGCGGGCGGGCTCCGAGTCGAGCGACTCCTCGGCCGGCATCTCGCGGCACGCCAGCGACAACACCCGCAAGGCTCCGTGGGCCATCGCCGTCGCCGCGGCCAGGAGTTCGCGGCGCCGCTCCTCGGTGAGCGGCACGGCCGAGCCGTCCCGCAGTTCGGCCGCGCACTGCGGGAGCACCGCCTCGGTGGCCCCCTTCACGTACACCGTCCGCCCGCCGTCGCGCCGCCGCACGACCACGCTCATCCGCTTCCGATCGGAGTCGAACGGGATTTCGAACACGGTCGGTTCGGCCTGATCCTCCGCGGCCACCCCCGCCTTCAGCGCCGCCACCACCAGCGCGCCCTCCGTGGGATCGCCCACCACCTGCCAGCCGCGACCGTCCCCGGTCGGATGCACGGTGGCGTTGTTGCACCGTGCGCCGATCGTCAGCAGCAGCGCCAGATCGGACGCGGCGGCGACCGTCACCGGCTGCTCGTCCTCTCCGGCGCCGGCCGCGCGGAAGAACGCTCCCTGCGGCGCGTAGCCGGCCCCGGTCACCCGAAAGCGGCCGGTGCCGGTGACGATCTCGCGAACCGTCATCTCGTTGCGGGTGAGGGTGCCCGTCTTGTCGGAGCAGATCACGGTGACCGAGCCGAGGGTCTCCACGCTGGGCAACCGGCGGACGAGCGCGTTGCGGGCCACCATCCGCTGCACGCCGATCGCCAGCACGACCGTGACCACGGTCGGCAGCCCCTCGGGAACGGCGGCCACGGCGAGGCTCACCGCCCGGAGCATCACCTCGCCGAGCCCGCTCCGGCGCCAGACCGCCAGCAGGCCTCCGCCACGCCACACCTCCAGCAGCACGATGATCGCGACGACGGCCAGGCAGACGACGATCAGGAGCCGGCCGAGTTCCGCCAGCCGCCGCTGCAGCGGCGTGGCCTCCGGCCCCGAGCGCACCAGCAGGCCGGCGATGCGGCCCAGTTCGGTGTCCATTCCGGTCGCCACGACGAGCGCGGCGCCGCGGCCGGCGGCGACGACCGTGCCCGCGTGCACGATCGACCGGCGGTCGCCGAGCGGCGTCTCGACCGCGAGCGCCACGGCGGGCTCCTTGCCGACCGGCACGCTCTCCCCCGTCAGCGCCGACTCCTGCACCCGCAGCCCGAAGCCCTCGACGAGCCGGGCATCGGCAGGCACGTGGTCGCCGGCCTCGAGCTCGATCAGGTCGCCGGGCACCAGCAGCCGCGAGGGAATCGCATGCAGCTGGCCATCGCGCACCGTCTTCGCCACGGGCGCCGCCAGTCGCTCGAGCGCGGACAGCGCCTCGAGGGCCCGCTCCTCCTGGAAGAATCCGATGATCGCGTTGACGAGCACGATCGCCGCGATCGCCGCCGCGTCGGCCCAATCCCCCATCAACCCGGCGAGCCCCGCCGCCACCAGCAGGATCCAGGTCATCAGCTCCTGGAACTGGCGGAGAAACTTCTTCCACCAGGCCTCTGGAGCCGCCTCCCGCAGGGCGTTGGGCCCGCCGGTGGCAATCCGCCGCTCGGCCTCGGCCGCGGTGAGGCCGCGAACCGGGTCTGTGCCCAGCCGGGAGGCGACCTCCTCCACGGCGAGGCCGTGCCACGGCGTGTGGGGAGACTCCATGGCGGCCTCCGTCAGGGCACCCGCCGCCGGAGCACCACCAGCGGATCCGCCTCCTCGCGCACGCTCGCGTAGCTCATCGGCTTGGCGAGCAGCATGCCCGCCACGAATCCGGCCACATGGGCCGAGTAGGCAACACCTCCGCCGGTGCCTCCCTGATCGAGAAACCCGCTCACGATCTGAAACAGGAACCAGATGCCCACCGCCACGTAGCCGGGCACGTCCACCATCATTCGCAGCAGGATCACGCTCACGCGGCGCTTCGGATGAAGCACAAGGTAGGCGCCGAGGATGCCCGAAATCGCGCCCGAGGCGCCGAGGCAGGGCGTGAGCGCGGCCTCGCCGGAACTGTTGAGGGCGACGAACGCCAGCGACGCGATGATCCCAGTCGCCAGATAGAAGAGCAGGTACTTCAGATGGCCCATGTCATCCTCGATGTTGTCGCCGAAGATCCAGAGGAACCACATGTTGCCCGCCAGGTGCATGAGGCTGCCGTGCATGAAGATGGCGGTCAGCAGGGTGAGCCAGGGCGGAATCGGGGTTTCCTTCAGCCCCGGCACCGCCACCTGGATCATGCCTCGCTCGGTCTGGATCGCCCGCACCGACTCCTCCGTGACGATGTCGTGCCCCGAGATGATCTCGGCGGGCACCTGGCAGTAGGCGAGCGTCACGTTGTCGTTCTGCCCCATCCCCTGGAGCACGACGAACACGAAGACGTTCGCCAGCAGCAACGCGATCGTCACGAACGGAAACGTGCGGCGGTCGGAATTGTCATCACCAACGGGAAACACCATCGGGCCACCAGGCGCTGGGGTACGGGAACGATCGTGAACGGCTCGGACAAAGGATACCGGCGGGCCGACCCGGGAGCGAATGGGGCGGCGGGGGCGCTGCGGCGCCGATCGGGGATGCCGTCAGCGGGTGAACCGATGCACCATCACGTGCCGGTAGGTCTGCCCGGGATCGAGTCGGGCGGACGGCCAGTCGGCGTGGTGCGGGCTGTCGGGATACTTCTGCGTTTCGAGGCACAGCCCGGCATTCGCGCGGTAGACGGCGCCGTCCTTCCCGGTGAGCGTGCCGTCGAGAAAGTTGCCCATGTAGACCTGCACGCCCGGTTGGTCGGAGAGCACCTCCAGCGTTCGGCCGCTCGCGGGATCGCGGAGCGTCGCCGCCGTGCGGACCGTGCCGTCGGGCTGCCAGCCCCGCACCAGATAGTTGTGATCCACGCCGCGCGGCGCGTGCGGCGGGGCGTCGGGCGGGAGGGTCTCGATCGCGTGGCCGACGCCGCCCCACGGCTGCCGCTCGGGCCGGAAGTCGAACGGCGTGCCCTCCACCGCCGCGAACGCGCCGGTCGGAATGCTCGTGGCATCGACCGGGAGATACCGGTCTGCCGCGACGGCCAACTGGTGCCCGGCCACCGAGCCCGAGGCGTGGCCCGCGAGGTTCCAGTAGGAATGGTGCACCAGGTTGCAGAGCGTGGGCTTGTCGGTCGTGGCCGTCATCTCGACCCGCAGTTCGCCGGCCGGCGTGAGCGTGTAGGTGACTTTCACGGCGAGCCGCCCCGGGTAGCCTTCGTCGCCGTCGGGGGAGACGAGTTCCAGGTCGAGCGCCGCCCCCTGCTCCGTGCGCCGCGGCGTCGCCTTCCAGAGCTGCTTGTCGAAGCCGACCTTCCCGCCGTGGAGGTGGTTCGCGCCGTCGTTCGTGGCGAGCGTGGAGCGTTTGCCGTCGAGTTCGAACGTGCCGCCCGCGATCCGGTTGGAGAACCGCCCGCAGATCGCGCCGAAGTAGGGCGACTTTCCGAGGTAGCCGTCCACGGAATCGAATCCGAGCACCACGTCCACCGGCGCCGCGCCGGCGGCGTCTTCCCGCGGCGGCACCAGGAAGCTCGTGAGCGTCGCGCCGTAGTCGGTGATGGTCGCCTTCCAGCCGCCCGGGGCCTCCAGCGTGTAGAGACGGGCCTCCCGTCCATCGGGCAGTCTGCCGAACGGCTTTGACGCGGGCGCTGCGATCACGGGGGGCTCCTTCGTCTCGGCTGCGACCGGCGCCACGGCCGGCAACGCCAGCCCGGCCACGGCGGCGATCACGATCATCCGCTGCATCGCATCAACCCTGCTGGGCCTTCGCCGTGACCCGCGGCTTCGACGCGGTCGTCCCCGACTCCGCCTCGGCCTGCTTGAGCCCGATCCAGCCGTCGACGCTCCACGGCCCGCCACCGAAGGCGACCAGCGAGAGCAACCCGCCGCCGATGGCGAGGTTTTTCATGAACTGGATCGTCTGCAGCTGTCGCTGACCGGGATCGACGAACTTCCAGAAGTCGTGGAAGTAGTAGGTGGCCGCCGCCAGGAAGACGAGCAGGAAGATCGCGCCGAACCGCGTCCAGGCGCCGAGCAGAACGGACAGGCCGCCGAGCAGCAGCAGGCCGATGGCGCCGAAGAGCGCGAACTTCGGGTTCGGAACCCCCTCCGCGGCCATGTACTCGGCGGTGCTCTTGAAGTGCGGGATCTTGTTGCCGATCGCGCTGCTCAGAAAGATCAGAACAATCATGAGCCTCGCCAGGAGCGACACGAATCCCTGCACCGCCGTCGCGAACTGCGCCATCGTCTTCCCTTTCCTGCCGATAGTCGCCCGAAACCCGAGCGGCCTTGATCGTCGCGGATGAGCGGCCCCCGGGCAATACCAGCCGGGGCCGACTACGCGGCCGGCTCGTCCCGCGTGATGCAATGCAAGGCCCCGCGGCCCCGAACCAGGTTTCGACAGTCGATCGGCATGACCCGGCGGCCCGGAAAGCAGTCGCCGAGCGTCCGCAGGGCGGGGTCGTCGGTCGGTCCCCCGAAGACGGGCACACCCACGAATCCATTGCCGACGTAGAAGTTCAGGTGGCTCGCCGGCAGTTGGGTGGACTCAAACGCGAACCGAGCCGGAATGTCGAGCGGAACCACTTCCAACCGCCGGCCGCGGGCATCGGCGAGGGAGCGCAGCAGGGCGAGGTTGGCCTCGAGCGCCGCGTGGTTGGGGTCGAGCCGATCCGGCTGCCGTGCCGCCAGCACGCGTCCGGGCGCCACGAACCGCGCGAGCTGGTCGATGTGGCCGTCGGTGTCGTCGCCCGCGAGTTCCCCCCCCACCCAGAGCACTCGCTCCACGCCGAGGTTGGCCTCGAGGATCCGCTCCATCTCGTCCCGCCCCAGCCCGGGGTTGCGCTGCGGATCGACCACGCACCGCTCGTTGGCCAGCACCGTGCCGTCGCCGTCGGTGTCGATCGCGCCCCCCTCGAGCACCACCCCGGGGGAGAACGTCCGCTGGCCGAGACGGCGGGTGATCGCGCCGGCCACGCGGGCATCGTCGTCCCACGGCGGGTACTTGCCGCCCCAGGCGTTCCAGCCCCAGGCGACCGCCGCGGGCGGCAGGCCGAGGCCCGGCCGCGACCGGAGAAACACCGGGCCGGTGTCGCGGATCCAGGAATCGTTGGTGGGCACGTCGGCGAAGACGACATTGGCGACGTGCTCGAGGTGCGCCCGCGCTTCGGCGAGCGCCGCCCCGGCGGCCACGATCCGCACCGGCTCGTGCTCCGCGATCTGTCGCGCGATCCCCGCGTAGACGGGAGGGATCGCCGCGAAGTCGCCGAGCCAGGTGGCGCGGCGGTGCGGCCATGCCAGCCACGTGCCCGCGTGCGGCTCCCACTCGGCGGGCAGGCGATAGCCGAGCGACGCCGGGGTCGGCCCGGCCTGCATGGCGTGGTTGCGGGCGGCCATGCCTTCATCGCCCCCAGCGTTTGAGGAGATCCCCGTAGGAGTCGATCCGGCGGTCGCGGAAGAAGGGCCAGCGCGTCCGCGACCATTCGATCCGCGCCAGATCCAACTCGCAGACGAGCGTCTGCGGCGCGTCGTGCCCCGCCTTCACGAGCGGCTCACCGTTGGGCGCGTAGACCACGCTCGCGCCCCAGAACCGCAGGTCTCCCTCGCGGCCCGTGCGGTTCACCGCCACCACGAACACGCCGTTGGCGATCGCATGGCTGCGGAGCATGGTGTCCCACGATTCGTACTGCTCGCGATGGAGCCGCTCCTCGCCGTCGAGCCAGCCGATCGCCGTGGGATAGAAGAGCACCTGCGCGCCGGCGAGCGCCGTCAGCCGCGCCGCTTCCGGATACCACTGATCCCAGCAGACGAGCGGCCCCACGGCCAACCGGCTCGTGGCCACCGACATGAAGCCCGTATCGCCCGGCGCGAAATAAAACTTCTCGTAGTAGTGCGGATCGTCGGGGATGTGCATCTTCCGGTAGATCCCCGCCGTGGAGCCGTCGGCGTCGAAGATCACGGCGGTGTTGTGGAAGAGGCCCGGCGTGCGCCGCTCGAACACGCTCCCCACGAGCACCACGCCGTGTCGCTTCGCCGCGGCCGCGAGTGTCTCGGTGAGCGGCCCCGGCACGGCCTCGGCCTCGGCGAACTTCCCATGATCCTCGCTCTGGCAGGGGTACTCGCCGGCGAAGAGCTCCTGCAGGCAAACGACTTCCGCCCCGGCGGCCGCCGCCTCCTCGATGCCGGCGAGCGCCTGCGCGATGTTGCCCTCGCGCGACGCCGTGCAGGCCGACTGGACGAGTCCCACCCGCACGACGCTGCCGCCGGCCGGGACGCTCATCCCGTCACCGCTTCCTCGAGCTTCGCCGCCGGCACGGGAAACTGCTCGGCGAGCTCCGCCACCTCGCGCCGCGTCGATTCGACGACGCCCGCGTCGTTCGGGCTGCGGAGGGCCCGCAGGATCCACTGGGAGATCCGCCGCATCTCGTCGGCACCCATACCCCGCGTGGTGAGCGCCGGCGTGCCGAGGCGGATGCCGGAGGGATCCATCGGCTTCCGCTCGTCGTAGGGGATCATGTTCTTGTTGCAGGTGATGCCGCAGCGGTCGAGGGTTTCCTCGGCGAGCTTGCCGCCGATCCCCAGCGGCGTCACGTCGACCAGCATCAGGTGGTTGTCGGTCCCGCCGCTGACCAGCTTCACGCTGCCCGCGGCGAGCGACTCGGCGAGCGTCCGTGCGTTGGCCACGACCCGCTCCGCATACCGCTTGAACTCCGGCTTGAGCGCCTCGCCGAAGGCCACCGCCTTGCCGGCGATGACGTGCATCAGCGGTCCCCCCTGCTGTCCCGGAAACACCGCGCGATCGAGCCCCTTGGCGTCGGCGGCCCGGCACATCGCGATCCCGCCGCGCGGGCCGCGAAGGGTCTTGTGCGTGGTGCTCGTGACGAAGTCGGCCACCGGCACGGGGTTGTCGTGGATCCCGGCCGCGACGAGGCCGGCATAGTGGGCCATGTCGACCATCAGCTTCGCGCCCACCTCCCGCGCGATCTCGGCGAACCTGCCGTGCGGGATCTCGCGCGGATAGGCGCTCGCCCCGGCCACGATCAACTTCGGCTTGTGCTCGCGGGCCAGCGCCGCGATCTGGTCGAAGTCGAGCAGGTGGTTGTCGCGGCGAACCCCGTAATGCACGAAGCGGTAGAGGATGCCGGAACTGTTGAGCTTCATGCCGTGAGTGAGGTGGCCGCCGTGGGCCAGATCGAAGGCGAGCACGGTGTCGCCCGGCTGGATCGCCGTCAGATAGACGGCCGCGTTGGCCTGACTGCCCGAGTGCGGCTGCACGTTGACGTGCTCGGCGCCGAAGACCTGCTTGAGCCGTTCCCTCGCGAGGTCCTCGACCTTGTCCACGAACTCGCAGCCGCCGTAATAGCGGTGGCCGGGGTAGCCCTCGGCGTATTTGTTGGTGAGGACGCTGCCCACGGCCTGCATGACGGCGGGGCTCGTGAAGTTCTCGCTGGCGATCATCTCCAGCCCGTCCTGCTGCCGCACCTGCTCGGCGGCGATGGCCGACCAGACCTCCGGATCCTCCGATTCGACGAAATTCACGCTGCTCCTCCTCTCGTGACGCGCGGCTCAGACCACGACCCTGATTTTGGACGCCATCAGCCCACCGGTCAACGAACCGAGCGTTTCGCGGCGGGCTGGCAGACTGTTGAAAGGAATGATTTCGTCCACGGCAGGTTACCGCAGCGCCAGCGGCTCGGGCATGAACGTGACGATGGGAATCAGGAAGGCGAGCAGGCCGAGCACCGTGCGCACGGGGCCCAGGGGCCGGTGCTCGTCGCGGATCGGCGGATGATCGACGCCCAGCAGCGTCACCACCACGAGCATCACGACCCAGTTGTACTGGCCCAGCAGGATGACCGTCGCCATCGCCGCCAGCAGCACCCCCCGCGCCAGCCAGTTGCCGCGCCGGCCGAACACGGCGTAGCAGATGTGGCCGCCGTCGAGCTGGCTGATCGGGATCATGTTGAGACCCGTGACGAGCAGGCCCACCCAGCCGGCCATGAAGAGCGCGTTGGGCGCGAACCCGGCGCCCGCCGCCAGGTCGGGCCGCACGACCGCCAGGATCCAGCGGGCCAGCAGCGGCAGCGCGAACGGGTTGTCGCCGGAAGCCGTGCCCGCGCGCATGCCGAGGGCCAGGAGCGGGACCGCGACCACGAGGCCGGCGACGGGGCCCGCCAGCGCGATGTCGAAGAGCTGCCTGCGGTTGGCCCGCGAGCCCTCCATGCCGATGACGGCGCCGAGCGTGCCCGTGAGGAGCACGGGAACCGGGATGAAGAAGGGCAGCGTGGCGGGGATGCCGTGGATTCGCGCCGCGACGAAGTGGCCCGCCTCGTGCGCCGTGAGCACGGCCATCACGGCGGCCATGTAGAGGAGGCCCCGCTGCCAGTGCGGGCCGATGTCCGCTGCGAGCGAATCGTCGATGCCGAAGAGCATCGGCTGCCAGCCGACGACGCCCGCCGCGAACGTGGTCGCCGCCGTGAGGATGAAGAGCAGCGCCGGCAGCCGCACGGGCGGTCGCGTGGGGACCGGCGACACGGGCCTTGCAGACGCCGGCTCGAACTGGCTGGGCGGTCCATTCATCGGGTGTGACGACGAGAATACCCGAAAGGGGGCGGCACGCGGCGGTCGCAGCCGTGAGCGAGTTGAACTTCTGATAAACTCGGGCGGCGATCGCCATCATCCCCGTTCGGAGGATCTGTTTCCCATGCGTCTTGCCCTCCCGCCTCGGGCCCGCGGCTTCCAGGCCCTGATCACGGCGTCGTGCCTCGCGGCCGTCCTCGCCGAGCCGCTCGCCCGGCCGACGGTGGCCGCCGAGCCGGGCGCTCCCGTGGTGCTGGCCGTGGTTGCCGCCGATGGCTACGCCGACCTCAAGAAGCAGCTCCGGTGGGTGGGCGGCCAGATCGGGCAGCCCACGCTCGACGGCTTCGTCGAGTCGTTCATCCTGATGGCCACGCAGTTCAAGGGGCTCGCCGGGCTCGACGTGAATCGACCGGCGGGCGTGATCGTGACCGCGGAAGGCCCGGCGGCCGTGCCCGTGCCCCGGGTCTTCGTGCCGGTGAAGGATCTCGGCAAGTTGCTCGGCGCCCTGCAGGGCCTCACCGGCCCCGTCGAGGAGGCCGACGGCCTCCGGAAAATCAGTCCGCCCGGGATGCCGCCGCTGCAGATCGTCGAACAGGACGGCTGGGCGATCTTCTCGCAGGCCGGCGGCCCCGACGCGGCGGCCGGTCTCGCGGACGCCCTCGGCCCGATCGCGCAGTCGTACTCGCTCGGCGTGCAACTCTTCCCCAGTCGGATGCCCGAGGGGCTTCGCAAGCAGTTCGAGAACGTGCTCCAGCAGTTCGCCGCGATGCAGGCGCGGCAGGGGCAGCCGATCGACGAAGCCGCGCTGCGGGCGGCCCTCCAGGATCTTGGCAGCGTCGAATCGCTCCTCCTGGGCCTGCACGTCGATCCGGAGGACGAGCGGATGCAGGTGGAGAACCGCACCGTGATGGTGGCCGATTCGCGGGCGGCGAATGCCGTGGCGGCGGCCGCCGCCACCGCGAGCACGGTGGCTTCGCCCGCGACGGCCGATGGCAGGCCGGCGGCGATGCGTGCCCACATGGCGATGGCGGTTCCCGAGGCGCTCCGGCAAGCGGTCAAGGATGCCGTCGCCGCGGCCTTTCCCGACGACGCCGAATCAAACGCCCCCTTCACGCGTCCGCTGTTCGGTCTCGTGCGGCAACTCGCGGCCTCGATGCTCGACGCCGGCGGCTACGACGCCGCCGTCACGGTCGATCCGACCGCCAGCAACGTGGAAGGCAAGCAGCCCCTGCCCGCGATCACGATCGGCATGAAGGTGGCGGATGGCAGGGCGCTCGAGGCGAAGGTGAAGGAATTGCTCGGTGCGAACGGCGCGCTGCCGCCGAACGTGAGCGTGCGTTTCGACGCGGGAACCGCGGCGGGTGCCACGCTGCACGCGATCACGGTCGATCTCGCCGGCATGCCGGATGCCGCGAAGCTCGGGGACACGATCGACCTGACGCTGGCCGTCGCTCCCGGCTATGCCTTCCTGCTCGCGGGCGGCGACGTGGAGAAGCGGGTCGCCGCAGCCGTCGAGGGGAGCGGGAAGCCCCTCGAGGCGGCGCAGCCGTTCGCCGGCGTGGACGTCTCGCTCGCCCAGTTGCTCCGGTACGAGAGCCAACTTCGTGGCTGGCTCGCGACCGAACCGCCGGGGCAGCTCGACGGGGCGCTCGACGAGGCGGCGGCCGCGGCCGCGGCGAAGCAATCGACGCTGGTGGAACTGACGGCCCGGCCGATCGATCGCGGGGTCGCCGTTCGGCTCTCGGCCGATGCCGGCGCCATCCAGACGATCGCGACGCTCCTCACCGAGACGAAGAACGCCGTCGAGGCGGGGTTTCCGCGCCGTGAGTTGGAGCCGGGCCAGCCGATCCCGGCCCTGGCCCCCTGACCGCCGCCCGCGGGCCCGCTTCCACGCCTCGCTGGATCGGCACCGATCCCGTCCTCCTTTCCTCCCCTCTCTTGCCCTGACCATGAACAACACCGTCCCCTCCTCCCCCGCCCGTCCTTCGTTCCGCAGCGAGATCGCCGGCGTCTCCGTCGCGGACCTCGCCCGGCAGTACGGCACGCCGCTCTACGTCTACGACGCGGAGATGATCCGCCGCCGCTGCCGCGACCTCGCCGCCTGGGATACGATCCGCTTCGCACAGAAGGCCTGTTCCAACCTGGCCGTCCTCGACCTCATCCGCCGCGAGGGGGTGATGGTCGATGCGGTGAGCACGGGCGAGATCCACCGGGCGCTCGCCGCCGGCTACACGCCGCATGCGGAGCGGACCGCCACGGCGGACGGTCTGCCGCCGGTCCACCCGATCGTCTACACGGCCGACATCTTCGACCGCGACAGCCTCGACGCGGTCGCGAAGCTCGGCATCCACGTCAACTGCGGATCGGCCGACATGCTGGAGCAACTCGCCACGCGGGTGCCCGGCGCGGGCGTCACGCTCCGCGTGAATCCCGGATTCGGTCATGGCCACAGCCAGAAGACCAACACGGGGGGCGAAGGCTCCAAGCACGGCATCTGGCACGAGGAGATTCCCGACGTGCTGCGGCGTGCCGAATGGGCCGGGCTCTCCGTGACCGGCCTGCACATGCACATCGGCAGCGGCACCGACCTCGTCCACCTGGCGGAGGTCGCCGGCGCGCTCGAACGCGTGGCGCTCGAAATCGGACGATCGCTCACGACGGTCAGCGCCGGCGGCGGCCTGCCCGTGCCCTACAAGCCGGGCGAGGTGCACGCCGACCTGAGCGGATACTTCACGCTCTGGGACGCCACGCGCAAGAAGCTGGAGGACCGGTTCGGCCATCGCATCCGCCTCGAGATCGAGCCGGGCCGCTATCTCACCGCGGAATCGGGCTCCGTCGTCACCGAAGTCCGCGCGATCAAGAAGCAGGGCACGCGGAAGTACCTCCTCGTCGATGCCGGCTTCAACACGCTCGCCCGACCGGTGCTCTACGGCTCCTACCACCCGATGAGCCTCTGCCCGGCAGACGCGGGCCGCGCTGCGGAGGCTGAGGAGGTCGCCGTGGGCGGGCCGCTCTGCGAGTCGGGCGACATCTTCACGCAGACCGACGGCGGCTTCGTCGCCACGCGCACCCTCCCGGTGGCGCAGGTCGGCGATCATCTCGTGATCGAGATCGCCGGCGCCTACGGCTTCGTGATGGCGAGCAACTACAACTCGAAGCCCCTGCCGGCCGAGGTGCTCGTGGACGGCGGCGCGGCCCGCCTCGTCCGCGCCCGCCAGACGCCCGAGGATCTCGTCCGCGGCGAGTGCCTCTGACCCGATCCCTTCCGGGCCGGGCCGCGGGCGAAACCCCGGGCTGCGCGGGCACGCCGGCCGGTCGAGGCGTCTTTCGGCCCAGTTTTCCTCTGGCGTCGCCGCCGGCCTTCCGCGATCCTCCCGGGGCCATGCTCCTCTCCCGACGCCACCACTTCGCGTTCATCCACGTCCCGAAGACGGGCGGGTCGAGCGTCGCCGTCGCCCTCTGGCCATACGCAGACGCCGACGCGGTCGATGCGTACTGGGCCAACCGCTGGCTCTCCCGGATCGGCATCCACGTCAACCACTACGCGCCCTCCCGCTTCAAGAAGTTTCGCACGCACACATCCGCGGCGATCCTGTGCCGCGAACTGCCCGCCGCCGAGTTCGACCGCCTCTTCACGTTCGGCTTCGTCCGCAACCCGTGGAGCCTGCTCGTCTCCTACTACCATTATCTGGTGCGGAATCGCGGGCATCATCGGGGCCGCGTCGCGCAGCGGATGCCTTCGTTCGAGGCCTACGTCGATTACGAGATCGCCCGGGGCAAGATCTCGCAGAGCCGGATGCTCACCGACGCCCAGGGGAGGCTCCTGGTTGACTTCGTGGGCCGGTTCGAATCGCTCGAATCCGACTTCGCCTCCATCTGCGGGCGGATCGGCATCCAGGCCACCCTCGGCCACATGAATTCCAGCGGCAGCCGGGATTACCGCCACTACTACACCGACGACCTCGCCGACCGCGTCGGCCGCCACTTCGCCGAGGATGCGGGCCGCTTCGGCTATGCCTTCGACCGCGTCGTGGCCGCCCCGGCCGAGGCCCGCCCGCGGCTGACGGCCTGACTTTCCCCCGCCCGCCGGCCCGATTTTGACGGCCGGCCGTGGATGGCTACGATGCTTTCGCTGGAGCCCGTCGCCACCTTCCGCCGATCAGACACACCATGGCCAAAGCAGGACCCCGCAAGAAGCTTCCGAAGGAACTCGCGGTCATCAACGCCGACAATTGCACCGGCTGCGAGTCGTGCCTGGAGGTCTGCCCCGTTGACTGCATCCAGAAGGTGCAGCAGTACGACCAGTTCCACAACCTGCAGAGCTGGTGCGAAATCGACATCGAGCGGTGCGTGGGCTGCGAGGTCTGCGTGCACATCCCGGGCAAGAAGTCGAATCCCTACGACCTGAAGGTCTGCCCCTGGGACGCGATCGAGATGGTGCCCACCGAGCAGGTGGCCCACGTCGTCGCCCAGATCGGCGGGCCGCCGGAATACGTCGAGAAGAACTGGGATCGGCTCGTGAACACGGCCCAGCATCTCGCCGAACTCAAGGTCGCCGCCGGCTGAGCCCCGCGGCTACGCGGTCAAGTCACGGACGTCGGCCAGCAGGGCATCCACGTCGGCGTCGGTCGTGGCCCACGAGCACATGAAGCGGCTCCCGCCCGACCCGATGAAATCGTAGAACGTCCACCCGCGTTGCCGGAGGCCGGCCGCCACCGGCTCGGGCAGCCTGACGAACACGGCATTGGCGTCGCGTCGGCCCAGCACCTCGACCGTGGGAACCGCCCGCAGCCCGTCCTCGAGGCGGGCGGCCGCAGCATTGGCCCGCCGCGCGTTTGCCAGCCACGCGCCTCCCTCGAGAAGCCCGACCCAGGGCGCGGTGAGGTAGCGCATCTTCGAGGCCAGTTGCCCCGCCTGCTTGCAGCGGTACGCAAACTCCTCCGCCAGATCCTTGCGGAAGAACACCACCGCTTCACCGATCCCCATGCCGTTCTTCGTGCCTCCCAGGCAGAGCACATCGACACCGGCCTCCCAGGTGAGCCGCTTCGGCGGCACGCCGAGGGCCGCCACCGCGTTCGCGAAGCGGGCGCCGTCCATGTGCAGCCGGAGGCCGTGCCGCTGGCAGGCGTCGTGGATCGCGGCCAGTTCGTCGAGCGCGTAGACGGTGGACAGCTCCGTCGCCTGCGTGATGCTCACCACCCGAGGCTTCGGGTAGTGGATGTCGCGCCGCCGCTCGACGGCATGGTCGATTCCGGCGGGCGTGAGCTTGCCGCCTTCGCCCGAGAGCAGCAGGAGCTTGGTGCCGTTGGAGAAAAACTCCGGCGCGCCGCATTCGTCGGTCTCGACGTGCGCCAGTTCGTGGCAGAGGATCGCGTGATAGGACTGACACATGGCGGCGATCGCCAGCGAGTTGGCGGCCGTGCCGTTGAAGACGAAGAACACCTCGGCCGGATACTCGAAGAGGTCGCGAATCAAGTCGCAGGCCCGCGTCGTCCAGGGGTCGTTGCCGTAGCTCGCCAGGCAGCCGTCGTTCGCCGCGGCCAAGGCCCGCCAGGCCTCGGGGCAGATTCCGGCGGCGTTGTCGCTGGCGAACTGGCATCCGGGAGCGGCCCGGTCGGTCGGGGCGGCGACGGCTCTCGTGTCGTGAAGCATGCGCGGCTTTCGGATGGACGTGCGGATGAGGCCACCATACACGCTCCGCCCCCGCGGCATCCATCGCGGCCGGGCCGCAGCCCGTTTGACGCCGCGGCGGCCGTGTCATACAAACGGAGCGAATAAGAACGTTTGTACACCTTCCGGGCCGGGCCGCTTTCCCGGCGGAGTCTCGCCTATGACACCCTCCTCCCCCGCCGCGGCAGCCGCGGACCTCCGTGGCCACGTCCGGCTCGCCTGCGTTCCGGGCGTGGGCGCCCGCATGCGGCAGTTGCTGCTCGAACGCTTCGGTTCGCCCGAGGAGGTGTTCGCGGCCGACCTGGCGGCATTCGCCGGCATTCCCGGCATCGGCCGGAAGCTCCCCGCGACGATCCGTTCCTGCGCGAACGATCCGACCGCCGACCGCGTCATCGACCTGTGCCGCGAGCGGGGCGTGAACATCGTGCTCGAGGGAAGCGACGGCTATCCTCCGCTCCTGTCGCGGATCGCCGATCCGCCCGGCCTGCTCTTCGTGCGCGGCTCGCTGCAACCCTGCGACTCGCTCGCCGTGGCGATCGTCGGCGCCCGGCACGCCACGAACTACGGCCGCAAGATCGCCTGGCAACTCGCCGGCGGGCTGGCCCGGGCGGGCTACACGGTCGTGAGCGGTCTGGCCCGGGGCATCGACGCCGCGGCCCACCGCGGCACGCTCGACGCCGGAGGCCGCACGCTGGCCGTGCTCGGCAGCGGCGTGCTCAACATTTACCCGCCCGAACACGCCGATCTCGCCCTCGAGGTCGCCGCGCACGGGGCCGTGATCAGCGAGTCGCCGCCGCTCACCGCCCCCTTTCCCGGCTGCTTTCCTCAGCGCAACCGGATCGTCTCGGGGCTCTCGCTCGGCACCGTGGTCGTGGAGGCGTCGGAGCGATCCGGGGCGTTGATCACGGCCCGCGTCGCCGGCGAGCAGGGGCGGGAGGTGTTCGCCGTGCCCGGGCCGATCGACTCGAGAATGTCCCGCGGCTGCCACGCCCTGATCCGCGACGGCGCCCGGCTCGTGCAGAGTGTGGATGACGTGCTGGAGGAGCTCGGGCCGCTGTTCGAGACCACCACGGGTCCGGACGGCCGCGCGGTGAAGTCGCCGGCCGAATTGCGGCTCGACGACGTGGAACGCCGCGTGCTCGATGCGGTCGACGCAGCCGCCGGAGGGAGCGCCGCCTGCGCTCCGATCGACATCGACCAGCTCGTGGTGGCAAGCGGCCTCGCCGCCTCGCAGGTGCTGGCCACGATCGGAGTCTTGGAAATGCGGCGCGTGCTCCGGCGCCTACCCGGCAACCGGGTCGAGCGGTCCTGAGCGACCGTCCCCTGGGTCGCGACACGCTGCCGCGGCCTGCGGCACGCCGCTTGCATCACCACGGTTCACGCAACGTCGGACCGCATGGTTCGTTCAAGGAGGAAGGCAAGGCTTTCCCGCCGGTTTTCCCGCCTCGAACCCCTCGGAGCACTGCCATGGACGCCCTGAATCCCGATCGCCGCGCGCACGAAAATGCAACAGGTGCCGCAGAATGCGGCGCTCGCCCCGCCGCCGATCGTCGTCCGTGGATCGCCCGCGTCGCCGACCTCGTCGCTCGCTGCCGGGGCCCGGTGCGGCGCAGCCGCCGACCGGCCGACCGCCGGCAACGACTCGGCGTCGAATCCTGCGAGCCACGCCAGCTGATGGCTGCCGATGGCCACATGGCCATCGGCATGAATCTGGAGAACGTGGTCGATTGGTCCCCGGCATGGACGTTCACCGACGCCTTCAAGGCCTCCCGCCCCTGGATCGTCCATGCGGTCAACACGGTCACCGGCGAGATGATCTGGGATGTGGGCGACTCCCACCCGCTCGCCCTCGATGCCGACGGAAATGTGACGGCGCTCGCCACCTGGACCAACGCCGCCGGACAGACGATGCGGCAGATGGCCGGAACGCTCATGTTCCGGGATGTCGCAGGGGGGCATCCGGCGGGCGTCTACCGGGCCGAGTGGGATGGCACGGGCAACGTGACCTTCGGCTTCGACGCCCGCACCGTCGCCACCGGCCGCACCGCCGCGGGCCGCCACTACGCCGACCTCCAGGTTGTGCCCACGGCCGCCGGCATCGTGATGCGGATCGAGGCGACGGACCCGACCGATCCGGTGCGAAACATCAACGTCTGGATGCCCGACTGGGGCGGCCGGAGCTTCGCGGGGCAGCGCTGGGAGCCGGGCGCCGCGTTCTCGCCGTTCCATCCGCTCTTCCTCCAGCGGCTCGCCCCCTTCAAGACGATCCGCTTCATGGGCATGCAGGAGACCAATTCCTCCGACATCCGCGGTTGGGCCGACCGCCGCGACGCGCTCGACATCCGCCAGGGCTCGGGATCGGGAGGCACCGCGAGCGAGCCGATCGTCAACGGCATGGCGATTGAGTACATGGTGCAACTGGCCAACGATCTCGACGCCGATCCGTGGTTCAACATGCCGCACATGGCCGATGACGGCTTCGTGCGGAACTTCGCGACCTATGTCCGCGACCACCTCGAGCCCGGACGCAAGGCCTACGTCGAGTGGTCGAACGAGATCTGGAACTTCGGCTGGGGCTTCGAGGCCTCGCACTGGGTGCAGGCGCAGACGCAGCTGCCCCAGTATGCAGGCCTCGACAACTGGCAGGTCGCGGGCCGGGAGGCGAAGCGCGACCTCGACATCTGGTCGGACGTGTTCGCCGGCCAGACGCAACGGCTCGTCCGCGTGGCCGCGGGCTGGGCCGCGGTCGGGTGGGTCACCGACCGGATCGCGGAGAGCATGGGCGGTTCGTTCGACACGATCGCCATCGCCCCCTACATCACCCCGACCGACGAGCAGCGAGCCGCCGCCTCGGCCGCGACGACGGTCGATCAGGTGCTGTCCGAGACGCGGGCGAACATCGCGACCTCGCTCGATTGGGTCGGCGACCACGCCCGGCTCGCCCGGGAGTGGTCCACGCGGCTCGGCCGCCGGATCGGCCTCGTCGCCTATGAGGGCGGGCCGCACCTCGACGGTCGCAACGCCTCCTATCAAGACGCCTTCTACGCCGCCACGAACGACCCGCGGATGGGCGTCATCTACCGCGACTACCTCCGCGGCCTCGATGCGGCCGGCATGGATCTCTTCGTCGATTTCCAATTCACCGGGCAGGCCGGCGCCGCGCCGTGGGGCGACTTCGCCAAGCTGCACCGCATGGACCAGCCGCTCGACACGGCCTACCGCTACAACGCCGTGGTCGCCGCCGCCGACGGCTCCCTGTGGGGCACGCAGCCGCCCCCGCCCCCGCCGGCGCTGCCGGTGGCCGGCATCGCGTCGGCCGCGATCGCGGAGGGCCGCACCGGCCGAAAACAGCTCTGGTTCACGATCACGCTCTCCGCGGCCGCGACGCAGCCGGTCAGCGTCCGCTGGGGCACTGCCAACGGCACGGCGGTCGCGGGCCGCGACTACGTCGCCGCCGGCGGCGTCGTCACCTTCGACCCCGGCCAAACCCGGCGGACTGTGGCCGCCTGGGTGATCGGCGACCGCGCCGTCGAGGCCGACGAGTGGTTCCGGGTCAATCTCTCCACGCCCGTGAACGCGACGATCTCGTCCACGGCGGGCTTTGCCACCGGCCTGATCGTGAACGACGACGGCCTGTCCCGGGCCCGGCTCGCCGCGGCGTTCGCCACGGTGGAGACGTTCAATCGCAACGCCAAGCGGAGGATCTGAAGCCACGATCCGCTGAATCTGGCGGCCACGGCTTCTCGGTTCGGGCCGCGGCGCGTACAATCCGCCGCATGGACACCGCTCTTTTCCACCGCGCCGAAGCGATCCGGGCCCGTCTCCTCCAGCTGCGAGACTCTCTTTGACTGGGAGGGGCGCAAGCAGTCCGCCTCGCGGCTTGAAGGCGCGATGGGCGAGGCCGATTTCTGGAGCAACTCGGAAAAGGCGCAGGCCACCGTCGCCGAGTTGAAGACGGTCAATGCGGTCCTGAAGCCGTTGGAGGAGGCGCTCGCAGCGGGTCGCGACCTGGAGGCGCTCGAGGAGCTGGCTCGGGAAGACGCCTCGCTGGAGGCCGAACTCGGGAGCGAGGCAAACCGCGTCGAGAAGCTGGTCGATGCCCTGGAACTGGCGTCGCTCCTCTCCGGGCCGCACGATTCGTGCGACGCGCTCGTATCGATCCACGCCCGGGACGGCGGCACCGACGCCAACGACTGGGCCGAGATGATGCTGCGGATGTATTCCGCCTGGGCTTCGAAGCACGACTACACCGTCGAACTGCTCGATCGGCAGGATGACGCCGTGGCCGGGATCCAGAGCGCCACGGTCGCCATCAAGGGCCCGTGGGCCTACGGCTACCTCAAGGGCGAGACCGGCATCCACCGGCTCGTCCGCATCAGCCCCTTCAACTCGGAAGGCAAGCGGCAGACCAGCTTCGCCGCCGTCGATGTGGCGCCCGAAATCGCTGACGACGACACCGAGGTAGAGATCAGGGACGAGGACATCCGCGAGGATGTCTTTCGCGCCAGCGGCGCCGGCGGCCAGCATGTCAACAAGACCTCCAGCGCCATCCGGCTCACGCACTTCCCCACGGGCATCGTGGTGCAGTGCCAGAGCGAGCGCAGCCAGCACAAGAACCGCGCCACGGCGATCAAGATGCTCCGCGCTCGGATCGCCCGGCTCCAGGAGGAGAAGCGGGAGGCCGAGCAGCTCGCCCGCTACAAGCAGCAGCCCAAGACCGGCTTCGGCTCCCAGATCCGCAACTATTTCCTCCACCCCGACCAGCGGGTGAAGGACCAGCGGACCGGCCACTACGTCGGCAACTTCCAGAGCGTGCTCGACGGCAACCTGGACGGCTTCTTCGACGCTTTCCTGCGGTGGAAGGCGTCGGGCTCCGCTCCGGCCGACGTGGACGAGTAGCCGGCGCTGCCGCGCGACCGCGTCCGCTGGACGGCCCCGCAGCGCGGGGATACGATTTTCTTCGGTCTCCGAAGTCGAACCAAGGAATCACATGGCCGAAAAAGAACAGGCGCTCGAGGTGGAGGGGGTCGTCACCCAGGCCCTCGCCAACACGCGGTTTCGCGTGCAGATCAGCGGAGGCCACATCGTCAACGCGCACGTCGCCGGCAAGATGCGGAAGAACTTCATCCGCATCGTTCCCGGCGACAAGGTGAAGGTCGAACTCTCCCCCTACGACCTCACCAAGGGCCGGATCACGTTCCGCGAGCGTTGAACATCGCCCGCGGACAGTTCGTGCCGCCGGCCGTCTGATCGCCGGCGCTCGCCCGCGTTGCACGCTCCAGTCCGCGAGCGGCGGCGCCAGCCGGCCGCTCAGCCGCCGGTCGGCCGCTCGGCTTCGCCGCCGGCCTCGTCCTCGTTCGTCCGCGACTCCAAGAATTGCTTCAGGTCGCCGAACGTCCGCAGCGGCTCCTTGCCGTCGCGCATCGCCTTGGAGATCGGAGCCGAGGGCTTGCTCGGCCCCCGTGCCACATAGGTGCGGGCGGTCTGCTCGCGAGGCGGCCGGTTGCGATCCTGCCCTCGGCCGCGAGGCGGCTGGCCACCCCGCGGCTGGTCGGTTGCCTGGGCCACGGCAGCCGCCGCCTCCGGCCGTGCCTGCTGAGGCGCCGCCGTCTCGCGTCGTGCGCGGGCCGCGGCCCGCCCCTCCCGCTGGCGTTCCTTGGCCTGGTGCTGCTGCTCGCGTTCGGCGGGCGAGATCATCGTCAGCGCCACGCGCCGCCGGGCCTTGTCGAGTTCCAGCACCCAGACCTTGACGATCTGGCTGACGCTGACGACGTCGTGCGGATCGCGCACATAGCGGCTCGACAGTTGGCTGATGTGCACCAGCCCGCTGTCGTGCATGCCGATATCGACGAAGGCGCCGAAATCGACGACGTTGAGCACCGAGCCGAGGAGCTCCATGCCCACCTCGAGATCCTCCAGCTTGAGCACGCCCTTCTTGAAGAACGGCTTCGGCAGGTCTTCGCGGGGATCCCGGCCCGGCCGGCTGAGTTGCTCGATGATGTCGGCCAGGAGAAGCCGGCCCACGCCCAGTTCCCGCGAGAGTTGCTCGAGGTCCACGGCCGCGGCCCGCTCCGCGATCGCCTCGGCCTGCTGGCGGTTGACGAGATCCGCGGGGCTGCCGCCGAGCCGCTCCAGCACCTGCTCGGCGACCGGGTAGCTCTCCGGGTGGATCCAGGTGGAGTCGAGCGGGTTGGCGCCGCCGGCGATCTTCAGAAAGCCGACGGCCTGCACGAACGCCGACTCCCCGAACCCTGGAACCTCCAGGAACTGCTGCCGCGACGTGAAGGGGCCGTTCTTGGCCCGCCAGTCGTGGATGTTCTTCGCGGTCGCCTGGTTGAGCCCCGAGACGTAGCGGAGCAACGCCGGACTCGCGGTGTTGGCATCGACGCCGACATAGTTCACGCAGCTCTCGACGACCGTGTCGAGCGACGTGTGGAGGTGCCTCGCCTTGACGTCGTGCTGGTAGAGCCCGACTCCGATGTTGGCCGGCTCGATCTTCACCAGTTCCGACAGCGGATCCTGCAGCCGGCGGCCGATCGAGATCGCGCCGCGGACCGCCGCCTCGTGCTCGGGCAACTCCTCGCGCCCGTAGATGCTCGTGGAGTAGACGCTGGCGCCGGCCTCGTTGACGATCACATACCCCACGTCGAGCGACTGGAGCTCACCGGCCACCAATTCGGCCACGAGCGATTCGGTCTCGCGGCCGGCGGTGCCGTTGCCGATGGCGATGACCGAGCAGGCGTGGGCATTCACCATCTCGGCGATTTTCTTGGCGGCCGCCTCCCGCTTCTCCTTCTTGCCGATGATGTGCAGCACCGCGTGGTCCAGCGGCCTCCCGCACTCGTCGAGCGCCACCGCCTTGCAGCCGCTCTTGAATCCGGGGTCGAGCGCGAGCACGCGGCGGCCCGGCACGGGGGACTGGAGCAGCAGGTTCCGCAGGTTGCGGGCAAACACCTCGACCGCGTGCGACTCGCAGAAATCGGTCATCTCGCGGCGGATTTCCCGCTCCAGGCTCGGCAGCACCAGCCGCGCGAGCGAATCCCGCACGCACCCCTTGAGAAACTCCGCGTGCGGGTGCCCGGGCGGAACGAGCAGGTCCTCGGCGGCGGCCTGCAGCTCCTCGGCCGGCCCCTCGATCCGCACCTTGAGCAGTTTCGCGCGTTCGCCGCGGTTGATCGCCAGAACACGATGCGGCGGCACGCGCTGGAAATGCTCGGCGTATGCGAAATAGTCCCGAAAGTGCTTCTCGTCCTTGGAAAGGGCCTTGCCCTCGCTCTCCACCCGTTGGCTCTTGAGGTGGGCCGAGCGATGCAGGATGCCCCGCAGCCGCTGCCGCACGTCCGCCCGCTCGCTGAACTCGTGGGCGATGATGTGGCCGACGCCGAGCAGCACGTCGGCGACCGAGGCAACCTGGGCGTCGGCGTCGATGAAGTCGGTGGCCCGCTCGTCGAGATCGGCCGCCGCCGCGTCACCGGCGAGAATCTCCCGCGCCAGCGGCTCTAAGCGGCGTTGCTTCGCGACCTCGGCCAGCGAGAGCTTGCGGGGCTTGAACGGCAGATAGAGGTCTTCGAGCTGCTTGG
>JBEIQP010000056.1:0-18639 GCA_040376455.1 Planctomycetaceae bacterium | reverse complement strand
GGCGATCTCCGCCTCGCGGCCCACGACCAGGAGCACCTGGTCCTCGAGCAGCTTCGTCTTGCCGTCGGGGAACATCTCGAACTTCCCCTTCATTACGTCCTTGAGCCCCATCACGTGCACGCCGATGCGGCTGCGGAGATTGGCCTCGGCCAGCGTCCGGCCCGAAAGCGACGACGGCATCGCCACTTCCGCCACGCTGTAGTCCGGATCGATCGGCAGGTAGTCGAGCACGTTCGGCCAGGTCATGCGGTCGGCCAACTCCCGCGCCACCTCCTCCTCGGGAAACACGACGCGATCCACCCCGAGATGCTCGAGGATTTTGCCGTGCTCCTTCGTCACCCCCTTCACGATCACGTTGCGCGCCCCGAGCTCCTTCACGTGGAGCGTCGCCAGGAGGGACTGCGAGATGTTCTCGCCCAGCGAGATGAACACGGCCGTGGCGTCCTTGATCGGCAGGTTCTCCAGCACCTCCCGGTCGGTCGCGTCGCCGATCACAGCCTCGTGGATCTCGTTCTTCACGGCCTCCAGCCGCTCCCGCCGCCCGTCCACGCCCGTGACGCGGCACCCGTTGGCGGCCAGCTTGGTGGCCAGCGCCGTGCCGAACGTCCCCATCCCGAGCATGATGAACTTCCTGGAACTGGTCTGCGGCATCTTCGGTCAGCCGATGAGCGGCTCCTCCTCGGGGTACTGGGGCTGGTAAGAGCGCCGTTCGCGCGCGAGCGCCACGGCGGCGGTGATCGGACCGAGCCGGCCCAGCAGCATGAGTGCCACCAGCACCAGTTTGCCGGGATCGGTGAGCGCGGCGGTGATTCCCGTGGAAAGCCCCACGGTGCCCAGCGCCGAAATGCACTCGAAGAGGGCCTCCAGAAACCAGCGCGGCCGCGAGGCGAGCGAGCCGCGGGTTTCCACGACAAGGAGCGCCACGAGCGCGGCGATCGCGACGGCCGCGAAGAGCAGCGCCGTCGCCGTCGCCCGCTCCACCGCCGCCTCCGGGATCGTGCGGCGGAAGAAGTTCGCATGCCGCCAGCCGCGAAAGCTCGACCACGCGCTCACCACGAGCGTCATGAAGGTGCTCACCTTGAAGCCGCCCGCCGTGGAGCAGGGCCCGGCGCCGATCGCCATGAGGATGATCGCCAGGAAGAGCGTGGCGCTCGTCAGGGCGCCGTAGTCGATCGTGTTGAAGCCGGCGGTGCGGCAGGTGGTCGAATGAAAAAGCCCCATCAGGAGCTTCGTCGTGAGCGGCTCGCGATCGATCGCCTCCCGCCACTCGAGCAGCCAGAACGACACCGCCCCGAAGGCGAGCAGCATCGCGGTGCCGATGAGCATCATCTTCGACTGGGTGTGGAGCCGCTCCCAGAAGGCCTCGCGCCGCCGGAGGCGGGAGAAGATGTCGAAGATCACCGGAAAGCCGAGCCCCCCCACGATGATCAGGCCGCAAATCACCAGGTTGATCGACACCCGGCCGGCATCCGGCACCAGGTTTTGGTCGTGGAGCGCGAAGCCGGCGTTGCAAAACGCCGAGATCGAGTGAAAGAGCGACGTCCAGAGCACCTGCCCCACCGGCCCCTTGCCCCAGTCGGCCCAGCAGAGGAGCACGAAGCCGAGCATTTCGACGATCAGCACCGTAAACAGCACGCCGAACGTGACCCAGCGCAGATCGCGGCCCGACTTGATGCCGAGCGTCTCGGAAATCACCGCCCGCTGCCGGAGCGTGGCCTGGCCGCCGATCTGAAACGACACGAGCGTCGTGATCGTCATGATCCCCAGCCCGCCCAGTTGGATCAGCAGCAGGATCACCGCCTGGCCCAAGAACGAGAAGTCATTGAGCGTCGAGCGGACGGTGAGGCCGGTGACGCAGCAGGCGCTCGTGGCCGTGAACACTCCGTCCACGAAGGAGACCGGTGTCGCGTCGGGATTCCGGGCGGCGGGCAGCGTGAGCACGAACCCGCCGAGCAGGATCGTCAGGGCATACGCCGCGAGCGAGACCCTGGCGGGATAGCTGACGAGCGAGCCGGTGAACTGGGCCATCGATGGCGGCGGCAACGGGTTGGAACCCACGACCGACCACGGTCTACCCCAAACGGGCGGTGTGGCTTCGGCCTCACCGGAACCCCAGGGCACGACGCCATGGTAATTCGCACCGATCGTGCCGGACAATCAGGCCGAAAAACTGCCCCGTTTCCCGCGAAAAAAACTGCGCCGAAGAATTGTTTGACTCGCGCAAGGAGGGGTCCATAATGGCGTCGTTCAGAGCGAGCAACGCACCCGCTGCGGCTCCCCAGCCGTCCCGTCCGCGGGTCGCTTTCCGGTCGTTTTTCGGACTCTTTCGCCGCGATCGCTGACTGCGTGCGGGAAGAGGAAACCGGCGACGGCCGGGCCATGCACGCGTGCAACAACAGGATTGGAAAGCCCAGGGCGAGCGGAACGGTCCGCCGTGCCCGCCGGGCGCAGGTCGGCCTTCACACCTTCCACACAGAAAGGACTTGATTCGTTCCAATGGCACGGATTCGCAACGTCTTCGAGATCATCGAGTTGTACGGTCACGACGAGCATTTCGAGCCGCAGTGCACCACGGAGTTCATTCCGACCTGTGCGCCGGCCGGCTCCAAGCAGAAGATCGACGTGCTGGCCGAGCGGATTCAACGCGGCATGCCCCTCTGGCACCCGGAAGATTCGACCGATTCCACGGCCGGCCTGCTCGTGGGCGCCGAGGACTGAGCCGTCCATGCATCGGCACGGCCATCCTGGGCCTGTGCCGACGACGCAGTCGCGGGGAACGCCGACGGTTCCCCGGACTGCGAATCGATCGCATCCGGCACTGCCGCGAAAGCGCAGAGCGGCTTACGAACCGCGGCCTCCGCGACCACCCCTGCCGCGCAGGGCGATTTCGATGTCCCGCTTGGCGCTGGCCGCCTTGAGCTTCTCGCGCTTGTCGTGGGCCTTGCGGCCCCGGCCGATCCCGAGGAGCACCTTCACCCGGCCGTTCTTGAAATACATCTTCAACGGCACGAGCGTCAGCCCCTTCTCGAAGGCCTGCCCGGCGAACTTCTTGATCTCACGCCGGTGCAGGAGCAGCTTCCGCGGCCGCTTCGGCACGTGGTTGAGCCGGTTGGCCTTCTCGTACTCCGGGATGTCGCAGCCGATGAGCCAGACCTCCTCGCCGTCCACGCGGCCATAGGCCTCGTCGAGCGACATCCGCCCCCCGCGCAGGCTCTTCACCTCGCTGCCCACCAGCGCGATGCCGCACTCGAGCGTGTCGACGATCTCATACTCGTGCCGCGCCTTGCGGTTCTCCGCCACGACCCGCTCTGCCGGCTTCTCGTCGGCGCGGGTTGGGGAAGCCTTGCGGGCGGCGGGACGGGTCGGTTTGGGTGCGGTCACGGCACGGTCTCGGAGGTGGGATGGGCTCCGCCCACAAGGTACACTTTACGGCCGCTCCCGCCCCGGCACCGCCCTGGATTTCCCGCATGCCATCGCACCGCATCGTCGCCCTCCTCTGGCTCACGGCCGTCGCCGGCAACGCCCTTTCCCCCGCCCCGGTGGCGGCGGACGACATTCCCGGTTTCGTGGCGGGCGACGATCGGCCCGGTGACGGTCCGGCCATCCCGGTCTCCGGCGGCTGGATGGTGCCCTACGCCGAGACCATTCCCGGGACCGACGTCACGTTTCAGATGATCCCGGTGCCCGGCGGCACCTTCCGCATGGGCAGCCCCGCCGACGAGGCGGGCCGCGACGCCACCGAGGGTCCGGTGGTCGAGGTCACGATCGAGCCCTTCTGGATCGGTCGCTGCGAAGTGACCTGGGGCGAATACAAGACCTACATGGCCGCCTGCGACCTCTTCAAATCGCTCGAGGCTTCCGGCCTCCGCCCGGTCACTGCCGACAACGAGGCGGATGCGGTGACCGCGCCCTCGAACCTGTATGACCCGACCACCACCTTCACCCACGGCGAAGACGTCGATCTGCCCGCTGCGACGATGACCCAATACGCCGCCCGGCAGTACACGAAATGGATCAGCCTGCTCCTGGGCCGGTTCTACAGGATCCCCTCCGAGAGTGAATGGGAGTATGCCTGCCGCGCCGGCACCGCGACGCCGTGGAGCACCGGCGCCGATGCCGCTTCGCTCGAAGACGTGGCGTGGTTCGCCGACAACGCCGAGGAGACGACCCACGCCGTCGGCGGGAAGCAGCCGAACGCCTGGGGGCTCCACGACATGCACGGCAACGTCGCGGAATGGGTGGTGGACGAACTGGCCGCGGAGGGCTACGCCCGGCAGGCGGCGCTCCCGCAGCCGGTCGCCGCGGCCGAGGCGATCACCTGGCCGACGAAACTGTCGCCGCGGGTGGTTCGCGGCGGCGCCTACTACGACGAGCCCGACCAGTGCCGCAGCGCCGCCCGCCGCGGCTCCGAAGACGAGCCCTGGAAGGACGTCGATCCCAACCTCCCCAAGAGCCCCTGGTGGTACACGGAAGAACCGGCCCTCGGTGTCGGCATGCGGGTGGTGCGGCCGTTCGTCGCTCCGCCGGCCGAGCAGCAGCGGCGGTGGTGGGAGGCCGATCTCGAGAGCATCCGGGCCGACGCCGCCGATCGACTCAGCCAGGGCCGCGGCGCACGCGGCATCGTCGATCCCAAGCTGCCGGCAGAGGCCAAGCAGGCGGGGATCGAGCCTTGAAAGCGAGGATGTCGATGAAGGGTGCCGTGTCGCTGATCCTCGCCGCGCTGGCCGTCGCCGGCTCGGCCTCCGCCCACGACTGGCCCGACTGGCGGGGGAAGAACGAGAACCGGCACGCCGGCATCCGGTCGCTCGTCACCTCGTTCGATCCCGAGTCGGGTGCCAACGTGCTCTGGAAGAAGGACGAGGCGGGCGGCATCTCCACGCCCGTGATCATGGGGGGCAAGCTCTACACCCTCGTCCGGCACAAGCCGGGCACTCCGGAGGAGGCGGAGAAGGTGCTCTGCCTCGACGCCGCCACCGGCGCCACCCTCTGGGAAAACGTCTTCAACGTCTATCTCTCCGACGTGCCCGCCGAACGCGTCGGCTGGTCGGCCGTGATCGCGGACGCGACCACGAACACCGTCTTCGCCCACGGGGTCTGCGGCGTCTTCACGGCGATCGACGCCGAGACGGGCAAGACGCGGTGGCAGCGGTCGCTCCACGAGGAGTTCGGGTTTCTCTCGACCTACGGCGGCCGGACGAACATCCCGGTCGTGTTCGAGGATCTCGTGATCGCCAGCGCCGTGGTCACCGGCTGGGGCGACACCGCCCGGCCGGCCCACCGGTTCCTCGCCATGGATGCCCGGACCGGCGCGGTCCGCTGGATGAACGGCACGAAGGAACTGCCGGAGGACACCACCTACAGCACGCCGTCGATCGCGAACCTCGGCGGCCAGGCGGCGCTGGTGTTTGGATCGAGCGACGGCAGCGTCTGGAACTTCCAGCCGCGGACGGGCAAGGCCGTCTGGAACTTCAAGCTCTCCCGCCGCGGGCTCAACGTGTCGCCGCTGATCGACGGCGAGACGGTCTACATCTCGCAGGCGGAGGAGAATCTCGACAACACGTCGATGGGCTCGGCCACGGCCTTCAAGGGGACGGGCTCCGGCGACATCACGGCGACGAACGCGGTGTGGCAGAAGAAGGGGGTGATGGACGGCCGGTCGATGCCGGTCATTCTCGGCGACCGCGTCTATTTCATCGACGACGGCGCGAAGGTGTATGTGTTCGACAAGGCGACGGGCGAGCCGGTGGGCAAGCCGGTGAAGCTGCTCGGCACGATCGTCCGCGGCAGCCCGCTGGTGGCCGACGGAAAGATCTACGTCTGCTCGACGAGCGGCTGGCACGTGCTGGAGCCGACCAAAGACGGCCTGAAGTTCGTCCAGCGGATGCGGCTCGACGAGGAGGACGAGGTGACCGCCTCGCCGATCGCCTGGCACGGGCTCATCTACCTCACCACCGGAGCCCGTCTCTATTGTCTCGGCGCCAAGCCGGACGACGCCGCCCCCAACGCCCCCAATCCCACGACTCCGGGCCGGCCGATGCTGGTGTCGAGCCTGACGACGGAGCAGCCCGCCGGCGAGCCGGCCTGGGTGCAGGTCGTGCCGGCCGAGGCCCAGATCGCCGCGGGGGGCACGCTGCCGCTGCGGGTTCGGCTCTACGACGCCGCCGGCCGGTTCGTGAAGGAATCCCCTGCCGAGTTCACGGCGACGGCGGGCAGCGTGTCCGCGGACGGCACCTACACCGCGCCGGCCGACACGCATGCCGCCGCGATCGTCACCGCGCGGGTCGGCGGCCTCGAGGGGAAGGCCCGGATCCGCTCGATGCCCCCCCTGCCCTGGTCGTTCGACTTCGAAAGCATCCCCCTCGCCGCCGATCCGAAAACGGGCGTCGTGAAGGGCGAGCCACCGCTGCCCTGGATCGGCATGCGGTATCGACACGTGGTCCGCGAGGTCGATGGCTCGAAGTGCCTCGTGAAGGTGACGACGATTCCCAAGGGCACGCGCAGTCAGGGCTGGATCGGGCCGATCGAACTGCACGACTACCGCATCCAGGCCGACTTCCGCGCGCAGGAGACGGGGGTCGGCGCTCCCGGGTCGCCCGCCTCGGCCGGCCCGCAGTCGGCCGACTCCGACGCCGACGCGTTTGCCAAGGCGTTCGGCACCCCGGCCGCGCTGGAGAAGGCCCGCATGCCCGACATGGGGCTCATCGCCCAGCGGTACACGCTCGACCTGATGGGCGCCGCCCAGCAGTTGCAGGTCCGCTCGTGGCCGCCGCAGGTGGCGACCCACTTCTCCAAGACGATCCCGTTCAAGTGGGAGGCCGGCCGCTGGTACACGATGAAGTTCGAGGCCCTGACGAGCGGGCCCTCCGCCGTGCTCCAGGGGAAGGTCTGGCCCCGTGGCGAACCGGAGCCGGAGGCCTGGACGATCGAGGCCACGCACGACGCCGGGAATCTCCAGGGAAGTCCCGGCTTTTTCGGCAACTCGAAGGATTCGGAGATTGCGATCGACAACGTCATCGTGGAGGCCGCCCAGTGATCCAGTCCGTCGTTCGAATGCTCCTGCTCGCGCTCGTCGTCTCGACCGTCGCCACCGCGGCCGACTGGAACCAGTGGGGCGGCTCGCCCGTCCGCAACAACACGCCCGACGCGAAGAACCTGCCGACGGAGTGGGCGCCGGGGGAATTCGATCCCGACACCGGCGCCTGGAAGCCCGAGACGAGCAAGAACGTCGCCTGGGTGGCGGCCCTCGGCAGCCAGTCCTACGGCAACCCGGTGGTGGCCGGGGGCCGCGCGTATGTCGGGAGCAACAACGGCAAGGGCTGGCTCGAGCGGTATCCGCCCGCCACCGACCTCGGCTGCCTGCTCGCCTTCAGCGCCCAGGACGGTTCGTTCCAGTGGCAGGATTCGAGCGAGAAACTGCCCACGGGCCGCGTCCACGACTGGCCGCTGCAGGGCATCTGCTGCGCGCCGCTCGTGGAGGGCGACCGGCTCTGGTACGTCACCAGCCGCGGCGAGGTGAAGTGCCTCGACACCGAAGGCTTCCGCGACGGTGAGAACGACGGCCCCTTCACCGCGGAGAAGGTGGCCGCGAAGGACGAGGCGGACGTCGTCTGGGTGCTCGACATGATGAAGCAGCTCGGCGTGTCGCAGCACAACATGTGCTCCTGCAGCGTGACGAGCGCGGGCGACCTGCTCTTCGTGAACACGAGCAACGGCGTGGACGAGGGGCACATCAACCTGCCGAACTTCGAGGCGCCGAGCTTCCTCTGCATCGACAAGCGCGACGGCACGGTGCTCTGGGCCGACAACTCCCCCGGGGCCAACGTGCTCCACGGCCAATGGTCGAGCCCGGCGTATGCGGAGCTCGGGGGCGCGCCGCAGGTGCTCTTCGGCGGCGGCGACGGCTGGCTTTATTCCTTCGACGCTCGCGGCGAAAACGGCAAGTCAAAGCTGCTCTGGAAGTTCGACTGCAATCCGAAGGAATCGAAGTACACCCTCGGCGGGCGGGCCGACCGCAACCACATCATCGGCACGCCGGTCGTGCACGAAGGCCTCGTCTACATCGCCGTGGGCGAGGATCCGGAGCACGGCGAGGGGGTGGGGCATCTCTGGTGCATCGACCCCACGAAGCGGGGCGACGTGTCGAGCGAGCTCGCCGTGTCGCTCAAGGATCCCGCCAAGCCCCTGCCCCACCGGCGCAACCAGGCGGTGATCAAGGAGGAGGGGGAGGTCGCCCGACCAAATCCCAACTCCGCCGCGGTCTGGCACTACCCTGGCTTCGATGCCGACGGCAACGGGAAGCTCGCCTTCGAGGAGACGATGCACCGCACCTGCGGCACGGTGGCCATCAAGGATGGCCTGCTCTACGTGGCCGACTTCAGCGGCCTCTTCCACTGCCTCGACGTGAAGACGGGCAAGCCGCTCTGGACGCACGACATGCTGGCGGCGAGCTGGGGCTCCCCGCTCGTCGCCGACGGCAAGGTCTACATCGGCGACGAGGACGGCGACATCTGCATCTTCGCGTTGGGCCGCGAGTTGGATCTGCTCGGCGAGATCAACATGGGCAACGCCGTCTACTCCACCCCGATCGCCGTCGGCGACACGCTTTACATCGCCAACAAGAGCCACCTGTTCGCGATTCGGGAGGGAGCCACGCCGCTCCAGCAATGATGGCTGCCGCAACGATCGCTTCGCGCAGCACCGATTGGGCGACCCCGGCCCCACGACGTCGCCGGCTCCACGCCGCCGTGGTCGCCGCGGCGCTTGCGGCCTGCCTGCTGACGGCCGCGACCGGCGCCGACCCCGCGCCGCCGCCGGCCGTGCCCGCCACGGTCCTGCTCGGCGCGCAGCGGGTCGTCGTCCTCGGCGATTCGATCACGCACGACGGCCGCTGGGTCGCCCAGCTCGTAGCCTGGATGGAGCGCCGGGGAACGGCCGCCCAGGTGATCGACATGGGCCTGCCGGGCGAAACGGTCTCGGGGCTCTCGGAGCCCGGGCACGCGAACGGGACGTCCGTCCGGCCCGACCTCGCCGACCGGCTCGATCGCGTGCTGCGGCTGACGCGACCAGACGTCGTGCTCGCCTGCTACGGCATGAACTGCGGGATCTATCAGCCTCTCGACGCGCAGCGGGAGGCGCGGTTCAAGGAGGGGATGGAGCGGCTCCACGCGACGGTCGGGAAGGCCGGGGCGACGATCATCCATCTCACGCCGCCGGTCTACAGCGGCCCTCCGGGCAAGCCCGGCCCGGCCGGTGACGTGGACTACGACGCCGTGCTCGCGGCCTATTCCGACTGGCTCGTCTCGAAGCGGGCCGATGGCTGGCTCGTGATCGACATCCATGGGCCGATGAAGAGCATGCTCGCGGCGCGGCGGGCGCGCGAGCCGGGATTCGCCTTCAGCCCCGACTCCGTCCATCCGAACGACGAGGGCCACTGGGCGATCTGCCGGGCGGCGCTCGAGGGTTTGGGAGACTCGGCGTTTGCGACGGCGGAATCGCCCGCGGCGCTGGCGGCGTTTCTGCCGGAGGTGACGGAGCGGCTGCACCTCCTCCGCGATGCCGCGCTCGCGGCCAGCGGTCCCTCGCGGCCGGAGCTGCCGCCGGGCCTGCCCCTGTCGGAGGCGGAGGCCCGGGCCGCGCGGATCACGGCCTCGATCCGGTCCCGCCGCCTCTACCTGGCCGGCCACGCCCTGCCGACCGGCGAGTGGGTTGCGGCGATCGAATGGCCGCGGCCGCGGGTGGTCGATCCGGGCCCCGCGCCGGCGGCGGCCGCGGCGGCGCCTGGCGATGCGGTCGTGCTCTTCGACGGCGGCGACCTGTCGCAGTGGGAAAACGCCGAGCGCTGGCCGGTCGCGGACGGGATCGTGACGGTCGGCAAGGGGAACATCCACACGCGCCGGCCATTCGGCGACTGCCACCTCCACGTCGAGTTCCGCACGCCGACGCCGCCGGTCGGTGCGGGCCAGGGCCGGAGCAATTCGGGCGTCTTCCTGATGGGCAAGTACGAGATCCAGGTGCTCGACTCCTACGTGGACGGCACCGACGGGCCGCTCACCTATCCCGACGGCCAGTGCGGCGCGATCTACAAGCAGCGGCCCCCGGCCGTGAACGCCAGCCGGAGGCCCGGCGAGTGGCAGACCTACGACATCCTCTTCGCGCGACCACGGTTCGACGCGGAGGGCGCGGTCCTGACGCCCGGCCGGGTGAGCGTGATGCACAACGGCGTCGCCATCCACTCCGACGCGGTCATCCTCGGCACCACGAAATGGGACGGCCCGCCGACCTACGAGCCGCACGCCGACGCGCTTCCCCTCGTGATCCAGGATCACGACAATCCCGTCCAATTCCGCTCGATCTGGGTGCGTCCGTTCGAGCCGGTCGCGCCCGGGGACATCAGCCGCGAACCCGCCCGGCCCGATTGACGGCCGGGCCCGGGGCCGGCTCGTTGCGCACTCGTTACCCACACCCGACGCGAAGCAGCCGATGATGTCGGATGTGCGGCGCCGCCGGATGGACCGGCGGCCGCACCTCCCCTCCGAGGACTCGCCATGCTCCCCCTCAACCGTCAGTGCAGCCTGCGGTCGCCGCGCGTCGCGGCCCGAGTGGCCTTCGCCCTCCTCTGTCTGGGCGCCGCATCGGCGCCCGTGCTTGCCGACGAAGGCAATCCCCGGATCGACTATCGCCGCTTCGCCACCGGCGTGGCGGAGGTGGAGGCCGTTCGTGAAAGTCGCCGGATCAGCGAGGATGCCTTCATCGCGATGGCCGCGGATCCGCACACCGTCGTCCTCGACGCCCGGAGCCGGGAGAAGTACGACTTGCTCCACGTTCGCGGCGCTCGACACCTGAGTTTTCCCGACATCACGGCGGCCGAGCTCGCCAAGGTCATCCCCACGAAGGACACCCGCGTGCTGATCTACTGCAACAACAACTTCGAGAACGAGGAGCGGGCCTTTGCCGCGAAACTTCCGCCAGCCTCCCTCAACGTCCACACGTTCAACGTGCTCCACGCCTACGGCTACACGAACGTCCACGAACTGAAGCCCCTGCTCGACGTAAACGCGACGCGGATCCCCCTCGAAGGAACCCTCCGCACCATTGCCGCGGGCCCTGGGGGGCGTGCAGGGCAATGACGCCTCCCGCTCGGCGCGTGCTCGTGGTCGAGGACGACGCGGCGATCCGCCGCGGGATCGTCACCGCGCTGACGTTCGCCGGCTACGAGGTGCTCGAGGCGGGGGACGGCGGGCGGGGGCTCGCGCTGGCGGAGGCCGCCGAGGTCGATCTCGTGCTGCTCGATGTGGTGCTCCCCGGCACCGACGGGCTGACGATCCTGCGGCGGGTGCGGGAGACGCGGCCCACGCGGCCCGTGATCCTGCTCACGGCCCGGGCCGCGGAGGACGATCGCGTGGACGGGCTGGCGAGCGGCGCCGACGACTACGTCGTCAAGCCGTTCAGCGTGCGCGAGCTGCTCGCCCGCGTCGAGGCGGTGCTGCGCCGGTCGCCGGAGCGGCCGCGGCCCGTGGCGACGATCACGTGCGGCGACATGGTCATCGACCTCGCCCGCCGGGAGGTGCGGCACGCCGATGGCGGGTGCGACGAGCTCTCCGAGAAGGAGGCGGAACTGGTCGCCTACCTGGCCGCCCATGCCGGCCGCGCCATCAGCCGGGAGGAACTGCTCCGCCGCGTCTGGCGGCTCGATCCGCGGGGCGTGGCCACGCGGACCATCGACATGCACGTGATGCGGCTGCGCGAGAAACTCCGCGACGATCCGGCCCAGCCCCGGCGGCTGCGCACGGTGCGCGGCCAGGGCTACGCCTGGGGCGAGGGAGCGACAGGCTGATGCGACCGCTGCACGTCTGGACCGCCTATGGAATCTGCCTGGCGGTGGCCGCGGCCGCCCTGGCCGGCCTGACAACGCGAGCGATCGAGGCCGACCGGGCCGAGGCCGCGGCCCGACAGGAGGCGGCGGTCGAGGAGAACGTGCGGCTGGCGCTGTGGCGGATCGACTCGATGCTCGCGGCGCTCGTGGCCCGTGAGACGGCGAACGTGCGGGCGCCGCAGGTCGTGCCCCCGATCGTGGAGACGTTCGTCATCGACGCCGCAGGCCGCCGCCGCACGATCGCCGCCGCGGCCGACGCAGGCCGGTTCGACACCACCGCGCTGCTCGCCGGGCTTCCCGAGCCGCCCGCCGCAAACGCCCCGGCCGGCGGGCTGGATCCGGCACGGGTCGCGGACCTGCCGATTCAGCAGGCCAGAAACGCCTCCGAACTCCAGATCCGGCGGAACGTGCTGCTGCAGAACCAGGCCTCACAAATCGCGATCCCTCAGGAAATCCCCGGCCCCGCTCCGCTGGCCGCGCTGTCGGCGGTGTGGGTCGGTGAGGCGCTCGTCCTCGCCCGCCGCGGACCGCCGCAGGCGGACGGTGCCGAGATCGAGGGCTGCGTCGTCGATTGGCCCCGCCTGCGTTCCGACCTGCTCGCCACGATCAGCGACCTCCTGCCGCACGCGACCCTGGAGCCGGCGCCCAACACCGACGCGACCTCCGACCAGCGGCTCCTGGCCGCGATTCCGGCCCGGCTCGTCCCGGGCACGGTCGCGCCGCTCGGCGCAGCGGGCTGGTCGCCGTTGCTCGGCGCCCTGATCGCGGCCTGGGTGGCGATGGCCGTCGCCGCCGCCGCGGTCGGGGCGCTCCTGGCGAGCGTGCTCGCCCTCAGCGAGCGCCGGGCCGCGTTCGTCTCGAGCGTCACGCATGAGCTCCGCACGCCGCTGACGACGTTTCGTCTCTATGCCGGCCTCCTGGAGGAAGGCATGGTGCCGGCGGCGGAGATGCCCGCGTGCTTCGCCACCCTCCGCACGGAGGCCGACCGCCTCGCCCACCTCGTCGAGAACGTGCTCGCCTACGCGCGACTCGAACGCGGTCGCCACTCCGCCCGCCTCGAACCCGTGACGGTGGCCGACCTCGTCGCCGGCGCCGCGGTCCGCCCGGCTGAGCGGGCCGGTCAGGCAGGATTCGAGTGGCGGCTCCACCTGGACGAGCGGGTTCGGGCCGCCGTCGTCGTCACCGATCCTGCGGCCGTGGAGCAGGTGCTCTTCAATCTCGTGGACAACGCCTGCAAATACGCCCGGGGCGGCGTGCCGGCCGTGATCGAGCTCGAGGCGGATCGCCGCGGCGGGCAGGTGGCGCTGGCGGTGCGCGATCATGGCAGGGGCATCCCGCCGCGGGAGGCCGCGGAGCTCTTCAAGCCGTTTCGGAAGAGCGCACGCGATGCGGCGGAGTCTGCGCCGGGCGTCGGCCTCGGGCTCGCCCTTTCGCGGCGGCTCGCACGGCAGATGGGGGGCGACCTCGTGTGCGAGACGGCCGCGGGCGGCGGCGCGCGGTTCGTCCTCACCCTGCCCCTGGAGCCGTGCCCGCCCGACCGGCGAGTTCCCCTCTGACCAACCGGAGCTCCGCCATCGGCTCGTCGTCAACGCGGTCCATGCGGCCCGCCCGGCGATACCAGTACCGCGCGTTCGACGCATCGCCCTCGATCTTGTGCAGCACGGCGTGAATCCACGCCGCCATCGGATCGGCCTCGTCTTGCTGCACGATCCCGTGCGCGTCGTCCCACGCGCCGGTCAGGGCACGATCGACGGCTCGGAGCAGGTCGTCTGTCGTCATGCGGCCCGAATGCCCTCGCCGCTCACTCGGCGACCAGGGCCAGGGCCTGATCGGCCGCCGGGGTCGCTTCCGACCACGACGCCGTCTCCACGACCGACACCTCCATCGGCATCGATCCGTAGATCACCCGATCCCGCTTCCGCCAGCCGGCGGCCACCCAGCCGTCCTTCCGGGCCTGCAACTGCTCCATCGGCAGCGGGCCGGCGTTGGCGAGCTGCCCGGGCATCTGGAGCGGCTCCACGTCGGCCACCTCCTTGAACATCTTGTTGAACCGCTTCTGCAGGATGCGCCGCAGCGAGGTCTCCGCCATCGTGAGCTTCTCGCCGCCGCCCGGCACGAAGCCCGGCGGATAGATCTGCACGTCGCCATCCCGGATCAGCCGCACGCCGCCCGGAGCCGGCTCGATCCAATACGCGGCCCAGATGTCCATGGCGGGGAACTCGCGTTCGCCCGAGGTGAACCGGCTGCCGCGGACCGTGACCTTCACCCGCCTGTCGTCCGCGTCGAGCTCCACCGGCTTGCGCTTCGCAAACGTGATCGACCACGGCTGCTGATCGGGATCGTTGGCCAGCGACTCCGGCAGCGTGCCGTTGTTCTTCTTGATCTGCTCTTCGACGAATTTCTGCGTGATCGTGCGGCCGCCGAGGGTGATCTCCGCCACGTTGTTCACGAGGGTTTCGTGAACCCGGGCCGCCAGAACGGCGTCAGGATCGACGGCCGGCGGCGCGGTGAACGCCCCGATCTGGTCGGCGAGCGCCTTGCGGGCCACGACCGAGAGCCGGGAATCGCTCGTCCGCATGCCGAGCAGTTCCGGATACCAGCCGCGTTCCTGGAGCGGACGGCGGAACTTCGTCTGATAGTCGCTCGCCGCCTGCGCGATGGCGGAGGCGGTCTGCTCCTCGAACTGCTCCCGCACCCGCTGCCGTGCCTTCTCCGACGAGATGGCCTCGGCCCGGGGACGCATCTCCGCGATTTTCCGGCTGGCGATCTTGCGGATCAGCCGCTTGCCGAACCGCTTGTTGATCCCGATCCCGGCGGTCTTCGTGTCGGTCGAGGCGTGCGCCTCCACCGGCATGGCGCTGACCCGTTCGTCGTCGATCAGGATCCGCTTGCGGGCATCGACCTTCGTCGTGCCCAGCGTGTGCACCGTCACGGGGCCCTGCGAGCCCCGCGTGTTCGAGTGATTGGTGGCGTCGAGTTTCAAATCGACCACGGCCCGGTCGGACGAGGGCACGAAGTCGAGGAACACCGAGCCCTTCGTATGGCCGCTGCCGCGGACCCGCGTGCCGAGCACCACGTCGTTGACCGGCGACACTTCGTCCACGGACCGATTGACCGCGCCGCCGAGCAGGTTCTCATCGACGTCGAGGTAGAGATTCGGACGGCTCACGGCACCGCGCACGCGGGCCACCGCGGCCGGCGCCTGGCCCGACTCCTCCAGCCGCGCCAGCAGGGGCCCCACCGCGTCCATCGCTTCGGTCGTGCCGCTGGCGGCTCCGGCCGCGACGGCCGCAGCGAGCTTCTCGATCCGCTGGCTGTAGATATCAGCCGCCCGGGGATCCCGCGCCGCGTCGGCAGCCTCCGCATAGCCGGTCACGGCGCGGCGGACCGCGGCGAACTGCGGCATCTCGAGGCCGTTCTCGCCGGAGTCGAGCAATTTCTGCAGCCGCCGGAGCACCGCGGGATCGGCGTGGGCGCCGCTCGCGGCCTGGCCGGTGAGGGCCGGCCAGTCGAGGTAGCGCTTCCAGTCGGCGCCGCTGGGGCTGCGGGCGAGCAGGCGGTCGAGCGGTCCGATCGCCTCCCGCAGCTTCGCGGCCGCCACATGCAGCCGCGACTCCGAAACCGGACGAAACGCCTCGCCCGCGCCCAGCGGCTGGGAGGCCATCTGCGACAATTCGATCCCCTGGGCGATCGTGCAGGCGACGACCGCGAAGGAAGCCACGGCGACACCGATCACGCCAAGAAGTCTGCCCGAACGAGATGAAACCATGGATGCTGGGTCGCCTGTCTGTTTCTGGAGTACGGGAGGAGAGGGCTGCGGCCCGGGTCCGCAAGTCCGGAGAGTGTAGCCCGCGACCTTCCCGGACCTCCACACCAGCCTGACCGGGCTCAAAATGCCCGGTGTGGCGCCACTTTCCGGGCCGCGGCGGCCAATCTCCCGGCCGCGGCGTGACCGGGACGGGCACGCGCATTCCGGTCGCCGCACGTTGCCCGGGGGAGGCGGCGTCAGCCGACGATCCGCTCCACGGCCGGCAACACGAAGATCTTCCCGTCGCCCATGCGGCCCGTGCGGGCCACGGTGAGGATCCGGTCCACCACCTCGTCCACCCGCCCGTCATCGACCCACAGGGAGATCTCCACCTTCGGCAGGAACGCGAGCGAATATTCGCTGTCGCCGTATTGGTCGAGATAGCTCTTCTGCCGGCCGTAGCCCTTCACCTCACGGACGGTGCAGGCTTCCAACGGGGCCAACTTGAGCGCCTCGAGCACCTTCTCCGCCAGGAAGGGCTTCACGACGGCGATGACTTCCTTCATGAACCCGCCTCCCGCACGCGCCGCGATCGCGGCGCGAACGCCATCCGGCCGGTGGGCCAGGGACGACTTTTCCGCCGACAGTCAGCTGAAAAAATTCTCCCCGAACAGATTCATCGGCGGGCAGGTGGTGACGGTGATGTCTCCCTTGACGCGGGTCTGGCAGGCCAGCCGCATCGTCTGCTCGTTGCCGATGTAGGCCAGCGAGACGGCCAGCCGGGCCGATTCCATGATCCCCTTGGCGCTCGTGTTTTCCATCCCCTTGGTGACGAGCACGCGGCAGGCCCCGCACTGGCCGAAGCCGTGGCAGTTCACCACCTTGTGGACGCCGGGATACAACTGCACGCCGGCCCGCAGGGCCTCCTTGCGGAGGTTGGCTCCCTCGGGGACCTGGATTTCCTTCTTTTCGTTCGCGAACGTGATGGTTGGCATCGGAAACTCTCGATGGACGGGGGCGGTTTGACCGATACTGTAGCCAGCGCGGGAGACTCCTTCCAGCAGACGGGAATGCGGGCCATGGCGGAACTGTCGAAATACCAGCAGTCGATCGTCAAAAATTACTACGACAATCTCGACACCGCCCTCCTCCAGCGGCTCGGAGAGCAGGTGACCGACCTCTACCTGGCAGAGGGGAAGAAGCGGGAGAAGCTCTGGCTGAGCATCGAGGGCTCGCTGGCCAAGTTGGGCGTGCCGAAGTCACGGATCGACACCGTCCGCAAGTCGGACGACGCCCGCAAACTGGCCGTGCTTCTGCAGGAGCTTCTGGCCAAGGATTGACCGCGCCGCAGCCGCCGTCCATGCTTGGGGCTTTTCAGCCCCCAGGCGGCAGCCGATGAGCGATCCTTCTCCCTCCACGACCCCGGCCCGCAGCCCCCTCCTCGACGCCCTGCGCTGGAAGAAGTTTCCGGTGCTCGACGACGGCTTCGTCGCGCTCGTGGACTGCATGGGCGACGACGGCTCCGTCGTGCAGGCCGCCCGCGTCAGCTACGGCGAGGGCACGCGCAAGGTCAGCGACGATCGGCAGCTCATCCGCTACCTGATGCGGCACGCCCACACCACGCCCTTCGAGATGGCGGAACTGAAGTTCGTCGTGCGGGTGCCGATGGACTGCTGGCGGCAGTGGATCCGCCATCGCACGGCCAGCGTCAACGAATACTCGACCCGCTATTCGCTCGCCATCGACTCGATGCAGTCCACCCAGGACGACGAGTGGCGGAGCCAGGCGGCGAACAATCGGCAGGGCTCCGCCGGCCTGCTGCCCACGGCGGTCGGGCACGACCTGACCCAGTCGGAGCGGGAGCTGCAGAGCCTCGCCCGGCGGGTGTACGAGGAGCGGCTCGCGGCCGGCATCGCGCGGGAGCAGGCCCGCAAGGATCTGCCGCTCTCCACCTACACCGAGGCCTACTGGAAGATCGACCTGCACAACCTGCTCCACTTTCTCGCCCTGCGGATGGACTCGCACGCCCAACTCGAGATCCGCCGCTACGCCGAGACGATCGGGCGGGAGATCGTGGCGCCGCTCTTTCCGCAGGTCTGGGAGGCCTTCCTCGACTATCGGGTCGAGGCGCTGCGGCTCACGCGGCTCGATCGCGAGGTGATCGCCCGGCTCGTCGCGCAGTCGGCCGGCCGGCTGCCCGCGTCGCACGAGGCGTTTCTGGCGGCGCAAGACGCCTCCTGGAAAGACCTCGAGCGCAGCCGCGAGCGCGATGAGTGCCTCGGCAAACTCGTGTCGCTGGGACTCGTCGCCCCCGCCTGACCGGCCCTTTGATTCAATCGTCCCATCACATCCGCGGAGCCCGTCTCATGGCATCGGCAGCTGAAGAAGTTCTCGCCCTCAACCGCCGTCTGCTCGAAACCGTGGCCGCCGGCGACTGGCAGGCCTATCGCGACCTCGTGGCGTCCGACATCACCTGCTTCGAACCGGAGGCCCGCGGCCATCTCGTGGAAGGTCTTCCCTTCCACGAGTTCTACTTCAAGCTCGCGGGCAACTCGGCCAAGCCGGCCACGCCGGCCACGACCACGCTCGCGACCCCCGTGGTCAAGATGCTCTCCGACGACGTGGCCCTCGTGGCCTACGTGCGGCTCGTGCAGAAGCTCGACGGGAGCGGCGCTCCCGTGACGACGACCTGCGAGGAGACGCGCCTCTGGAAACGGATGGCGTCTGGCTGGAAGCACGTGCACTTCCACCGGTCAGTGCCGTCTTGAGCGCACAACGAACCCTCCTGGCTTCGTTGTGCTTGGCGACCCTCCGGTCGCTCTCGAAAGCGTCGCCTCCAGCGACGCAGTCCTCGATCCGTCACGCCGGGTGAACGCTCCACCACGAACCCTCCTGGCTTCGTTGTGCTTGGCGACCCTCCGGTCATCCGCGCACCACGACCTCCACCTCCTCGCCCGCCTCGTGCCGGCGGCCCCCAGCGGGCAGGGCGATCAGGCCGCCGGCGCCCGCGAGGCCGAGG
>JBEIQP010000040.1:0-22322 GCA_040376455.1 Planctomycetaceae bacterium | reverse complement strand
CGTTCGATGAGCTCGAAGTCCTCGAGCGCGAGGCCCTCGAGCACGTTCTGCGAGTGGCCGAGTTTCGCCCGCATGAACGCCGCCACCTTGTCGGGCCCGGCACCATCGTCGGCGGCGGGCGTCAACGACAGCCACAGCCCGGCCACCAAGCACACTCCGGCGGCAGCCACGCTCGCCGCGGGCCGCACCACGCGTCGCACGACAGGCCCCGCCCGTCGCCCCCCGCCTGCGCGGCCGGCCGGTGGGTCGCACGCGACGCCTTCATCCAAACCCGAGGTCCTCGTTGTAGCCTTCCTGGACGACCGCATTTTCGTTCCTTTCATGCTCCATCAGGTGCTCGACGAACTGCTCGTAGTCGCGGTCGGCCCGGTCCCACGCCGCCGCCGGCATCTCGGCTGCGGACACGGCTTCCATCAAGCGTGCAAGTTCCTCGAGCAATCGCGGATGGTCGTCGAGCACGGCCTGCGTCGCAGCCGAGAGCCGGGGCATCCGGGCGATCGACTCCTCGAGGTATCCTCCCTCCTCCTCCTGATGGAAGTGCGCTCGGAGGTGCTCGTGAAGCGTCGCCAGGCCCGCGCGGATCGCCGCCGCGTCCCCCAAGCCGGTCTGCGCGGCGAAGGCGTGCCGCACTGCCGCCACGAGCGCGTGCAGTTCCCGATGCTGGGCCAGGATGTGGCCCATGATCACCGGGTCGGCACGATCGATGGAAGCCATGGCCTGAAGGACTCCGCCGTGGATGCGGGAACGGGTGCGTGTGGCACATCGAAAGGATACGCTGGAGGGTGACCGCGCGGACCGCCGACACGATGACGGCCACGACGTCGCGCCGGTCCAGTGGCCGGACACCTTGCCGGTTTCACCCCCCGGGGCCGAGCAGCCATGAGCGATCCGAAGCCCGCCGGCACCGAACGTCCGCAGCCGTTCCCCGCGGGCTCCGCGGCCCAGCAGACGAGCCTGCGGCTGCCGCCCCCGGGCCGATCCGATTTCCAGGCCCGCGCGGTGCTCGTGGGCACGGGAATCGATCTGAACGCGCTCGGCGCGACGGACCGCACGATCGGCGCGCCGCTGGTCGTCGATCTCGGCACCGCGGCGCCGGCGGGCGGCTCGGCACTGGCGGTGCTCTTCCGCTACGGCGCGGTCGTCTTCTTCGACGCCCCACCGGCGACGATGGGGGAGTACGGGCGGCGGATCGCGCCGCACGTCCGCCAGCCGATCGCCCAGCCGGACCAGGAGACGGAGACGCTCGACATCCGGGTCGATGCCGCCGGCAAGGAGACGATCGAGGGCAACGTCCTCGTGCTCGCCGAGGTCACGCTCGAACGGCTCCTGCTGGTGGCCGACATCATGGCCAAGAGCGTGTCGCTGGCGCACCACGAGCGCGGCATCGAGCGCCAGTTCGAGCGGATCGAGCCCTTCGCCGTGAATCTCGATCACTGGGGCCGCGGGGGACGCGCCGCGCGGGAACTGCTCCAGCACCTCGGCACGGCGCTCCTCTCCGAGCACCGGGTGGTGGCCGGGGCGCGGATCGAAGACTCCCCCGAACTGCTTTGGGACCATCCCGAACTGGAGCGGCTCTGGGCCCGACTGCGCGACGAGTTTGAAATCCGCGAGCGGTCCGCGGCGCTCCACGGCAAGCTGACCCTCATCTCGCGAACCGCCGAAACGGCGCTCGAGTTGCTGCAGAATCGCCGCTCGCTCCGCCTCGAATGGGCGATCGTCGGCCTGATCGTGTTCGAGATCCTGCTCACCATCGCCCAGTGGGCGGTCGGCGCGGCCGGACATTGACGCCCGCACGTGGCCGGCGGCCGCTACGCATCCTCCAGCGTGCCGCGGGTCACACCCACGCGGTTGGCCGCCTTGAGCGCCGACCAGACGTCGCGGCCGGTCGTCCGGCCGGCCAGCAGGTCGCGGTAGGCGCCGATCACGCGGCGAATCTCCTCCGCCGGCTCCTCCAGCAGTTCCACGCGAAACTGGCCGATGCCGCGGGCCCGCAGGAGCGGCACCACCTCGGCGGCGCTCTGCGGGACGGCGTTGAACAGCGTGTTGCGGCAGCCCACGTCGGCGGTGAGCGGATGCGCCACGCCGACGCGGTCGCGGAGCTGCACCACGTGATCGTCGCAGGGCCGGCCGCAGTTCGTCTTGTTGGTGCCCGGCGAAAGGACCGCGCAGAACACGCAATGCTCCATGTGAAACATCGGCATGTGCTGGTGGATCACCACCTCCAGCCACTCCGGCGGCGTCGCCGCCACCAGCGCGAGCAACTGGTCCCGGTTCAGGTCGTAGGAGGCGGTCACCCGCCGGCAGCCGGCGGCCATGAAGAATTCCGCCGACCGTTCGTTGGCCACGTTGAGCGAGTAATCGCCCACGACCGGCACCTCGCGATCGCGAAAGAACCGCAGGCCGGCGTAATTCCGCACGAGGATGCCGTCGGGCTCCTGCTTGGCCAGCAGCCGAAACACGCCGAGTTCGTCCGGCTTCTGGATCCGCGGGGTGGCGAGGTGGATCGTGGCCCCCGCGGCCCGGCAGGCGGCCACCGCCTCGCGATACTGCCGGATGTCGGCGAAGTCGGCATAGAGGCTGCGCTCGCCGACCGCGAGAACCGTGTGCATCTGGGCGAGCGACCGCACGAGGACGGGCACCGGCGCGACCGACCCCCGCGCGCCCGCGGCCGCGGGCGGCCGCGGCGGCCGCGAGGCCGCCACCGCGACGGCCGCCCCTCGCCGGTCCACGACCGCCTGCTCCAGCTGCGACACGATCTCGTGCCGGAGTTTGCCCAGCACGCTGAAGGGCACCATCGGGCTGCCCTCGATCTCGGCCGTGAGTTCGCGAAGCTCGAAGGGCGTGCCGCCGAGGCGGCCCAACTGGCCGCGGAGCGTTTCCAGGTCGATCGGGTGCTTCGTCGCGGTCTGGGCCGGCTCGGCGCTCCGCACCTCGCAGCCGGCGCCCGCCGCGGTGCGGGCCCGGACGACGACGGCCGCGCCCGGGGCGACGCTCACCTGCAGATCGATCGGCTGGCGGCGCCGCAGCTCCGTGCCCGAGAAGGTGCGGCGCAGCCGCGCTGTCAGCTGCGGATCGTCGGTCTTCCAGACCGTCTGGCCCGGCGCCAGCGCGGCGAAGTCGATCGCGCCGTGACCGAACGTGAGCTGCACCCGGCCGGACGTCACCGGCTCGATCCGCGACTGCCCCCGCTCGAACACCTCGTAGACGCGGCCGCCGCGGGCCTCGTCGGCGTTCAGCCCGCACTCGAAGGCCACGCCGTCGCCGCGCTTGACGCCACCGGCGAGGTCGGCCGCCAGATCGACGGCGACGCGGTCGCGGCCCACCTCGACGACCACGCCCAGCCGCACCCCCCGCTTCGCGCTCGTCGTCGCCGGCACCAGCATCTTGTGGTCGCAGCCGCGGAGCCAGCCCGGGGAAAAGCCGCGCGAGAAGGAGAGCTCCATCTCCTCGACCTCGCGGGGCGTGAAGGCGACGGGCCGGCCGGCCACCGCGGCGTCGATCGCCCGCCGGTAGTGCCGCGTGATGTTGGCGACATATTCCGGCGTCTTCAGCCGGCCCTCGATCTTGAACGACGACACGCCCGCGGCGATCAGCTCGGGCGCCAGCGCGTAGGCCGCCAGATCTTGCGGCGAGAGCAGGTATTTCTGCGGGCCGAGATCGACGTCCCGCCCGTCGCAGACGAGATCGTAGGGGAGCCGGCACGCCTGCGCGCACTGTCCCCGGTTGGCGCTCCGGCCGCCGAGCGACTCGCTCGTCAGGCACTGGCCCGAGTAGGCCACGCAGAGGGCGCCATGCACGAAGACCTCGAGCGGCAGGGCGGTTTGCCCGCGGATCGCCACGATCTCCTCGACCGAGAGCTCGCGGGCGACGACCACCCGCCGCATCCCCAGTTCCTCGGCCAGCGCGATGCATTCCGCGCTCGTGAGCGTCATCTGTGTGGACGCGTGGAGCGGCAGGTCGGGATATATCTCCCTGATCAGCCGCGCCGCCCCGACATCCTGCACGAGCACGGCATCCACCCCGGCCGCGGCGACGGCGCCGACCACCCGCTCGAACGCCTCGAGCTCCTCGCTGAACACGAGCGTGTTGAGCGCGACATGCCCCTGGAGGCCGTGGCGGTGCAGCATCCGCATCAGCCGCGGCAGGTCGTCGAGCTGGAAATTCGCCGCCCGGGCCCGGGCGTTGAAACCGGCATCGAGCCCGAAGTAGACGGCGTCGGCGCCGTTTTCGATCGCGGCGCGGACGCACTCCCAATCACCGGCGGGCGCGAGCAGTTCGGGGGCGGAAGGCATGCCGCGAGTATACGCGGCGGCCGGGCCGCTACTCGTCGTTGCCGCGGAGTTTTGCCAGGACGGTGTAGTCCTCGAGCGTCGTCGTGTCGCCCACCGTCTCCCGGCCGGCGGCGATGTCGCGCAGGAGCCGCCGCATGATCTTGCCGCTGCGGGTCTTGGGGAGCGTGGCCGTGAAGTGGATGTCGTCGGGAACCGCGAGCGCCCCGATCTGGTGCCGGACGTGCTTCCGCAGGGTGTCTTTCAGGGCGTCGGTCGGCTCCCCCGAGCGGAGCGTGACGAACACCGCCACCGCCTCCCCCTTCACGTCGTGCGGCCGGCCCACCGCCGCCGCCTCGGCGACCGCGGGATGGCTCACCAGCGCGCTTTCGATCTCGATCGTCGAGAGCCGGTGCCCCGCGACGTTGAGCACGTCGTCGATGCGGCCCATGATCCAGTAATAGCCGTCGGCATCCTGCCGGGCGTTGTCGCCGGCGAGATACTTGCCCGGCACCCGCGACCAGTAGGTTTCCCGGAATCGCTCCTCGTCGCCCCAGATGCCGCGGAGCATCCCGGGCCAGGGCTTCTGCATCACGAGCCAGCCCCCCTCGCCCTGCTCCACCGGCGTGCCCGCCGCGTCCACGATCTGCGGCACGACCCCGGGAAGCGGGAGCGTGCAACTGCCCGGCTTCGTCGGCGTGCAGCCGGGCAGCGGGCTCATCATGATCCCGCCCGTTTCCGTCTGCCACCAGGTATCGACGATCGGGCACCGCTTCCCGCCGATCACCTCGTGGTACCACATCCACGCCTCGGGATTGATCCCTTCCCCCACGGTGCCGAGCAGGCGGAGGCTCGTGAGGTCGCGGCCGTCGATGTGCTGCATGCCCCACTTCATGAACGAACGGATCGCCGTCGGGGCGGTGTAGAAGATCGTCGGCCGCTCCTGCTCGATGATCTCCCAGAAGCGTCCCTCGTGCGGCGCGTTGGGCGCGCCCTCGTAGATGAGGATGCTCGCGCCGGCCGCCAGCGGGCCGTAGGTGACGTAGCTGTGGCCGGTGATCCAGCCGCAGTCGGCCGTGCACCAGAAGAGGTCGTCGTCGCGCAGGTCGAAGACCCATTCCGCGGTGGTCTTGGCCCAGAGCAGGTAGCCCGCCGTCGTGTGCTTGATCCCCTTTGGCTTCCCCGTCGAGCCGCTGGTGTAGAGGATGAACAGCGGCGCCTCGGAGTCCATCGCGGCCGGGGGCTTGTCGGCCGGCATCCCCGCCACGAGGTCGTGCCACCAGATGTCGCGGCCGGGCACCATCTCGACCGGCTGCCCGGTGCGCTCGAGCACGATGACGTGCCGGACGGTCGTCCGGGGATGCGAGGGCGACGCCAACGCCTCGTCGACGTTCTTCTTGAGCGGCAACTGGGCGCCGCGCCGCCAGCCGCCGTCGGCGGTGATCACGGCCACGGCGCTGGCATCCTGGTTGCGATCCGCGATCGCCTCGCTGGAGAAGCCGCCGAAGATCACCGAATGGACCGCGCCGATCCGGGCGCAGCCGAGCATCGCGATCACGAGCTCCGGCGTCATCGGCATGTAGATCGAAACGACCTCGCCCGGCTTCACGCCGAGCTTCTCCAGGCCCGCCGCGAACCGGCAGACCTCCGCGTGGAGCTCGCGGTAGGTGTAGGTGCGGCGCTCGCCGGCCGGCTCGCCCACCCAGACCAGCGCGGTCTTGTCGCCGCGGCCGGCCGCGATGTGGGCGTCGAGGCAGGCGGCCGACGCGTTGGTGCGGCCGCCGACGAACCACTGCGCCGCCGGCGGCTGCCAGTCGAGCACCTTCGCATAGGGCTTCAGCCACGGCAGGGCCTGCGCGCGCTCGTGCCAAAACGTCTCGGGATCGGCGGCGGCCGCGTCGTACAGACGCCGGTAGTCCTCCATCGACCCGATGCGGGCCCGCCGGGCAAACTCCGCCGGCGGCGGAAACACCCGGTCCTCCTGCATCACGCTCGAGACCTTGCCCGCCGCCGATCCGCCCGCCTGCGTCGCCAGGTGTGGTTTCCCGCGCTGGTGCCCAACCGAACCCGGGCACGTTGTAGCGGGTTCGCCGCCGCCATTCCATCCGGGACGCGTCAGGCGAACGGCCCGCCGGCCTCGGTCGCATCGCCAAAGCCGATGCCGAGCGCCCGGGCGGCCTGCACCGCCGATCCGTGCGGATCGACCGTGGACAGGCAGCGGATCGCCTCGGCGATCGGCACGCTCTCGATCCGCGGCGGCCGGTAGCAGACCATCTCGCCGAACCGGCCGTCGTGCACCAGCCGGACCGCGTGCGCCCCGAACTGCGTCGCCAGCACGCGGTCGAAGGTCGTGGGGGGGCCGCCGCGTTGCAGGTGGCCGAGCACGACGGTGCGGACCTCGCGGTCGAGCCGCCGGGCCAACTCCCGGGCGACGATCTCGCCGATGCCCCCGAGACGCACCTGCCGCCGCTCCCCTTGGCCGCCGTCGTGCACGCAGCCGCCGTCCGGCAGATGCGCCCCCTCCGCCACGACGACGAGCGTGAACCGCCGGCCTTCGACCTCGCGCTCGAGCACCTTGCGGCAGACGTTGTCGAACTCCCAGGGGATCTCCGGAATCAGGATCACGTCGCCACCCCCGGCGATGCCCGCGTGGAGCGCGATCCAGCCGGCGTGCCGCCCCATCACCTCGAGCACCATCACCCGCTCGTGGCTGGCGGCCGTGGTGTGGAGCCGGTCGAGCGCGTCGGTGGCGCAGGCCACGGCGGAATCGAATCCGAACGTGAAGGCGGTGCAGCTGAGGTCGTTGTCGATCGTCTTCGGCACCCCGACGACGGGGATGCCGTGCTCGTGCAGTTGCTGCGCGATCGCGAGCGAGCCGTCCCCGCCGACGCAGATCAGCCCGCAGATGCCGAGCTGCGCGATCGTCGTCGCCGCCCCGTCGAGCAGTGCGGCGTCGATCCGCACGCGATCACCCTCCCCCACGAGCGCCGAGAAGCGGCCCTTGTTCGTGGAGCCGAGGATCGTGCCGCCCTGCAGGAGGATGCCGGCGGTGTTCTGGGCGGTGAGCGGCATGTAGCTGACCGGATCGACCAGCCCCTCGTAGCCCCGCAGGAAGCCGACGCAGTCGTAGCCGAGGCGGACGGCCGACTTCGTGGCCGCGCGGATCACGGCGTTGAGGCCGGGGCAGTCGCCTCCGCCGGTGAGGATGCCGATCGTCGGTTTGCGGGAGGACATGGGAGGGTTTCACCCGAGGACGGTATCGAGCCAATGAAGCAGGCTGGGGTAGGCGGTCACGCCGAGTTCCTCGCGCCGCTCGGCCGCCTTCGGGGCGCGCGGGTCGGGCACGATCGCGGCCGAGCGGATGCCGGCATTGAGGCCGGCCTCCCAGTCCACCGGCGAATCCCCCACCATCCACGCCGCGGCGGCGTCGATCTCGTGCCGCTGCAGCATCTCGTGGATGAACCGCGGCGACGGCTTGCGGTAGCGGGCGGGCTCGTCGGGCGATTCGGGGGCGACGCACGTGCCGGCGAACGGACTCGGGCCGCAGCCGAGCAAGTCGATCATCCGGCGGTTGACCGCCTCGACGTCGGCCAGCGTGTAGAGCCCGCGGCCGACGCCCGATTGGTTGGTGAACAAAAAAAGCTTGATCGCGGCGCGGCGGGCCCGGGCGATCGCCTCCGACACGCCCGGCAGCAGCACGACCTCCGCGGGGTCGTGAAGGTAGGGCTTGTGCTCGATGAGCGTGCCGTCCCGATCGAGAAACACCGCCTGCACCGACGCGGACCTGAACGATTTTGCCACGGCGTTTCTCCTTTCTTCCGGGGCGTGCAGTTTGGGGTATGATTCACCGGGGTTTCAACGGCCTTTTCGCCGGCCTCCGGCCGGCCAGCGATCGCGGCGGGTTCATGACAGCGACAGCCAGGGCGGCACTCGAGGCCCAACTCCGGGAGAGCGCGGCGGTCATCGCGGCCTTGGCGGCCCACCAGGACCGCCTGCTCGAGATCGCCGACCGGATGTCGGCCTGCCTGGAACAGGGCGGGACGATCTACCTGTGCGGCAACGGCGGCAGCGCGGCCGATGCCCAGCACGTGGCCGCCGAACTCGTGGGCCGGTTTCTGCGGGAGCGGCGTCCGTTGCCCGCGGTGGCGCTCACCTGCAACACGTCGATCCTCACGTCGATCGGCAACGACTGCGGCTTCGCCGAGATTTTTTCGCGCCAGGTGCGGGCCCACGTCACGCCGCGGGACTGCGTCGCCGGGATCAGCACGAGCGGGCGGTCGCCCAACGTGCTCAACGCCCTGACCGCCGCCCGCGAGATCGGGGCGACGACGATCGGCTTCACGGGCGCCGACGGGCACGAGATGGCGCGGCTCTGCGACGTCTGCCTGCTCGCCCCATCCACCAGCACGCCGCGGATCCAGGAGGCGCACCTGCTCGCCTGGCACCTCGTGTGCGACGAGGTCGAGCGGCGGTTCGCCGCCGGCGTGTCATGAACCGACAGGACGTTGCGGGCCGAAGCCCGCCGGCACCGCGGCCTTCGGCTCCCGCGATCCTCGTGGTCGGCGACGTGATGCTCGACCGCTACCTCGAGGGCGCGGCGGAGCGGATTTCGCCCGAGGCGCCGGTGCCGGTGCTGCGGGTGCGGCGGTCGTTCGAAAGGCCCGGCGGGGCGGCGAACGTGGCGGTCAACGTGGCCGCCATGGGGGGCATTCCGCTGCTCGTCGGCGTGATCGGCGAGGATGCCGAGGGGGATCGGCTCCGGACGGTACTGACCGGCGACACCGCCTCGGCCGCCCACCTGCTGGCGACGTCGTCCATCCGCACCACCACGAAGACGCGGCTCGTCGCCGGACACCATCAGATCGCCCGCTTCGACGAAGAGCGCATCCTCGGCGACGAGGCGTCGCGGGCCCGCCTGGTCGAGCGGATCGGCGACTTGCTGCCGCAGGCCCGGTTGGCCGTCATCTCCGACTACGCCAAGGGCGTCTGCGACGCCGCCGTCTGCCGCAGCGTGATCGAGGGGAGCCGGCGGCTCGGCATCCCGGTGATCGTCGATCCGAAGGGGGACGATTTCGCCAAGTACGCCGGGGCCACGGTGATCACGCCCAATCGGAGCGAGGCGGCGGCCGTGGTGGACTTCCCGATCAACTCCGCGGACGATGCGATCCGGGCGGGCCGCCTGATTCGCGAGCGGTTCGGCGTGGACGCCGCGGTGGTGACGCTCGGCGAGCAGGGCATGGTGGTGGTGGCGGCGGACGACGTGGCGGTCATCCCCACGCAGGCCCGGCGGGTCTTCGACGTGACCGGCGCGGGCGACACCGTCGTGGCGACGCTCGCGGTGGCGTTGGGCGAAGGCGCCGCGCTGCGCGACGCCTGCTACCTGGCCAACGCGGCGGCGGGACTGCAGGTGGCGCGACTCGGCACCGGCCGGATCACGCGGAGCGAGGTCACCGAGGCGCTCGACCGGCAGGCCGAGGCGTCGCGCGGCAAGGTGCTGGGGCTGGCCGACCTGAAGGCGGCCGTGCAGCGGGCCCGGGCCGAGGGGAGGACCATCGGCTTCACGAACGGCTGCTTCGACATCCTCCATCACGGACACGTGGCGCTCCTCGACGCCGCCGCGCGGGAGTGCGACCTGCTCGTGGTCGGCGTCAACTCCGACGCCTCGGTGACCCGCCTCAAGGGGCCGCCCCGTCCGTTCGTGCCGGCCGCGGCGCGGCAGGCGGTGCTGGCGGCGCTGTCGAGCGTCGCCTGGGTCTGCGAGTTCGACGCCGACACCCCCCTCGAACTCATCCGGGCGATCGAGCCCGACGTGCTCGTGAAGGGGGCCGATTACCGTCCCGACCAGGTGGTCGGCGCCGACATCGTCCTCGCCCGCGGCGGCCGGGTGGTCACGCCGCTGTTCGTGCCCGACGTCTCGACGACGAACCTCGTCGATCGCATCCTCTCCTCCCAGCAGCCAGCCTCATGATCCTGCTCACCGGGGCCGCCGGATTCATCGGTTCGAACCTGCTCGCGGCGCTCAACGACCGCGGCCGCGACGACGTGATCGCGGTGGACGACCTCACCGATGGGGCGAAGTGCGGCAACCTCTCCGGCCGGCACTTCAGCGACTACCTCGACGCCGCCGAACTGCTCGACACGATCGACGCGCTGCCGCCCCTCACCGCCGTCTTCCACCAGGGCGCCTGCGTCGATACCACGGCCCGCGACGGCCGCGCGGTGATGCGGGCGAACTACTCGTTCTCGAAGCGGATGCTGGACCTGGCGCGACGGCACGGCTGCCCGTTCGTCTACGCGAGTTCGGCGGCCGTGTACGGCGACGGGGCCGCGGGGTTTCGCGAGGAGCCGGCCTGCGAGCGGGCCCGCACCCCCTACGCCTTTTCGAAGTGGGCCTTCGATCAATACGTGCGCCGCGTGGGTCGCTCCGCGGGCATCCCGATCGCGGGGCTGCGGTATTTCAACGTCTACGGCCCCGGCGAGGGGCACAAGGGCCGGATGGCGAGCGTGGCCTGGCACTGCTTCGAGGCGGTGCGGCGCGGCGAGCCGCCGCGGCTCTTCGAAGGGAGCGACGGGTTCGTCCGCGACTTCATCTTCGTGCGGGACGTGGCCGACGTGAACCTCTTCTTCCTCGACGAGGCGACGGCGGGCCGCGACCGCAGCGGGATCTACAACGTGGGCACGGGGCAGCCCCGTTCGTTCGGCGACGTGGGCCGGATCGCGTCGCAGGTCGCCGGTGGCAAGCCTCCGGCGACGATCCCGTTTCCCGACGACCTGCGCGGTCAGTATCAGGCCTACACCTCCGCCGACGTCGAGCGGCTGCGGGGGGCGGGCTGGTCGCAGCCCTTCACGTCGCTGGAAGACGGCCTCGCGGCCTACTGGCGGGCGCTCGCGACAGCGTAGCGCCACGCGTCACGCCTGCGGCCCGGCCGCCTGCGCTCTGCGGTGCAACACGTCCCGCGCCTTCTCGAACACCCGCTCCACGGTGATGACCTGCATGCAGAGGTTGTTGCGGCAGGCCGAGAGCCGGTTGTTGGCGGCATTCACGCACGGGCTGCACGGCAGGCCGGCCCAGATGATGTGGCTCCGGGGGCCACGGACGCCGAAGACGGCCGGCGTTTCGGGGCCGAACAGGGTGACCACGTCGATCTCGGTGAGGGCGGCGAAGTGGGCCGGCCCGCTGTCGTTGGTGACGAGCAGGTCGGCGAGCGTGTAGAGGACGAGCAACTGCCGCATCGTGGTTCGTCCGGCCAGCGAGAAGCAGCGCGGGTCGTCCACCATGCGGACGAGGCGTTCCGCCGCCTCGCGTTCGGCCGGCGCGCCGGTGAACGCGATCCGGGCGTCGGGAAATTCCCGCAGCAGCCGGGCGGCGAGCTGGACGTACCGCTCGCCCTCCCATTTCCGCAGCGGCAGCAGGTCGCTGGCATTGGCGTTGAGGAGCAGGAGCGGCCGCCGATATTCCGCGCCGCTCGCGTCGGCGATGGTGCGGATCACCTCCGCGCGTTCCTCCGACGTCGGCTCGAAGCGGACCAATTCCGTGTCGAGCGCGGCGACATCGATGTCGAGCGCCGGCAGGTCCCGCGGATCGCGGTCGATCGCCTCCACCATCACGGACATGACCGTCTGCATGTGGAGGTGCGGATTGCAGCCGAGCCGGTGGGTCATGAGATCGCCCCGCCAGGGGCCGTCGCCGTGGAAGCTGTGGAAGCCGACCCGCCGCGCCGCGCCGCTCAGGTAGGCGAGCACCGCCGACGACCGGGAGAACAGTTCGTAATCGAGGACGGTGTCCACGCGTTCCCGCCGCAGCCTCCAGACGCCCCGGATCAGGCCGACGATCGTGGCGACCAGGCCGCCGGTCGGGATGGCGACGATGTTGCCGGGGGGCACGATGCCGATCAGGTCGAGGATCGGCCGGTTTTCGGCCAGCACCATGAAGAAGACATTCTCGGCCCCGACGCGCCGCACGGCCGCCCGGAGGGCGGGCACGGCCAGGACGGTCGCGCCCTGCTCGACGAGCTTGAGCACGAGGATTCGGCGGACGGGCCCGGGGCTCGCGCGCCAGTCGAACAATCGCCGCCAGAGCGTCAGCACGGCGCAGGCGGGTATCCCGAGCCAGCGGTCAGCACGGCGGATGGAGGCGGCGTTCATGCAATGTGGCTCCGAATCCTCTTCCGCGATGCCACGCTACCATCCCCCGATCAGGCTGCAACCGGCGCCGATCGCCACCAGAAAACCGCCGCCAGGCCGAGGCCGACCGCGGTCAGCGCCGAGACCCACGCGCCGACCCTGAACGACGGGGGCCGGTATTCCATGACGATGCTGTGCCGACCCGCGGCCAGGGGTATGGCCCGGAGCGCGTAGTTCGCGGGAAGCAGATGATAGTCCGCCTGGGCGCTGCCAGACAGCGGCCGGGCCTTCCACCCGGAGGCATAGGTGTCGGTGACCACCAGGATGGCCGGCGCGTCGGTCTCCGCCTCGATCGTGACGGTATCACCGGTGTCGGAGACGACGTGGACGCGGCCGCTTCCCCGGGACCCCGCGCCGGGCGCGGGATTCGGCTCCTCCTCGAGAATGACCTCGCGACTCGGATCGAACGCCGGATCCCGCAACGCCGCGAAGATGGCGTCGCGGTCCGCGAGCACGCGGCATGCGGGGACGAGAAGCACCCGCGGCAGCGGGTCGGAAGCCTCCACGACCCGGATCCCCTGCTCACCCGGGAGGAAGCCGTACTTCAACCGGAGCATCTTGTAGAGTGGATCGATCCGCGTGAAGTTGACGTACGGCGTCGCCTCATCCGGATTCACATCCTGCGTGAAGGCGATCAGTTCGCCGTAGCGGCGGGTCAAATCCGGCGCGTAGCCCCAGATGCCGTGGTAGCCGCCGGCCATGGCGGCGTCGGGATTCGTGAGGTCCAGCACGCGGTACTCGCCCGGATGCTCCGCCAGGAACCGGACGATCTCCGGTCGCGGCACGTTGCCCACCGGCGAGCGGTCGCACCCGTGCGCCGCGAACAGGCCGAGCTCGCCGACGGCCAGGCCGAGCACGAGGTGGATGACGGCTTCGTGTTTCGGCAGGACGTGGACCAGGGCCCCGAACGCCGCCGCCGTGGCGCCGGCGGCCAGCAAGGCCTGGGCGGCGCCCAGTCGCGCCTGACGCAGAAAGCCGGGATCGGTGAGCGCGGCCGGGGGCAGGTAGCTCTCCTGCGAAGCCAGCATCGCCCGCAGCACGGGGCCGAAATCGGCGAAGAGGACCAGCACGCCCGCCGTGAGGCCGAGCGCGGCCCCGATGAAAACCGCCGCCCGGAACGAGGCGGCCGCGCCGTCTCGTTTCAACCGGTCGTAGCCCATGCCCCCCAGCAGGGCGATGAAGAGCGACGCCTGGAAGGCGAACTTCGAAATCCCGCGAAACTTCCCGAATCCCGGCACATGGTGATAGAGCAGGGAAAACAACGGGGTGTTGTTGCCGAGCGCCAGGAGCAGGAGCAGGCCGATCATGCACAGCGGCACGACGGCCCGATGCGGCTCGGCACCGGCCTGCCGCTCCCCGCGCGGCCACGCCGCATACGCGGCGAGGCCGGCGCCGACCACGCCCACGTAGAGGCACATCTCCCAGAGGTAGCACCGCCCCCAGTAGGGCACGTGCTTCATGTCACCGAACACCGTCGGCGCGACGATCGTCAGCAGGTTCTCCGGTGGAAAGCCGAACATCGACGCGAATGAGAAGGGCACCGGCGCGCTGCGGATCGTCTCCGCCGACGTGGCGATGCCGGGGAGAAGTTGGGCGGCGCCGAGCGCCGCTCCCAGAGGGTAGAGGGTGCAGAGCGCGAGCCCCGCCCAGCCGAACCCGCGAACGTTCCTCCCGTTGCCCGAGGCCGGCCACGCCTGCGACACGGCCGCCTTCGGCGGGCCTTCGCGATCGGTGAAGAAGCCGACCCCCACGCGAAGCGCCGAGTAGAGGACGGCCGCCACCGCGGTGTAGAAGAGGTATTGCGGATGGCCGGCGAAGACCTGCATCCCGACGCCGACGATGCCCATCAGGCACCAGTACGCGGCGGAGCGGTATCGTCGCCGCGGGACGGTCGCGACGATGCCGTCGATCGCCATGAACACCATCGGCGCCCAGGCCATGGTGCAGAGGTTGCTCAGATGGCCCGCGTAGACGTGGAGAAAGCAGCCGCCGCCCAGAGCCGCCATGCAGCCCGCCAAGAAACCTCCCTCGCGACTGACGCCGTGCATCCGGGCCCACGCGAAGGTCAGGCCGGCCACCAGGCAGAGGTGGATCGCGATGCTCCAATTGATGCCGAGGGCCGGCGGGAGGGCGAGAAAGATCAGGTTCGGCGGATAGAGCAGCGCGGCCTGCATGGCCCCGAGGTAGGGCGCGCCCGAATACGTGTGGGGATTCCACCCCGCGAGCCGACCGGCGGCCATCTCCCGAAAGCCGAAGGACCGAGACGCGTAGAAGTGCAGTTCGTTGTCGGTTCCCGGGCCGCCGAGCACGGCTCGCTCATCGACCAACGCTCCGGCAAGCAAGAGCAGGACGATCGCGATCAGCCCCGCCACCCATGGCCAGTCCGCACGCTGCCACACGGCTCCTTCATTCACGGCCGGCCTTCTTTCTGGCCAGCACCTCGAAGCCGCCGCCGCGGAAGGGGAAGGGCCACTTCATCATCGGCAGCCTCTCGGCGACGGCGGCGAGTCCGCGCCCGAGCCACGGTGCCGACTTGCCCAACACGCCGACGATGTACGCGGCGTTGGTCATTTTGCTTCGCGGCCGCGCGTACACCACCTCGAAGCCGCAGGCGGCCAGCATGGTGGACAGCGTCCGTGGCGAGAAATAGTAGAGGTGTTCCTCCGGCTTGAGGTGGATCCAATGGCGGCCCATGAGCCAATGCCACGGGCTCGCTTCGTTCGGCGTGTGCAGGATGAACAGCCCGCCGGGCTGCAGGATGCGGTGGACCTCCCGGATTTCGGCGGCTGGATCGGGCATGTGCTCGATCACGTCGTTCATGACGACGGCATCGAACGCCTCGTCCGGAAAGGCGGCATCGCGCAGCGTGCCGTTGAACACGGGCACTCCGCAGGCGGCGTGCGAATGCCGCGCGGCTTCGGTCGAAACCTCCACTCCCTGCGGCTGCCAGCCGCGCCGGGCGGCCTCTTCCAACAGAAATCCGTAGGCGCATCCCACGTCCAGCAAACGCCCCTTCCCCATCAGGGCTTCCAGCGTCTGCAACTGGCCCCGAAAGAAGAGGACGTGAAGGTCCTTGTCCGCCGTGTAGTGGCTGTAGCCGGTGGTGGAATCCGCCGCCCGGCTGAAGTAGCCGGGGTCGTGGTAAATCCGGGCGACCTCATCCTCCTGGAGTCGCGGATTGACGTACACCAACCCGCAAGCCCGGCACCGCACCACGCTGAATTCGGTGCCGCTCGACACCTGCTTCCGGTGCAGGAGTTGCTCGTCGTGAGCCCCGCACATCCCGCACCGTACATGCTGCATGGCCGCATCACCGCAGACTGGGCTACGTCGATCGAGCCCCGTTCCGCTCGCATGCGACGGCGGGACGACGGCACCGGGCAGCCGGCAAAAGCGCCCAGTATAAGGCCATCTCCCCACTGGATCGACCTCGGGAAACGCCGCGGGTTTCCCGAGGTCGATGGCCGGCGTCTCCCGCTCGGGCAGACTCGGGCAGACTGGTTCCACCGTCTGCTACCATTGGCCCGGGGATCGCCGCCTGCAGCGACCGGAAGTCGAGGAACCGACACGATGCCATCGTCCGAGAAACACCGTCCCGCACGAGCGGGGAAGCATCCCGCCGGCACCGAGACCGTGCCGGCGGCGGAACCGGGGGCGGTCGGTTTCCCGCCGGGATCGCGGGCCGATCGGTGGAGCCATTTCATCCTCCGGCTCGCGGTGCTCGTCCTCGCCAGCCTCTGGATCTACGGCCCGTCGTCCCACGGCGACTGGCTCTGGGACGACGACCAGGCGATCACGGCCAACCCCACGCTCATGCAGCCGTATTCGTTTTACCGCACCTGGGTGGCGCCGATTCAACACGCCGTCCGTGGCAGCCTGCACCGCTTCGGCCAGTTGCCCGACGCGGCGCTCGAGGCCGGTCGCGCGGAACTGCACGGCGCCGACTACTTCCCCCTCACGGCGACCGCCACCTGGCTGCAGGCGCAGTTCTTCGGGCCCAATCCTGCCGGCTACCACGCCGTCAACATCCTGCTGCACATCGCCGGCGCGCTCCTGTTCTGGCGGCTCCTCTCCGAAATGAAGGTGCCGGGCGCCTGGCTCGGCGGGTTGCTGTTCGCGATCCATCCGGTCTGCGTCGAATCGGTGGCCTGGATGTCGGAGCTGAAGAACACCCTCTCGATGCCGCTCTTGCTCCTCTCCGCGATCGCCTACGTCCGGGCCGACGACGCGGCCGAGGATGCGCCCGAGTCGCGCGGCTACCTGCTCCTCTCCGTCCTGTTCTTCCTGCTCTCCATGCTCGCCAAGACGTCGGTCGTGATGTTTCCGGTGGCCCTCCTGCTCTACGCCTGGTGGAAGCGGGGGAGGATCTCCGCCCGGGACGTGCTGCGCACCTCCCCCTACTTTCTGATCTCGCTCCTCCTCGGCCTGATGACGATCTTCTTCCAGCACGATCGGGCGATCGCCACGGAGCGGATCATCGTCGCGGACCTGATCACGCCGGACGGCATGCCCTCCATCCGCGGCCTGCTCTCCCGAATCGCCACGGCCGGGATGGCGATCCTCTTCTACCTCTGGAAGACGGTCTGGCCGTTCGACCTGCTGCCCATCTATCCCCGCTGGGAAGTCGATCCGCCGAAGCTCTGGCAGTTTCTGCCGTGGCCGGTGCTGATCGCGGCGGGGTGGTGGATCTGGAAGCAGCGCGGCCCGGCCGCCCGCCCCAACTGGGCGCGGCACCTGCTCTTCGCGCTCGGCTTCTTCCTGCTGATGCTCCTCCCGATCCTCGGCTTCATCACGATCTCCTACATGCGGATCACCTGGGTGGCCGACCACTTCCTCTACCTGCCCATGATCAGCCTCCTCGGCCTGGGCGCCGCGGGCATCGCCTGCTGGTGCTCCCGCGCGCCGGAGCCGGAGCGGACGACGGCGCTGGTGACGGGCGCGATCCTGCTGGCGGTGCTCGGCTACTCGTCGTTCCGCTACTCCCACGCCTGGGCCAACGAAGACGCCCTCTGGACGCACACCCTGGAAAGAAACCCCGACGCCTGGCAGGCCCACAACCGACTCGGGGCGAAGAAGTTCTCGCGCGGCCACATCGACGACATCGCCCCGGCGAACTCGATCCTGGCCCGTGGCGCCCACTACCACTTCATCAACTCGACCCGGCTGCGGCCCGATCTGGGCGAGACGCACAACAACCTGGGCACGACCTACTCCGCCCGCGCGCAGGCTGCCGGACAACGCGGCGACGATGCCACGGCAAAGCGGGAACTGTCGCTGGCGATCGCCGAGTTCGAGACCGCCATCGCGAAGACGCCCAACTCGCCCCTGATCGAGATGAACCTCGCCAACGCGCTCGCCACCGCCGGCCGGTTCCAGGAGGCGGCGGACCTCTTCCGTATGTTGGTCGAGAAGGTGCCGCGGCACCCCGTGCTGTGGCACAACTACGGCCGGTCGCTCTTGGCCCTGGGGAAAAAAGAGCCTGCGATCGAGGCGTTTCGCAAGGCGCTCTCGATCGACCCCAACTTCAAGGATGCGAAGGAGGGGCTCGCCCTCGCCACCGGGGAAAAACCGGCTGCCACGCCGCCCGCGAAGCCGCCCGTCCAGCCACCGTCTCCGGCGCCGAGCGGGTCGCCGTCAGGCGCGACGACTGCTCCCTGACGGGAGCCAGGTGGCGGCGCCGAGCCGAAGCAGTTGCCAGGCGCCTTCCGCCGCCACCCGGAGGCCGGCCTTGCTGGTGCCGTGCTTCCGATTGGTGAACGTGATCGGCACCTCCACGATCCGCCCCCCGGCCCGATGCGCGCTCCAGAGCATCTGCTCGAAGAATGCGTAGCCGGTGGAGAGATCGGCGGGCAGACGCTCGACGATGGCGAGCCGCACGGCACGGAAGCCGCTCGATGCGTCGCGCACCGGCACCCGCAGGACGAAGCGGGTGAACCAGCAGACCAACCGGCTGATGGCGTGCCGGGACAGCGGCCAGCCGAGCGTTTGCCCGCCGGGCACCCGCCGCGAACCGACCACGACATCGGCCGGCCTGCCGCCGAGGGGCTCGAGCGCCGCCAACAGCCTCGGGATGTCGTCTGGGTCGTGGCTGAAGTCGGCATCCATGTTGACGGCGATCTCGAACCCGTGCGCGACGGCGAACTGAAAGCCCTCCATGATCGCGCCGCCGAGGCCGCGGCAGCCGCGCCGGCTCAGGAGGTGCAGCCGCGGCTCCGTCTCCGCCATCCGCGCCACGATCCCCTGCGTGCCGTCGGGAGAGTCGTCATCGACGACCAGCATCTCCAGGGCGGGGGAGACGGCGAGCACCCGGGCGACGAGGTCGGCGATCGTGTCGGCCTCGTTGAGGGTCGCCGCGACGACGAGCACGCGGCCCCGCTCCCCCGCCGGGAAGACCCGGTGGTCGGAGGCTGCGCGGCGGGGGGCGGAGGGAGTCACGCCTCGATTGTGCGCTGCCGACGACACCGGGTCACGCGGGGTCAGCGGCCGCGGTCGCCGCGGCGCAGGCGCGTGAAGAGGCTGCGGTAATCGCCCGGTCGGACGGCGAAGATCGAAGGCTGCGCGCCGGTCGGCGGCTCCAGCAGATCCTCCTCGATCAGCACCATGTCCGCATCGTCCTCCACCTCCTCCACGGCGACCTCGACCGCGGCCACCTCGGCCCGCGATGCGGCCGGTTCCCCGGCGGCGGCGTCCGCGGTCCCGAGGCCGGCCGGAACCGCCGGCAGCACCACCCGCTGCAGGGATTCCAGGTGCCGGCCCATCGCGTCGCCCTCCCGGCTCGCGACGTGGCGGCAGCCGCTGAAATCATCCGGCCCCTGCATCAAAAACCGCTCGACGGCCTGCTTCTCCTGCTCGAAGTAAGCCGCGAACGGGTCGGTTGACGCGTCGAAGACCAACTCCACCTCGGGGCCTTCCCAAGGATCCTGCGGCCGCCCGCCGTCGAGCCGCCGCATGTCTCCCTCATCGACGAGCGTCCGCACCGCATCCTCGAACCGTTCGTCATCGAGCCCCCCGAACTCGACCACCTCCATGCCGTCGGTCGCATACCCGAGCTCCTCGCAGGCGGCCGCTTCCGCGTCGTCGTGCCCGACGTCGGCCTGGTGGTCACCGGCCAGGGGCGACCGCCCCGACGGCTCGATCCCGGTGGCCGGCAGCCGCTGAATGTCGCGCCAGGCGGCGGCGATGTCGGCCGGCGTCACGCGGCGGCCCGTGTCGCCCACCAGCACGAGGGCATGGTCGCAGAGCTGATTGATCAACCGGGGCACGCCGTCGGTCGCGGTGAAGACCGCGTCGTCGCAGCCGGTGTCGAAGAGGCGGTTCCAATCGAGGCCCGCCGCCTTCGTCTGGGTGCGCAGGTAGGAGACCGTTTCCGCGTGCTCGAGCGGCTCGAGGTAGTTCCGCACGGCGATCCGCTGCGTGAGAGCCTCCATCCGCGCCAGGCCGAGCAGTTCCTCGAGCTTCGTCGATCCGGCCAGCACGATGTGCACGGCGGGCAGCGGGGTCGGCACGTTGGTGAGCAGCCGCAGTTCCTCCAGCAGCCGGGTGGGCAGCGTCTGCGCCTCGTCCACGAGCACCACGAGCCCCGATCCCGTCGCCGCCAGGCCGCGGATCCGCTCCACCAGCGCGATCCGGAGTTCGGCCTCGTCGATGCCGCGGTAGGGCTCGCCGATTTCGGCGAGGATCGACTGCCAGAGGGCCCGCCGCGTGCAGATCCGCGCGCCCGAGAGCACCGCCACGTCGAAGTCGTCGCGCACGTGCTCGGCGATCATCGCCAGGAGGAGCGACTTGCCCGTCCCGGGCTGCCCCACGACGAGCGACACCCCCTCCGCGCGGCGGATCGCCCGTTCGCTGCCGTGCAGGGCCGCGTCGATCACCTTCGCAGGGTGATAGAACTGCGTGCGGGGCGCGGCCATGAACGGGCGGGTCGAGGGGTGCCGGCGTGATGTGTGCATCGCGAGTGCGGTTCCGAGTGGTGGACGGCTGGACCGTGGCGGGGACTGACACTGATTTCGACCAACCGTCCCGGCTTCCTGCACCATCTGACGGCGACGTAGACTTTCCGGGTCGGGAAAAACGGCACGCCCGCGAACGGTCGCGACGAATGTGACGCCGGCACCCGGCGGCACGACAGCCACCCCTCGCTTCGGCGGACAAGCATGTTTCACGTGAAGATCTGCGGCGTGACCACGCCGGCCGATGCGCGGCTGGTGGCGGCGAGCGGCGCCGACGCGGTCGGGCTCAACTTCGTCGCCGGCTCGCCGCGGTGCCTGTCTCCCGCCGTGGCGCGCGAGGTGGCGGCCGTCCTCCCGGCCGGCGTCCGCCGGGTGGGCGTGTTCGCCGGCAGCCGGGCTGACGACATCATGAGGATCGTGCGCGACGTGGGGCTCGACACGATCCAGTTGCACGGTCATCTGTTCGCCGACGGCGACGGATCGCGGGCCGTGGTGGATGCCCCCGAACTCTGCGCGGCCTTGGGCACCGTGCCCGTGATCCGCGCCGTGCGGTTGGAGGCGGACGGCCTCGCGTCGGCCCGGCGCTGGATCGAGGCCGCCCGGGCCCTCGGGGGACGGATCGACATGGCGCTGGTGGACGCCGGAGCGGCCCGCGGCGCCGACGGCGGCCAACTCGGCGGGACGGGCGCACGCGTGGACTGGCGGGCGCTGACCGCCGCCGGCCCGCTGCCGGTGCCGATGGCCCTCGCGGGCGGGCTGACCCCCGACAACGTGGCGGAGGCAATCCGGGTCACCGGCGTGCAGGCGGTCGATACGGCCAGCGGAGTGGAATCGGCCCCGGGCCTCAAGGATGCCGCGAAGGTGCGGGCGTTCGTGGCGGCGGCCCGTGCGGCCTTCATGACGGCCGCCGGGGGCCCCGGCCACCCTTTGCGATCCGGTTCGGACGGCTAAGATGAGGCGACGACCAGCCGGGGGCGTCACGCACGTGCAGCGTTCTCCGACCCGGTTCCCATCCGTCCATTCAAGGAGGTTCTCCGTGGCCCACGTCGAAACCCGTCTTCCCTACAAGGTCGCCGATCTCTCGCTCGCCGATTGGGGCCGCAAGGAAATCATGCTGGCCGAGAACGAGATGCCCGGCCTGATGGCGCTCCGGGAGAAGTACGGCCGCTCGAAGCCGCTCGCCGGCGCCCGGATCGCCGGCTGCCTCCACATGACGATCCAGACGGCCGTTCTCATCGAAACGCTCAAGGAGCTGGGCGCCGAGGTCACCTGGAGCAGCTGCAACATCTTCTCCACGCAGGACCATGCCGCCGCCGCGATCGCCAAGGCCGGCTTCCCGGTCTACGCGTGGAAGGGGATGACGAACGAGGAATTCGACTGGTGCATCGAGCAGACGATCTTCTTCCCGGACGGCCAGCCCCTCAACATGATCCTCGACGACGGCGGCGACCTGACCGCCATGGTGCACACCAAGTATCCGGAGTTGCTCGGCGGCATCCGCGGCCTCTCCGAGGAGACGACCACGGGCGTGCACCGCCTCTACCAGATGCACGAGAACGGCGAGCTCAAGCTGCCGGCGATCAACGTCAATGACTCCTGCACCAAGAGCAAGTTCGACAACCTCTACGGCTGCCGGGAAAGCCTGGCCGACGGCATCAAGCGGGCCACGGACGTGATGGTGGCCGGCAAGGTGGTGGTGGTCTGCGGCTACGGCGACGTCGGCAAGGGCTGCGCCCACGCGATGAAGGCCCTCGGGGCTCGCGTGATCGTCACCGAGATCGACCCGATCAACGCCCTACAGGCGGTGATGGAGGGCTACGAGGTGACGACGATGGAGGAAGCCGCCCCCCGCGGCCAGATCTTCGTCACCGCCACCGGGTGCCGCGACGTGATCCTCGGCGACCACATCGCCCGGATGCCG
>JBEIQP010000118.1:0-8188 GCA_040376455.1 Planctomycetaceae bacterium | reverse complement strand
GCCGTCAGGCCGGCCCGCTCGCCGACCCGCCGGCTTTCCTCCGCGGACAGCCCGGACTGATGGGCCCGCCACTCGGCCGCCAGCGCCAACCCCTCGGCCGCGATCGCCGCGGGCACGAGCGTGCGGAGGCCGACGCGGACGGTGCTGCCGAGGGCCGTGCGGATCGCCACCCGCTCCGCCGCGCCAGCCGCCACCCGGGCGGAGACCGCCGCGGCCGCGCGGGCCGCGGCCGCCGTGGCCCGCGCCATCACGATCTCGACCTGCCGGCTCGACCGCGCCCCCGTCGCGCACCAGGTCGCAAAGTGCTCGCAGTTGTCGATAACCGGACAATAGCCTTCCCGGCCGACCTGCGCGACCGCTCGGGCCACGATCTCCTCCGGCGGAAACGCGGCCGGCGGTTCGTTGGCGACGCGGACGGCCGCCCCGCCGGCAAACTCCTCGTGGCTCGTGCGGACGACCCGGCCGCCGCCGAACGGCTGCCGGAAGTCGTCGGGCCTCGCGTGCACGACCGTGCCGTCGCCCACGTCGATGCCGTGGTGCATGTAGGTGACGGTCGATCCCGCCACGCGATGCTCCACCGCCAACCGATCGCCGCACGCCATGCCGCTCGTCCTCCTGGGGTGCCCGCCACTCGACCTGTTCCTACGGTTCCCGCCGCCGGCTGTTCGATTTCACACAGTATGAGAATTGGATGCGGACCGTCACAGTCCTTGTTTCGGCCCGCGAACCCGCCTAGGTTCATGCTCGATCCGCCCCGGACGGGCGGCCGGAAGCGAAGCCCCCGGGAGCCGTGGACGTGGATTTTTTCGAGTCGCTGGCCACCCTCGGCCCCGGGCAGGTGATCCTGCTCGTGGCGGCGCTGGCGATCGCGTTCGGGTTCGAGGTCGTCAACGGCTTTCACGACACCGCCAACGCCGTCGCCACGGTGATCTACACGAAGTCGATGCGGCCGATGCCGGCCGTCGTCTGGTCGGGCCTGTGGAACTTCGCGGGCGTCGTCCTGGGCGGCATCGGCGTCGCCTTCAGCATCGTCCACCTCCTGCCGGTGGACCTGCTCGTCGGCATCAAGACGGGCCGCGGGCTCGCCATGGTCTTGTCGCTGCTGGGCGCGGCGATCCTCTGGAACGTCGCCACCTGGTACCGGGGCCTGCCCGCCTCCAGTTCCCACGCGCTCGTCGGCTCGATCATGGGCGTGGGGATGATAAATGCCTGGATGGAGCATGGCTCCGCCTTCAAGGGGATCAACTGGCACAAGGCGTCGGAGGTGGCTGCGGCGCTCGTGCTCTCGCCCCTCGTCGGCTTCGGTCTGGCGGCGGGCCTGCTGCTCCTGGCCAAGCGACTGATCCCCGCGCGGGAGCTCTACGAGCCGCCGCACGGCGACCGGCCGCCGCCGTGGTGGATCCGCGTGCTGCTCGTCGGCACCTGCACCGGCGTGAGCTTCGCCCACGGCTCGAACGACGGCCAGAAGGGGATGGGGCTGATCATGCTCGTGCTCATCGGCATCGTGCCGGCCGCCTACGCCCTCGACATGAGCAGTTCGCCGGACGACATCGGCGCCACGGTCGCGGCGGCCCGGAAGCTGGAGGCGGAGCTCTCCGACCCACAGCTGACCGTGCTGATGAACGCCTTGCGGGATCAGCACCTCGCCACGTCGCAGGTGGAGCGACTGTCGCGCTCCGCCGCCGTCTCGGCCGCCGAGGTGCTGGAGGTGTCGGGCGCGGCGGACGCGGAAGGGCTCGTCGATCGGGTGATCGATCCCTTTCCGCGCGGCGACGCGGTGCTCGCCACGCTCGAACCGCTGCCCCTGGCCCGGCAGGTCGTGGCGGCGCTCGACGGCCGCACGAGCTATGCCGACCTGCACGCCGACGAGCGCTGGCAGGTGCGGACCCACCTCGTCGAATTGGCCGCGTCGGTGCGCACCCTCCTGCGCCAGTTCGGCGACACGCTGGCCGCGGATCGTCGCGCGGTGCTCGAGAGTCTCGCCGGGCAGCTTTCCAAGCCGGTGGAATACGTGCCGCTGTGGGTCGTGATCGGCGTCGCCTTGTGCCTCGGGATCGGCACGATGTTCGGCTGGGAGCGGATCGTGCAGACCGTGGGGGAGAAGATCGGGAAGACGCATCTCACCTACGCGCAGGGGGGCGCGGCGGAACTGGTCGCCGCCGCGACGATCGGGCTGGCCGATTCCCTCGGCATGCCTGTGAGCACCACGCACGTGCTCTCGAGCGGCGTGGCCGGCACGATGTGGGCCAACCGGTCGGGCATCCAGCCGAAGACGGTCCGCGAGATCGCCCTGGCCTGGATCCTCACGCTGCCGGTGGTGATGATGCTCGCCGGCGGACTCTACTGGCTGGCGACGTGCTGCACCGGCTGAGCCCGGCCCGGCGCGGGGCGGCGGTCACTCCGTCCGGCCGCGCTGGCGGTGGTACTTGAACCCCGGCACGAAGAAGCAGGCGGCGCTGACGAGGCCGAAGATGATGTGCTGGTAGTCGGGCAGGACGCACATGAGCAGCGCCGAGCCGAAGAGCACCGCCGCCTGGATGTAGAACGCCCCGGAGAGGATGCCCGCCTTCACGAAGAACACGATGCCGGCGAGCAGGGCCAGTACCGGCGAGAGCGTGAGCACGGGCAGGCCGAGCAGACCCTCCACCCAGAAGAGCATCACGCTGGCGATCACGCTGCCCCCCCAGACGTGCGCGATCTGCCGCTCGACGGCGGTCACCGGACCGGTGCGGTGCCGCAGCGCCCAGAAGATCGGCGCCCAGAGCGCGAGCCCGCCTCCCCAGAGCACCAGATACGGCCAGCGCGTGGTCACCCCCTGCCACGCCAGCACGTCGGTGGTGACGCAGAGCGTGAGGATCACGACCGAGTGCCACATCCAGAGGAGGCCCCAGTTCTCGAGCACCACCGCATGGTGCGTCTCGCGGAACAGGCGACTGACGACGTCGGCCAGCCCGCCGCGTCGCGCCGCCACCGGCTCGCCCGCGAGAAACGCCCGCAGGTCGGCGGCGAGGCCCGCGGCCGAGGCGTAGCGCAGATCCTGCGGCTTTTGCAGCGCCTTCAGCGCGATCATCTCCAGGTCGCGGTCCACGGTCCGGTCGATCGACCGCGGCAGGGGCGGGTCGGACTCGAGCACCGCCAGCAGCGTGTCCATCGGGCTCGCCGCCTGGAACGGCGGGCGTCCCGTCAGCATCTGGTAGAGGATCGCGCCGAGGCTCCACACGTCGCTCGTCGGGCCCATGTCGCCGCGGCTGCCGGCCGCCTGCTCGGGCGACATGTAGCAGGGCGTGCCGAGGATGGCCCCGGTGTGGGTCACCGACTCGCCGGCCTCGAGCCGCTTCGCGAGCCCGAAGTCGGAGACGTGCGGCTCGCCCGCGGCGTCGATCAGTATGTTGGAGGGCTTGAGATCGCGGTGCAGCACGCCGCGATCGTGGGCCACCTGGACCGCGTCGGCCACCTTGCCGAGCAGCACCGCTCCCTCCCGCGGCGGCACCGGCCCTTCCGCGAGACGCCGCGAGAGCGTGGTCCCCTCCACGAATTGCATGCTGTAGAAGGGATGGCCGGCGCATTCGCCCACCTCGAAGATCGACACGATGCCCGGATGGTCGAGCCGGGCGGCGGCCTCGGCCTCGCTGCGGAAGCGGGCCAGGTCGGCCGGGCTCGCGAGATCGCGGCGCAGGAGCATCTTGACCGCGACGACCCGGTTGAGGCTCTTCTGCATCGCCCGGTAGACGACGCCCATCCCGCCGCGACCGATCTCCTCCAGGATCTCGTAGTCGCCGAAGGCCGCCGGCAGCGGCGTGCTCCCGGGCACGAACGTGCCGCTCGCGCCCCATGAGCCCGAGGAATCCGCATCGCGGCCAACCGTGTGGTCGGCGAACACGACGGCCGGCTCGTCCGGCCGGCTCGACCGTTCGTAGATCGTCGATTCCTCGGCGACGGCGTCGGCCATCGACATCGCCGCGAAGAGTTCCCGCAACTGGCCCGCCAGGTCGGGATGCCGCGCCGCCAGCGCCTCGAGCCGCGCCTGCGCCGCCGAGCCGCGCTCTTCGGAGAGCGCTTCGACGAGTTCGGCGAGCCGCGTCTCCTGCTCGGAGGACAGCGGGGCGTCGATGGCACGCGGGCCGCGAAAGGTCGATGGCGTCATGACGGCAGGTTCCGGCCCGATTTCCCCTGGCCGGGCAAGGCGCATGCCCCGGACCTCGGGAATGATAGTCGCGTGCGGGCGGCGGGGAGGGCGGCGGTCATGCGTCGTCCAGCAGGGTGCGCAGCCGGCGCATCGCCCGCAGATACCGCATGCCGGCGGCCGGTTTCGAGAGCCCGAGCGCGGCGGCGGCCTCCGCCGTCGAGAGATGCTCGAAGTGGCGCAGGAGGACGATCTGCCGGTCCGCCTCCTCGAGTTGCTCGACCGCGGCGGCGAACCGCCGCTCCAGTTCGTGCCAGGTGGCCGCCGCGGCCGGCGTCAGTTCCCGGTCGGCGACGTTGCCGGCGAGATCCGCCTGCGAGTGGTCGCCGTCGGCGGCGGCGACCAGCGGCACCTCCCGATCCATGCTCCGGTTGGCGGCCACGCGGTGCCGGCGATGCGCGTCGATGAGCCGGTCGCGGGCCATGTGGCGGAGCCAGAGCCGAAACGGCATCGTGGGGTTGGCGAGATAGTCGCCCAGCCGGCGATTGGCCTCCAGCAGGACGTCTTGGACGATGTCGCTGGCATCGACCCGGCGCTGCACGACGCGATCCATGCGCTGCGCGATCATCCGCTTGATGGCGTCGCGGTGCCGCTCGAGCAGGCCGTTGATCGCGGCGCCGTCGCCGTCCCGCACCCGCTCCAGAAGCACGAGCGTCTGCTCCCCGGCCACGGGCGGCCGCGGGGGCGGGTCGGGCTCGCCGGAGACGCTGCCAGATGGGGTGGTGGTGCGGGGCATCGTTGACGCGCGGGACGTGCGGATCGTATGGAACGGGGCGGTGCCCGGCCTCCGCCCCTCATCGTACCAACGTGTCGCCTGGACGGGTCATGCGGGGCACGCCGGTCGTTCCGGGGCGATGCCGCCGCGGACGGGCATTTTTGCGGGCCGGCGGCCGTCGTTTTTTGCCCGCCCTCGAAACGTGATCCATAATCGCGGGCGGTCAATGGAGAGACCGCTGGCTGCCGCGACAGGATTGCGGCTCCCCCGCGAACGGATCGCCCCACGTGCCTGGCGCCTGCCCTCAGACGTCGCCCGTCGCCCGCCCGCTGCGTGTCGGCGCCTGGCTGGCGGCGATCGTCGCCCTCGTCGCGGGCAGCGCCGCCGCCGCCGATCCGAGCCTGCGGTGGGTTCCCTCCGGCTCCACGCCCGCGGCGTCCGTCGCGGCGGCATCGGCCGGGCAGGCGGACGACCTGATCGGCCGCACGGCCACGCTCGTGCACGAGGGCCGCTGGGCCGACGTGGTCAGCATCTGCGAGACGGCCGCCCGCAAGGGCACGCTCGCCCCGGCGCTCGTCCACCGGTACGACCTGGCGAAGTTGCACTGCGACATCGCCCGCCGCCACGCGGAGCCCGCCTTTCGCCGCCAGCTCGCCACGTTGACCGAGGCCGACGCCCGCCGCGTGTATGCCGAAGTGCTGGCGCGGATCGGCTCGCACCACGTCGATGCCCCGAATTTCGGCCGGCTGGTGGGCCGGGGCCGGCAGGCGATGGAGATCGCCATCGACGAGGCCGCCTTCGCGTCGCTGCACGCCACGCAGGCCACCCCGGAGCGGCGGGCGATCTATCGGGAGCAGGTCGAGCGGCTCATCGCCTCGCGGCCCGTGGCGACACAGGGGGATGCCGAACATCTCGCCGCCTGGATCGCCCGCACCGCGCACTCGATCCTCGGCGTGCCGCCGGCCGTGACGCTCATGGAAATGTCGGCGGCCGCCGTCGGCGGGCTCGACGAGTATTCGGCCTTCCTCACGAACGGCCAACTCGAGGACCTGTACGCGCAGATCGAGGGCAACTTCGTCGGGCTCGGCGTGGAGCTCAAAAGCGCTGCCGACGGCCTGCTCGTCGTGCACGTGATCCCGGGCAGCCCGGCCCAGCGTGCCGGCATCCGCGCCGGCGACCATCTGGTGGGCGTGGGCGGCCGGTCGATCGGCGGCATGGGCGTGGACGAAGCGGCCCAGTTGCTGCAAGGTCCGGAGGGCTCGCTCGTGACGCTGGCGATCCTGCGGGCCCCGTCCCCCGCGCGGGCCGTGACGGTGCGGCGCGAGCACGTGGAGGTGCCGAGCATCGAGGACGTGCGGATGATCGACGAGGCGGCGGGCGTGGCCCACCTCAAGTTGACCTCGTTCCAGAAGACGACCGCGGTCGATCTCGAAGACGCCCTGCGGCGGCTCGACGCGGCGGGCATGCGGTCGCTCGTCATCGACCTGCGGGGCAATCCGGGCGGCCTGCTCTCGGCGGCGGTGGACGTGGCCGACCTGTTCCTCGAGCGCGGCCTCGTCGTGGCCACGCGGGGCCGCAGCCCGGAGGAGGACTTCAACTACACGGCCGGCCGCCCCGGCACCTGGCGGATGCCGCTGGTGCTCTTGATCGACGGCGACTCGGCCAGTTCGAGCGAGATCTTCGCCGGTGCGATCCGCGACCACGGCCGCGGCACGATCGTCGGCTCGCGGAGCTATGGCAAGGGTTCGATCCAGGGAATCTTCCCGCTCGACGCGGCCGGCGTCGGGATGCGGCTGACGACGGCGAAGTTCTATTCGCCCCGCGGGCTGCCCTACAGCCGGGTCGGCGTCGAGCCCGACCTCGCGGTGCACTCGGTGGCGCGACCGATCGACGGCGACGTCTCCCGTGCCGCCGGCGACGCCGTGCTCGAGACGGCCGCCGAAGTCGCCCGCCGCTCCACCGCCGCGCGGCCGGTCGCGAAGCCGGTGTCGCGCACGACCGCCGCGCGTTGATTCCGACCCCTGAAACAGCCGCCCCCCGCCCGCCCGCTGCGACCGAATGCCGCTACTTGAACTGCCCTCCCGGCGCGGCTACGCTGCCGGAGACGATTCCTTGAAGCGCCCGCCGCTGAATTCTTCTTCTGGCTGCGGCGGGCGACTCCGTTCGGGCGTTCATGCGCGCTCGATCGCGCCCCCTATGAACAGCCTCCCCTCGAGAAGAAGGACTCTGCCATGACCAGTGCCCGCGCCAGCGCCGTCGCCGCCATCAACAACTACAAGTCGAACGGCCAGGCTTGGAACTTCCGCGAGACGCCCACCAGCGAGATCTTCGGGTCCAACGTCTTCAGCGACGCGGTCATGAAGGATCGTCTGCCGAAGAGCGTCTACAAGACGCTGCAGGCGACGATCAAGCAGGGCAAGCCGATCGACGCCTCGATCGCCGACGCCGTGGCGCTCGCCATGAAGGACTGGGCGATCGAGAAGGGCGCCACCCACTACGCACACGTCTTTTATCCCCTCACCGGCATCACCGCGGAGAAGCACGACAGCTTTCTCACGCCGACCGGCGACGGCGATGCGATCGCCGAGTTCTCCGGCAAGGAACTGATCCAGGGCGAGCCCGACGCCTCGAGCTTCCCCTCGGGCGGCCTGCGGGCCACGTTCGAGGCTCGCGGCTACACCGCCTGGGATCCGACGAGCCCCGCCTACATCCTCGACAATCCCAACGGCACCACCCTCTGCATCCCCACCGCCTTCTGCTCGTGGACGGGCGAGGCGCTCGACAAGAAGACGCCGCTGCTGCGTTCGATGCAGGCGGTGGACAAGCAGGCCCGCCGGGTGCTGGCGCTCTTTGGCCACAAGGACGTCGGCCAGGTCTCGGCCTCGGCCGGTCCGGAGCAGGAATACTTCCTCATCGACCGCAACTTCTTCTTCGCGCGGCCCGACCTGGTGATGACCGGCCGCACGCTCTTCGGCGCCAAGCCTCCGAAGGGGCAGGAGTTCGAGGACCAGTATTTCGGCGCCATCCCCGAGCGGGTGCTGGCCTGCATGCTCGAAGGGGAGCGCGAGCTGTTCAAGCTCGGCGTGCCGCTGCTGGCGATCTGCTACGGCGAGCAGCTGCTGTGCGACGTGCTTGGCGGCAAGGTCGAGGGCGGCCACGCCGGCGAGTTCGGCCGGGCTGAAGTGACGATCGAAAAGGCCAGTCCGCTGTTCGAGGGGCTGGCCGACGTCGGCGGTCTGGAAACGGTCTGGATGAGCCACGGCGACCGCGTCACCGCCATTCCGGACGGT
>JBEIQP010000003.1:0-58330 GCA_040376455.1 Planctomycetaceae bacterium | reverse complement strand
GTCGAGGGAGTGAAATTGACGTACGACGCCCCCGCCTCGGCGGCCGCCAGGAAGTAGAGGCTGCTCGCCGGCAGCGGGCAGCGGACGGCGTCGTCGAGCAGCGGTCGCACATCGGCGAAGTCGCGCGGGATCGGCAGCGCCGGCGGCGGTTCGGTGGAAGCGACGTTGACGACGACCACGTGGCGGAGCTGCTCCGCCGTCGCGAAGGCCTCCAGATCCTCCCGGATCCGCTCGATCGCCTGCCGCGGCGTCTCGACCCGCGCGGCGATGCCGTCGTCGGCGAGGCGGCGGATCGCGTCCCCCGCCGCCACCACGGTGCCCGGCCGGAGCCGCGCTTCCACCTCCGCGAAGAAGTCGGCCGAGCCGTCGAGCAGCTCGGGCATGATCGCGCGGCTCTCGGTCCACATCCGCCGCGCCTCGTCCGCGAGCCTGCCTGCGCGGATGTCGTGACCACCCACGACGATGTCGGGGAAATCGACCAGCCCCAGCCGCGTGAAGGGATCGAGCGCGGTCACCAGGCCAACGGGGGCGACGGCTCCGCGGCGGAGCGCCGCCAAGCCGGTGAGCATCGTCGTGGCGACACCCCCCTTGGCTCCGACGAGCCACAGACCGATGCGGCTCGGAGAATCGGGGCGTGGGTGGGGCATGCGATCCTTTCGCGGAAGTCAGCGCTGGTTTTCGGTGGGAAACCGACAGCCGGGTGGTATCATTCTGCGACGTGCAAGAGGTGTCAAGCAACCGCAGGAGACGGCAGGAAGCCCGCATGGACCGCACAGCGGAGTCGAACAGTCTGCAGACCGCACGCCGCATGGCGTCGCTCGAGCCGTCCGCCACGTTGGCGATGGCCGCCCGGGCCTCGGCGATGGCCGCCGCCGGCGTCGATGTCATCGACCTCTCGGTCGGCGAGCCCGATTTTCCCACGCCCGAACACATCTGTCGGGCGGCCGAGGCCGCGATCCGGTCGGGGAAGACCAAATACACGCCCGCCGCCGGCATTCCCGATCTGCGGAAGGCCGTGGCCGCCGACCATTCCCGACGCACGGGGCTGCCGGTCACGGCCGCCCAGGTGGTGGTCTCCAACGGCGCCAAGCATGCGCTGCACAATGTCTTCACGGCCCTGCTCGACGAGGGGGACGAGGTCATCGTGCCGACGCCCTACTGGGTGAGCTACGCCGAACTGATCAAGTTGGCCGGCGCCCGACCGGTGCTGCTCGAGACCCGGATCGAGGACGATTTCAAGCTCCGGCCGCAGGCCCTGCGGGCGGCGCTCACGCCGCGCACGCGGATGCTCCTGCTCTGCTCGCCGAGCAACCCCACCGGGGTCGTCTACACCGAGGCGGAACTGGCGGCGCTCGCCGACATCGCGATCGAGGCCGATCTGGCCGTCGTCTCCGACGAGATTTACGACCAGCTCGTCTACGACGGCCGCCGCTCGGTCTCGTTTCCCACGCTGCGGCCGGGGCTCGAGAACCGCACGGTCGTGGTGGCGGGCGTGAGCAAGACCTATTCGATGACCGGCTGGCGGATTGGCTGGACGATCTGCCCCGAACCGCTCGCGCGGGCGATCGCCAACCTGCAGAGCCAGGAGACGAGCAACCCCTGCAGCATCAGCCAGCACGCCGCCGTGGCCGCGCTCACCGGCCCGCAGGAATGCGTGACCGAGATGTGCCGGGCCTTCCAGAAGCGGCGCGACCTGGTCGCCCGCCGCCTCGCCGCGATGCCCGGCGTGCGGCTGCCGGACATCGGCGGCGCGTTCTACGCGTTCTTCGACATCCGGGAACCGCTCGCGCGGTCGGCGGGCCGCGGCATCGCCACCAGCATGCAGTGGTGCGAAGCGCTCCTCGAGCAGGAGCACGTGGCGCTCGTGGCGGGCAGCGCGTTCGGCGCCGAAGGACACGTGCGCATGTCGTTCGCCTCTTCCGAGGAGAAGTTGGTCGCAGGACTCGACCGGATCGAGCGGTTCCTGGGCAGGTAGCGTGGGGTCGGTGGCCGGCATGGCGCCGCCGGCGGCCGCACGGCTCCGGCGTCGGGGGTTCACGACCGTGGGGCAGGCTTCCGCCGTGCACGCTGCCGAGACACGATCCCACGCCGGCGCGATCGGCATCGTGCTCGCCGGGGGTGGCTCGACCCGCCTCGGGCCGGTGGCGCCGGTCGGCGGCAAGGCGGCGCTCGAACTGGCCGGCCGCCCGTTGCTCGGGACCGTCGCCGCGACGGTGGCCGCCGAGGTGGACGAGCTCTACGTGGTGGCCGCGCCCGGGCAGCCCTTGCCACCGCTGCCCGCCGCCGCCGTGATCGTCCGCGACCGCACCCCCGGCGCCGGGCCACTCGCGGGCATCCGCGACGGCCTCGAGGCCGCGGTCGGCCGCAGTTCGCCGCCCGGGGTCGCGTTCATCTGCTCGTGCGACGTGCCGCTCCTGCGTCGTGAATTGGTGCGGCTCCTGGTGGATCGCGGTCAGGCCGGCCGCGCCGACTGGGTGGTGCCCGTCGTGCACGGCCATCTGCAGGTGCTCCTCTCGGTGGTGGCGGTGCGGCTCCTGCCGCGGATCGATGCCTATCTGGCGACCGGTCGCCGCGACCCGCGGGGGCTGCTCGCGGCACTCGCCGGCTCCACGGACGGCGGCGTGGACGAGGTCAGCGCGGCGGAATGCGCCGCGGTCGATCCCGACCTCGCGTCGTTCATCGACATCGACACGCCGGAGGATCTCGCGGGGCTCGCGCGCCGCAAATATCCGCCTTCTGCCGGGTGAAGGGGGCCTTCTATACTCCTCCCCCATGGCCAGGAGACATTCCCGATACGACGGCGGGGGCCGATCCCGAGGCGCGCGGCCGCGGCGCTGGGCCGTGTTCTCGCTGGCGGCGCTGGCTGTCGTGGCCGCGGCCGTCTGGATCGCGCCCACGATCCTCGTGCTCACCGAACTCCGCGACCGGCCGCTGACGGCCCTCTTCGCCGGCATCGACGGCAGCGTGTCGAGCGGTGAGGCGCGGTGGCATTGGCTCGGCGGCATCGAGTATCGCGACATCGTGCTGCGCGACGCGGCCGGACGGACGAACCTGATGGTGCCCCGGGTCGTCATCGACCGCGGCCTGCTCCAGCTGGCCGTCGATCCAGACGACCTCGGTACCATTCGCCTCGTCGCGCCGGAGGCGCTCGTGGAGGTGCGGCGCGGCGGCAGTTCGCTCGAGGACATCCTCGCCCCCTGGCTGGCGGCGGTCGCGGCCGGAACGGCGCGGCCGATGTCGTTCGAGCTGGAGGTGGTGGACGCGGCCGTCGAACTCCGGGACGTCGAGCGGCGGGATGCCTGGCGGCTATCGGACGTGCTCGCGGCCGGAACCGTGCGATCCGATGCCACGCTCGCTGGCTGGACCGTGGCCGGCCGGCTGCGGCATGTCGATCCGCCCGCCGTGGACGCGTCGGCGCGGGTCGCCGCCTCCCCCGCGGCACCGTCGGTCGAACCCGCCGAAGCGTCGGCGCGGCTCGATCGCACCACGATCGCCGCGGGCGCCACGGCGGTGCTCGCCCGCGATGGCGGCTTCTCGGTCTCGTCGCCCGCCGGCGCCGCCGAGTCGCGGGCCGTGACGCTCGCCGCGCACCGGCTGCCCCTCGGCGCGTCGAGCCTGCTGGCGACCCGATTCGAGACGGCGCATCTGCTCGACGGCCTGGCCGACATCCGGCTCGACCTGGCGACGGCCGCGGCCGGCGCGCGAATCTCGGGCTCGGCGCTGGTGACGCAGCTGGCGATCTGCCGGGCCGATACGCTCGCGGAGGTGGCCGGGATCGAGCGGTGCGAGGTGCCCATCGATTGTTCCCTGGAGGGCGATCGGCTCGTCGTCCGCACGTTCGCGGCCCAGTCGCCGCTGTTTCGCGCCGAAGCCTCGGGACGCATCCGCCTGCCGACGGCGGGGTCGTGGGCCTGGGGCGAGGGTCTGATCGAGGAGGATTTCGCGATCGCCGCCGACATCGATCTGGCCGCCGCCTCGCGGGCGATCGCCGGCGGCCTCGCCGTGCGGCCCGATGTCCGCGTGACCGACGGGCGGCTGCAGGTGGCGGCCGCGTCCCGCGCCGACGGCGACGACCGGGTGCTGGAGGTGCGCGTGACATCGCGCGATCTCGCAGCGGTGCAAAGCGTGGTCGAGGCCGCGTCCCCGGACGAGGCGAATGCCAAGGCGACGGTGCGCGAGCGGCCGCTCCGCTGGAACGAGCCGTTCACCGCCTGGCTGCGCGGCAGACGGTCGCGGGGCGACCAGCTCCGGATCGAGGATGCCCGGATCGCGTCGAACGCCCTGGAGGTGTCGGCCTCCGGCAACGCGGCCGACGCGACGGTGCAGTGGACGCTCGACATCGACCGGCTCGTCGCCGAGGCGGCGGAACTGCTCGATCTCGGGGAAACCCGGGTGGCCGGATCCTCGCGGGGCCGGATCCACGTGAGCCGCGCCGATCCGGCGGCGGCGGCCGACGTGAAGGTCATCGCCAGCCTGACCGATTTCGAACTGACGTCTCCGGGCCGGCCGGCGTGGCGCGACAAGGAGATCACGCTCGAGGCGGAAGGCTCCGGCCGCATCGCCGGCGGCGCGGCGCTCGTCGATCAGGCCCATGCACTCGTCGCCGGTGCCGGCGACCGCCTCGAGGCCACGCTCACCGGCGGGGTGATCGTCGGCATCGAAGGCCTGCTCGGCCGCGGCGGCGACGCCCCCTGGCTGCGGGCGGCGCCGGGCGCGGCGGGCATCTCGGCCGATTGCTCGTTGGCCGGCGACCTGGCCCGCTGGCACGCGCGGTTCGCCGCGTTCGAGCCGACGCTGGCCGCCGCGGGCGTCGAACTGGGCGGCACGCTCGAGGCCGCCGCGGCGATCAACGCGCGCGGCGACGCTTGGCAGATCACGCGGGCCGGCGGCGCGGTGGAAAAGCTGCTCGTCCGCACCGCCACGCGGCAGATTCGGGAGCCCCGGCTGGTCGCCACCGCCGCAGGCCTCATCCATCCGGCCACCGGGCAGGTGGACATCTCGTCGGGCGAGATTCTCACCGCGACGCTGTCGCTGCGAACCGGCGGCCTGTCGTGGATGGCCCCGCGCCGGCGGCACGGCGAAGCGGCAGCCGGCGATCTCGTCCGGCTCTTCGAACGGCTGCGCGGCAAGGCGCAGTGGCGGGCGAACGTGAACCGGCTGGAACAGTGGCTGCTGCCGCCGGAGACCGTGAGCCAGTGGCCCGCGTCGGGCGAACTATCGGGCACCGTGGAACTCGTCGATGCGACGGCCGGCGTGAACCTGCTCGTCGAGGCGAGTGGCACGCAGCTCGTCGTGGCCCGTGGCGGCACCCCCGCCGCGGCCGGCTGTCCCGGCGGGGGCGGGCCGCAACCGGTCTGGAGCGAGCCTCGGGCGCGGCTGTCGTTCGAGGTGACGCGGCCGTACGGCGCCGATGCGGCGCTGGCGGATCGCGTGCAGATCGACCGGATCGGCCTCGAATCGACGACCGTCGCCCTGGCGGCCCGCGGGGGCATCTCGGAATGGGCGACTCGCCGGGTCGTCGATCTCGACGGCAGCGTGTCCTACGACTGGGCGCAGGTCTGCCGCCTGCTCACGCCTTGGACGGGAGGCAGCCTGCGGGTCGCCGGCGCCGGCACGCGGCCGTTCGCGTTTCGCGGGCCGCTCGGTGACGTGCGGACGGTGGCCACCGCGGCGCCGCCGGCGGCCGCGGCGTCACCCACCCCCGAGACGCTCCTGCTGCCGGACGACTGGCTGTCGGCCGCCCGCGGACGCGAGGGGGCCGACGGGGACCGCGCCGCCCGGCTCGCCACGCCGGTGAAGGCGGCGGCTCCGCCGCGCCGCACGCTGGCCGACCGGCTGCGGGCGTTTTCGATCGACACCTCGGCGGCGTGGACGGCCGCCGAGATCGGAGGCCTTCCGCTCGACGCCGGTGAAACGGCCGTCCGGCTCGTCGAAGGCCAGTTGGCGTTTGGCCCCTTCGACATCGGCGCCGCGGGCGGCCGGCTCCGCGGGGCGCCCTGGATGCGGCTGGCGCCCGGGCCGGCGGAACTGGTGGTGCCTGCGGGGCGGGTCGTCGATCGCGTGGCGCTGTCCGGTCCGCTCTGCGACCGCTGGGTGTCGTGGCTGTCGCCGCTGCTCGGGCATGCGACGCACACCCAGGGGGTCGTCACGATCGACGTCGCCGGCGCGCGGCTGCCGCTCGATGACGCGTTTGCGGGGGAGATGACGGGGCAGGTGATCTTCGGGGATCTGGAGGTCACGCCCGCGGCGACGGTGCAGCCACTGGTGAACCTGCTCGCGAAGCTTCAGGCGGTGGTCGATCCCCGGTTCGCATTCGGCGACAAGACGGTGCTCATGCGGGTGCGTCCCGAGCCGATGCGGGTCCGACTGGTCGATCGCCGGCTCTGGCACGAGGGGCTGGTGATGGATGCAGGTCAGTTGACGGTGAAGAGCAGCGGCAGCGTGGGCGCCGACGGCACGCTGGCCATGGTGGTGGAGGTCGCCCTGCGTGGCGACATCGCCGGCCAGACGCCGGTCGTCGCGCAGTTGCTCCGCACGCCGCTGGCCATTCCGCTCAAGGGCACCGTCGAACGGCCGCAGTTCGACGCCCGGTCGATCGACGTCATCCTCGGGCGGATCGTGGAGAACACCGCGCAGGCGGTTCTCAACGACGGACTCAACCGCGGCCTCGAGTCGCTCGAGACGCTCTTCGGGAATCCCCCCGCCCCGGCTCCACTGGCACTCCCCGCGGGCACGACGCCCTGACGAGCCGCCGCCGCGGCCGGCGGGTCAGTCGTCGATGCCGAGCAGCCGCAGTTTCGTGCGGAGCGTGGCCCGATCGAGGCCCAGCAGCTTGGCCGCGGCCGTGCGGTTGCCGCCGGTGTGGGCCAGCGCCTCGCGCAGCAGCGTCGCCTCGAGGAGGTCCACGGCACGGTGGTGCAGGTCGGGCTCCGGCAACTCGCCGAAGGCCAGCCGGGCCGCGGCGGCCCACTCCTTGACCGCAACCCCGACGGCGGCGGCCGCGGTGTCGAGGGGCCGGCCCGGACCCGGCGCGGGCCGGACCGCCGGCAGATGCTCCGGCCGCAGCATGCCGCCGCGGGCCATCACCGCGGCGTACTCGACCGCGTGCTTGAGTTCGCGGACGTTGCCCGACCAGGGGCGAGCGCAGAGGGCGGCGAGGAACTCGGGCGTCGGCGCGGGCGCGGCCGTCGCCTGGGGCAGCGCGGCCGCGTGCCGCGCGAGAAAGTGAAGGGCCAGCGGCTCGATGTCGTCGGGCCGCTCGGCGAGCGTCGGCATCTGGATCGGAAACACCCGGAGCCGGTGGTGGAGGTCGCTGCGGAAGCGACCCGCTGCGACCGCTTCGCCGAGGTCGCGGTTGGTGGCGGCGATCACGCGGACGTCGGCCGCCTGCGGGGCGACGGAGCCGACCCGGGTCACCTCCCGCGACTCGAGGGTGCGCAGCAACTTCACCTGCACGTCGGTCGGCGCGTCGCCGATCTCGTCGAGAAAGATCGTTCCCCCGGCCGCCAGTTCGAAGAGGCCGGGGCGGTCGGCCGTGGCGCCGGTGAACGCGCCGCGGACGTGCCCGAACAGTTCGCGCTCCACGATCCCGGGCGCGAGGGCGGCGAGGCTCGTGGCCACGAACGGGCGGTCACGGCGGCCGCTGTGGGCGTGGATCGCCCGCGCGGCGAGTTCCTTGCCCGTGCCGGTCGCGCCGGTGATCAGGACGGGCAGATCGGTGGCCGCCACCAGCGCGATCTGCTTGAACACCTCCTGCATCGGGGCCGATGCACCGATCAGGGCGGCTTCCGAACCGGGGGCATGGGCCGGCGCCGCGGGCCGTCCCGCGGTGGCCCGGTCGGCGAGCGCCCGCGCGACGACCGCGGACACGCGGTCGAGATCGAAGGGCTTCACGAGGTAGTCGAAGGCGCCGGCCTTCACGGCCCGGACGGCCGTGTCGAGGTCGCCGAAGGCCGTCATCACGATCACCGGGGCGTCGCGGGCGCTGTCCCGCAGGTCGGGGATCGCGGAGAGGCCGTCGCGGCCCGGCAGCCGGACGTCGAGAAGGATGGCGTCGGGCGCGAACGGCCGGCAGACGTCGAGCGCCGCCTCGACGCTCGAGGCCACCTCGACGGCGTGGCCCTGATCGACGAGCAGTTCCCGGAGGCTCCAGCCGATGGCCGGTTCGTCATCGACGATGAGGAGGCGGCTCACGGGATCGATCTCTCGCGGGGGATGGTGCCGGCCCGATCGGCTTCCAGTGTCGGCGCGGCAAGCGAAATCGCAAACCGGGTGCGGTTTCCGACACGGCTCCAATCGAGTCCGCCGCCATGCTCCTCCGCGACCGCCTTGGCCACGGCGAGCCCCAGGCCGATCCCTTCCGGCTTGCCGGTCACGAACGGCTCGTGCAGCGTGTCGCGGATGGCCGGCGGCGGCCCCGGCCCCGTGTCCTCGACGACCAGACGCACCCGGCCGGGGGCGGCCTCGGCCGACAGGCGCACGGCGCCGTGGCGGCCCGCCGCGTCGATCGCGTTGAGCGCCAGGTTGACCAGCGCCGCCCGCAGGGCGTCGCGGCGGCCGACGAGCGCGAGTCCGGAAGGCTCGCAGTCGAGCCGCACGCCGGCGTGGTCGCAGCGCGGGCCGGTGAGGTCGCGGACCTCGGTCAGAAGCGGATCGACGGCGAAAGCGAGCGGCTGCGTCTCCGGAGGCCTGCCGAGCGCGAGCAGCCCCCGCACCTCCTCCTCGACGATGTCGAGCTGGCGGATGGCGACGGTGAGGCTGTCGTCCTGAACGGCCGCCGCGGTGCCGGCCGGGCACCGCCGCCGGTGCAGCTCGATCGCGAGTTTCGCGCCGGTGATGGCGTTGCGCAGTTCGTGCGCGAAGCCGGCGGCGAGCTGGCCGAGCAACCGCTGGCGTTCGCCCGCGACGAGCGTGCCGCGGAGCGTGTCGAGCGTGGCGCTCATGCGGTTGACGCCTGCGACCAGGCGGCTGATCTCGTCGGCCGGCGGCCGGCGGCCTCCCGGCCCGGGAGCCGACTCGGGCAGCGTGCGGCCGAAGTCTCCGGCGGCGATCTGGGCCACGTGCCCCTCGACGGCGGCGATGCGGGCGGCAAGGCGGCCGGTGGTGCGGAGGCCCAGCGGCACGAGCACCGCGAGCGTGGCGGCGGCCACGGCGAGCACCGGCCATACGGCGTCGACGGTGGTGCGGAGCATGCCCTGCATCGGCGTGAGCACGAGCACGGTCTGCGGTCGCACGCCCTCCGATCGCGCCGCGCCGATTCGATACACGCGATCGCCGATCGTCACGCGGTCGCCGATCGCGGCGGCGATCCGTGCGGTTTCAGCCGCGCCGAGCGACGCGGCCGGCAGCGTGGACAGACCGGCGGTCCGGGTGGCCGCGTTCCAGACGACGAAGTGGCTGCCGGTCAGGCGATGCAACGTGTCGAGCACTTGCGGCGACAGGGCCACCCGCGCCGCCTGCAGCGCCGCCGCCACCTGTTCCTGGCCCGCGCGGGCCGCCGCGACGCTCCGCCGCACGGCCAGCCAGGACGAAAAGCCGACGTTGGCGAGCACCGCGGCGAGCACGAGGCCGACGACGGGCGCGACCAACTGCCGCGAGAGCGAGCTGACATGCTGCGGTGCTGCCATGGCGTCGAGGCGTCGCGGGGGAGGCGAGGGACCGGCCGGGAGCGAGCCGCGTAGAATCGTACCCATTCTCAGGGCCGGCCGCCCCCGGCATGCAGCTGGTGCGGGCGGCGTGGGCCTCCGGTTCGCCCACGAGATGCGTGCCAGCCGTGCCGCGGAGTCGCTGCGCCGCATGAGCGGAACCAGCGGGCTATGATGCCGCCATGCAAGCGAGGCGAGTGATGGATCGGTGTCGTGCGCTGGGTCTGGCCATGGGCCTCGTGGCCTCGGTGGCGGCGGCCGGGGAGCCGCGGTTTCCCTCCGAGCTCGTCGCGTTCGGGCCGGTGTCTGCCGAGCCGCTGTTCGCGGGAGGCGGACCAAACGCATGGGATCGCGACCTGCGCGAACGCGGCTGGATCATCCGCGAAGGGGCGACCTGGCACCTCTGGTACACCGGGTCGAACCGCGATCGGGATCCGGTCCGCCGTCTGGGCCACGCGACCAGTCCCGATGGCCTCACCTGGCGGCGGAGCAGCCCGCGGCCGCTGGTGGCCGATCGCTGGGTGGAGGACGTCTGCGTGGTGCCGCGGTGCGGGGCGTACTTCATGTTCGCGGAAGGGGAGCGGGACATCGCCCACCTGCTCACGTCGAACGACCGGATCTGCTGGCGGGCGTGCGGGCCGCTCGACATCCGGCTCGCGAACGGCCTGCCGCTCCCGGCCGGCCCGCGCGGCACGCCGGCGGTCTGGTTCGAGCGGGGCGTGTGGCATCTGTTCTACGAGCGGATGGACGACGGCGTGTGGTTGGCCACGTCGCGCGACCTGCGCACGTTCACCAACGTGCGCGACGAACCGGTGCTCGCCTGCGGGCCGGAGCCGTATGACCGGCATGCGGTCGCCGTCAATCAGATCGTCCAGCATCGCGGCCGCTACTACATGTATTACCACGCCAGCCCAATCGCCGATCGGAGTGCCTGGCAGACCTGCATCGCGGCGAGCGACGACCTCGTCCACTGGACGAAGTACGGCGGCAACCCGATCCTGCCGGTCGATCCGGAGGAGCCGAAGCGGTCGAGCGCCACGCTCGTGTTCGACGGCACGCGGCACCGGCTCTACACCACGCACCCGGACGTCCGCGTGCGGTTTTCGCTCGACCGGGTCAGGCCGGCGCGGTGCCCGTGACGCCGAACGCATCGCGGGCGTTGCCGCAGCAGACGCCGCGGATCAGCCGCTCGAGCCAGTCGAGGCGGTGGGGCAGTCGGCCGCTGGTCACGTCGCTCCCCACGAGATCGCAGAGGATCCGGCGGAAGTACTCGTGCCGGGGGTAGGAGAGGAACGACCGCGAGTCGGTCACCATCCCCACGAACCGGGAGAGCAGGCCGAGGTCGGAGAGCATGTCGATCTGCGCCCGCATGCCCCGCTCCTGATCCATGAACCACCAGCCGCTGCCCCACTGGATCTTGCCCGGGATGACGCCGTCTTGGAACGAGCCGGGCATCGCCGCGAAAACCGCGTTGTCGGCCGGGTTGATGTTGTAGAGGATCGTCCTGCCGAGGCTGCCCTCGGCGGCGAGCGTACCCAGGAAGCGGACCAAGCCGGGGCCCTGGCGGGCGTCGCCGATCGTGTCGCAGCCCGCGTCCGCTCCGAGCCGCCGGGCGAGCAGGGGGTTGGGGTCGCGGAACGGCCCGAGGTGTAATTGGGTCACCCAGCCCGTGGCGTGATTGAGTCTGGCCACGTGCAGCATGAGGAATGCCGTGAACCGCTCCGTCTCGGCGGGCGTCGCGGCCGTGCCGGCCATCGCGCGTTGCCAGATCGTGGCCGCCTCCGACTCGGTGCAGTCGGTATCGGGCAGGCAGGCGAGGCCGTGGTCGGTGGCACGGCCGCCCGCGGCGGCGAAGGCGGCGTGTCGGCGTTCGAGGGCGGCGAGCAGGCCGGAGAACGTGTCGGCTCCGATGCCGGCGGCGTCCGCAAGTCGTCGGGCCCAGGCCTGCACGCGGCTGGGCTCGTGCACCTTGAGCGCGGCGTCGGGTCGGAAGGTCGGCACGACACGGGTCGCGCAGCCGGATGCCGCGATGGCGTCGTGCCACTCGAGGCTGTCGGCCGGGTCGTCGGTGGTGCCGACCAGTTCCACGTTCATCCGCGCCAGGATGCCGCGGGCGGTGAGGTCGCCGTGGGCCAGTTGCCGATTGGCCTCGATCCAGATGGGCTCGGCCGTCGTGGCGTCCAGCAGGTCCTCGATCCCAAAATGCCGCCGCAGTTCCAGGTGGGTCCAGTGGAAGAGCGGGTTGCGGAGCGTGTGGGGAACGGTCTCGGCCCAGGCCTGGAATTTGTCACGCGGCGTGGCGGCGCCCGTGATCAGGTCCTCGGCGACGCCGTTGGCCCGCATGGCCCGCCACTTGTAGTGGTCGCCGTCGAGCCAGACGGCGTGCAGGTTCTCGAACCGCCGGTCCTCGGCGATGTCGCGCGGGCTGAGGTGGCAGTGGTAGTCGACAATCGGCTGCGGGGCCGCGACCCGATGGTAGAGGTCGGCGGCAACCGGGTTGGAGAGCAGGAAGGAGTCGTCGCAGAATGCCATGGCTGCAGGGTGTCGCCGGGGGTGGGCGGCGTACCGCGCCGCGCCGTTTCGTGAGCGGCATCATATCCGGATATCCGGGCTCAGCATGCCGGCACGGCCGTCGGTGGTGATTTCGGGGCGGCAGCGCCCGCCAACGACGGCGCAGGGAAAATCGCCTATAAATCAGGCGTCGGGCCCGTAGCTCAGTGGTTAGAGCAGGGGACTCATAATCCCTTGGTCGTGTGTTCGAATCACACCGGGCCTAGTTTGGTTTTGTTCCTTGTTTCCCAGTGCAGATGGCTTCTCTGAGGGTGCGGTAGCAGCACCCCCTCGCCCAACTGGCCGTGCTCGCGACCGTCGTCCTGCGGTGCCGCCTCCAAGACCACATCAGGTTGGCGGCGGCGAGCGAGCGCGTCTATGCTGCGGCGATGAAGCGGGATCTCATCCGAGCCATGCTGTTCTGCTGGCTGACGATCGTGGGTTCGGTCGTCGCGGCGACCGAGCCGCTTCGCCCTGAACGGCTCGTCGTGCGGGGACGCGACAACGCCGCCATCCCGTTCGCCGACCTGCTCGGCCCCGACGGCCGTGCCGTCTGCTTCGCGTTTCTCCATCCCTCCTGCCCGCTCGCGCAGGAATACGCCCCGGTACTCGAGGGATTGGCGGCGCGTTTTGCCGCCGACCGCGTCCGGTTCCTGGGCGTGGTCTGCGAATGCGACGAGCCTGGGGAGGTCGATGGGTACCGCAAGGAGTATGGCATCACGTTTCCGATTCACCTCGACACAGACTTCAAGCTCGCCGAGGCTCTCCATGCGACGATCACCCCCGAGGTGGTGCTCGTGGATCGCGACCGGCGCATCCGCTACGCCGGCCGGATCGACGACCGCTACAAGATCCGTGGCGTGATGACTCCCGGCGATGCCGAGCCCGAACTCGCGAACGCGATCCAAGACCTGCTCGCCGGACGCGAGATCCGCGAGCCGCGGACCAAGGCCGCCGGCTGCCCGCTCGATCGGCCGGAACGGCCTGTCGCTCAGGCGGCGGCCGCGGCCCCGCACGCGCCGACGTTCTTCCACGATGTCCTGCCGTTCCTCCACGCCCAGTGCCAGAAGTGCCACAGCCCGAACCAGGCCGGACCGTTCGACCTGCTCAGCTTCGACGACGCGGTCGAGTGGGCGGAACTCGCCATCGAGGAGATCGAAGCCCGGCGGATGCCGCCGGCACAGATCGAGAGCGATCTCGAGTACACGTGTACGAAGCCGCCGACCGCCGCGGAGCTTGCCATGCTGAGGCAGTGGGTGGCCGCCGGCAAGCCGGAAGGAAATCGCGCCGATGCGCCCACGCTCCCGCCGCTGCCGGACTACTCGGCCTTCCAGGAGGATCTCGGCCCCCCTGACATCGTGCTCGAGCAGCCGGAGCCGACGCAGCTCGGCTCCGACGGCAACGACGTCTACCGCCACATCGTGTTTCCACTTGATCGCCCCGAGGAACTGAGGCTCCGCGCGATCCAGTTTCTGCCCGGCAATCGCAAGGTCGTGCACCACGCGCTGATGGGGCACCTGCCGCGGGAGACGGCGGAGGAGGCCGTGCGGGACCACGGCGGCCGCGACGGCTTCGGTCATCCCGACGACCGGGCCGGTGGCTTTCAGGATTCCCATGGCATCGGATTCCGGGTGCCGCCCATTCGCGACGACGGGCAGCCACGGGCCTCGTTCGTGGGCGGCTTCGTGCCGGGGGTCCGGGCGACGGTCGCCCCCGGCGATGCCGCGGTGGTGATTCCGGCGGGCTGCGACATCGTGGTGCAGGTGCACTACGTCCGCACCGGAAAGCGGGAAACCGATTCGAGCCGGGTCGGCATCTGGCTGGAAAAGCAGCCGCCGCGCAAGGTGATGAACATGATTTATCTCAGCGGCGAGTTCGCGGTGGTGCCGGCGGGCGTCACCGACTTCCGCGTCCGCGGCAGCTACACGCTCCCCCAAGACGCCGATTTCGTGAGCGTCGTGCCGCACGCGCACCAGCTCGCCCGGTGGGTCGAACTCAGGGCCACCCTGCCGGGCGAGAAGCAGCAGCTCCTGGTCCTGCGAGTGCCGCAGTGGGACTACAACTGGCAGTTGTCGTACGAGCTGAAAGAACCCCGCCTTTTTCCGGCCGGCACGCGGTTCGAAGCGGAAGTGTCCTACGACAACTCCGCTGCCAACCCGCGAAACCCGTTCGCTCCGCCTCAGCCCGTCTGGCACAACGAGACCATCCACGACGAGATGCTGCTGCCGATGTTTACGTTCGCCTCCGAGAAGCCGCTCGACGCCAAGGGCGAATCGTTCAAGACTTTTTACTCGGCGATCGTGCGGTCGCGGTTTCTCCGGAGGCTGGTGGACCACCGCTTCAAGTTCGTGGCTGATCCGGAAGGAAACGTCGTTCCTTCGCCCGACTACGATCCCGACGACCACCGCTACTGACGGGCCCCGCTCGCCGGGTGGAACTCCCGCGGCCCGTTGAGCAGGCTGCCGATCGGGGTGTACCGCACGCACCAGCGGTAGGTCGCGAGCAAGAGCGGCGTCACCAGGCCGAGGATCAGGAGAAACTTCAGGCCCGCAGGCAGCGGCCACTGTCGGACGACCAGTTGGGCCACCATGACCAGCGGCACGTGGACCAGATACATCCAATACGACGCATCGGCCAGCCACGACACCGCAGGACGAGGATGCGGAAAGAGACGGCAGAACAGGCCGATGAGCCCCAGCGACATCGTCCACGCATAGGCGGGCTGGAGGACGGTGGCGAGCAGCCGATCGTTCATCGTTGCGATGCCGGCCACGAGAATCGCCACCGCAGCCGGCAGCAAAAACTTCCAGTGCCGGCCGAGCCGCGTGTCGATGCCCTCGGCCGCGAACGTGGCGACGCCAAAGAAATAGAAACAGGCGTAGAACCCGAGCACGTGCGGTTTCGGGAGGAGCCCGAGTGAAGTGTCGGGGCCAAAGGCCCCGGCCAGCGACATGCCCATCACCGCCTGCGGCAGGCACGAGGCCGCCACGAGCCACCACCGCTGCCGGCCCGCTGGTAGGAGCCCCGTCACGGCGAGCAGCGCGAAGATCGCAACGAGCCAGCAGAGAAACCACAGGAACCAGAGATGGTCGAAGACGTTCGTCTGGAACAGGTGGAGCGACCACGAGCCGAACCGCAATCGCAGCCGCTCCGATGAGAGCATCCGTGACCAGGCGAGCGTCAGCCGGTCGAACAGGCCGCCCTCCGTGCCCTCCACGTTCGGGCCCGTGGGGAGAATCCCACGGAGCCGCTCGCGGCCCTGCAGCACGTCGTCCGCACCGAGCGGGTTGAGGCCGATGAGCGGCGCGAACTCGGCGGCGGCGTCCGCCGGGAGCGCCATCATCGCCGCCGGCAGCCGACCGACGACGTTCCGGGCGCGAGGATCGGCACCCCGCTCCAGGAGCACTCGGCCCGCCGCGTCCCGGCCGAAGTAGGCGACCACGTGGAGGGGCGTGTTGCCGCTGCCATCCCGCTCATGCACGTCGCCGCCGGCATCGAGCACCGCGGCGAGGATCGCAGGATCGCCGTGCATCGTGGCCCAGCCGAGCGGCGTGCGGCCATAGAAGGAGTCCTTGCGGGCGACGGCCCCCGGCGTGGCGAGCCTGCTCCGCACCGCAGGCTCGTCGCCGGAGAGGATCTCCGCGATGGCGGGGTCTGGACGGATCACGCGATGGGCGAAGCCCTTGAGCGCCATGTCGAGCGGCACGATCGTCGCGGTCGCGATCACCAGCGGCAGGAAGATGCGAGCGAACCGCTGCTCGAGCAGACTCGTGAGCCCGCGGCGCCGGTAGACGAGCATCGTGAAATAGCCACTGAGCAGGAAAAAGAGCGGCATCCGGAAGCCATGCACCGCCACGAGGAACAGCGGCAGCAGATCGCTGTGCCGCGTGTCGTGCGCGGGCCAGGGAAACGCGAAGAAGCTCAACGAGGCATGGAGCGCGATCCCCAGCAGCATGGCGAAGCTGCGCAGGGCGTCGAGATCGGTGCGTCGCTGCGCCATGAGGGAAGCCGTCGGCCAAAGCGAATGGTGTCGGAGCACGATGGTATCCCGGCCCGTGCCCGATGCACACTGCTATAATCGCAGTTTGAATCCGAGATGAAACAAACAGTTCGCTCGCCGAACGACCACCTATGACGCTCGCAGCAAAGACAGGACTGTCGGTGATCGCCGAGGGCGTAACCGTGGCGGTGCCTACTGGCCGCGGCGGGGAGCGACAAACGCTTCTCAAGGACGTGAACTTCCGGATCGTGCCGGGCGAGTTCGTCTGCGTGCTGGGCCCCAGCGGGGCGGGCAAGAGCACGCTGGTGCGGGCGATCTTGGGTGAACGGGAGATGGCAGCCGGCCGGCTGCTCGTGGGCGGGCACGACGTGTTCGGTGAGGCCGACGCCCTCCGTGGCGCGATCGGCTACGTGCCCCAGCGGGACGTGAATCCGCCGGCCCTGCCGGTCGAGCGGGCGCTCCACTACGCATCGGAGGTCCGGCTGCCGGCAGATGCGTCCGCCGCGGAGCGACAGGCCGCGATCGATCGGGTCGTCGCCGCGGTCGGCCTCGACCAGGTGCGGCACCAGACGATCAGCAACCTCTCGGGTGGCGAGATGAAGCGGGCGAGCCTCGCTGCCGAGATGCTCGCCGCCCCGGGCCTGCTCGTGATCGACGAGGCGACCTCGAGCCTCGATCCGGCCACCGAAGCCCGGATCATGACACTCCTGGCCGACCGGGCCCGGGCCGGCACGACCGTGATCGCGGTCACGCATCACCTCGACAACGTTGACGAAGCCGACAAGCTTCTGATTCTGGGCCATGGCGAGGTGGTCTGGTTCGGCTCGCGCGTGGAGGCGCAGGTCCACTTTGGAGTGCATCGGCTCGCCGACGTCTACGTCGCCATCGAGGACAAGCCGCCCGGTTTCTGGTCCGCCCGCTGGCGGGAGCGGCTCGCCGAAGATCGCCTCCTGGCGGAGGCTCGGCGGACCGCCGAGCCCGCCCGCGGCAACGCCCCGGAGCAGGTGGCCGCGATCGCGGCGGTCTCGATCCCCGGATTCCTCCGCCAGTTCACCACGTTTTTCTGCCGCGAACTCGAAACGGTCCTCCGCGACCGCGTGGGCATCGCGATGTCCCTGCTCCTGCCGCTCGCGCTCGCGGGTGCCGTGCTGGCCGGCTTCGCCGACATACGATTCCGAAACCCACTCATGCTGACGCGGTTCCTCGACCCCGGCGAGAAAGAGGTGCTGGCGGACGTGTGGGGGGAGGTGTCGGAGGCGATCGCGACCGACACCGTGTCGGAGCAGAATGCCAGCATCCCCGGTCAGATCCGGGTGTTTCTCGACAGGCAGCCGAAACTGCTCGCCCACCTGCGGGAGCCATCGACCAAGCGGCTCATCCGCGATGCCCTCGCCGACACGCTCCCCGTCGCGCCGGATCGCGAGATCATCGATCCCGGCGGCACGTTCAAGTGGCTTTCGCTGATGAGCATCTGCATGGTCATCCTCGGGTTCGTGACCGGCTTCCGGGAGATCGTCAAGGAGCGGCCGATGCTCGACCTCGAGCGGCGGCACGGCCTGCAGTTCGCCGCCTACGTGATCGCCAAGGTCGCGGCGCTGGCCGTCGTCCTCGCGGTGCAGGTCGCGATTTTCAGGACCACCGTCGAACTGGGGTTCCTGGTCCGCGAGGCGATCGGCGGCGAGGGTCCGGCCGCGATCTACCGGCGCAGCGCCCTGGTCTCCGCCACCTGCGACTGGCTTGCCGCCGTGGCCTGCGCGACGATCGGCCTGATCATCTCGGCCTGCGTCCGCTCGACCGACAAGGGCGTGCTCGCCGTGCCTCTCTTGATCACGCCCCAGATCCTGCTCGGGGCCACGATCCTGCCGATCCGGGGCGGCGTGCTCGCCGTGCTCGCGAAGCTCTTCTCGCCGCTCTACTGGGCGCATCGCGGCTGCCGCAGCGAGGGGAACGGGGTGCCTGCGTTCTGGCAGAACCTCGGCAGCTACGACCCGGCGATCTGGATACCGATCGCGGCGCTCGCCACGCAGATCCTGGTGGCGGCCATCGTCACGATCCTCGTGCTCCGCTGGCAGGAGCGGGCGGCCCGGGGCCGCAACCGCGCCGTGCGCTGAACGAGCCCTTTCATACGGATCACGTGGGAGCCGTATACGGGGGGGCAGGTCACGGGCGCGCGGTTGGCCGGCGTGCCGCTCATGGCCGCCGTCGCTTGCGGAGCCGCTTGCCGACCCGTCATTCAGCCCTCCATAGACGGTCTGGACGAGAAGTCACGCTGTTTGGGCATCAACGCGAGGCCAACTACGCGCCGCTCATCGACAACGACGGCGGAGTCGGTCGAGACCGCGGTGGCGGCACTGTGGCACGCCGGATTCCTGAATGCCTGACGCGGGCAAGACGGCGCCGAGGCACGCCCGAAGGCTGTTGCGGATCGGGTGGCTCACGGGAGATCCGGCGCCGGCCGCCTCAAAACGGCACGTCGTCGTCACCGGCCTCGGCAAAGGCATCGTTCGGGTCGTCAGCGTCGTCCGCAGCGTCGTCGGGCCGGCCGCTCCCGGACAGCCGTTTGAACGAGAGGCCCTCGGCACTCAGGAAAAATTTGACCTCGCTGGCCGCGTCGCGCTGCCAGCGGCGGCCGCTGAGGCGGTAGGTCACCTCGATGTCGTCTCCCACGGCGAGGTCATCGACGGCGTCGCAGCCATCCTTGACGAACTCGACGGGAATGAAGTTCGTGAACGTGCCCTTGGACTGTTCGAGCACCACCAGGCGCTTGCGAAAGCCCTTCTGCCCGAAGGTCTTGGTCTCCTCGACCAGGTGGACGACGCCGCGGACGGTCGGGTCTTTCATGGAGTGTTGGCCTGTGGTGTTCCGTGGTCGGGCTCAGGCACCGCTCCCCAGCGGGCTGGTGATTCAAAAGCGTATCACACGCAGCCTTTCGCAGAGTCACTTCGCCAGCAAGTTCAGGCCCTCGATGGGTCTGAGCCTGCACCGGTTCATCAACCTTCGCCGGATCGACAGGTCCCTTGACGTGTTGAAGGAGGGGCCCGACTCACTCGCAGGCGTCGCTCTCGATCTCGGTTTCTCCTCCCAGAGCCACTTCACGCGGCTCTGGAGCAGCCTGACTGGCATGACGCCCGCGAAGGATCGGAACCAGTTCAAGCGGACGGTGGAGTGACTCCGGCACGACCGGGAGAGCCCACGGGTAATGCGGTCATCGAGTCGTTCAACGGCCGCCTTCCCCACGTCCTGGGCCAGGTCTTGTGAAGCGTGCCCGGCCCCGTGCACGGAACTGGTCGCCGGGGTTGCCCTGCCACGGGATCGCGGGGGCTGGGCAAACTGGGGGCGAAGCCGGGCGTCCCTCCAGGCCGGAGAGGCGAAAAAGTTCACGCAACCCGCAGGGTCGGCCGATGGAGGCGACACGTGGCGGTTCTGCGGCGGCTGCCGCCCTGCGGGACCGACCCATTCAAACGCGTGCCGTCTGGGGTCCGGGCGAGGTGGGTTCGACGGAGTTGTTGCCACACCATGACGCCTTCTCTCGAGACCCGGCCCCGCCGGCCGGCCAAACGCCTCGCACCGTGGGCAGGCTGCTGCATCGCGATTGCCGCCTGCGTATCGGCTGTTCGAGCGGATGAGCCCGTGACAGGGGCCGCGGGCGCGGCGGAAGAGGTCGTCGTGGAGGCGATCCCGCCGCCGATCCCCGAGGAGTGGGAGGACGACTTCGCCGACGAGGGATCGTCCTGCACCGGCTGCACGGCCTGGCCGGGGGGCGCCGCCGCCTCGCCCGAAAACCGGTTTCGCGTGGACTACGACGACGGGTTCGCAATCCTGCCGCGCGATCCAGACGAGACGCCGTATTCGCTGCGGATCCGCAATCAGAACATGTTTCGCTACGACGGCTTCTCCCGGGCCGAGCCGTTCTGGATCGACAGCGCGGGCAGCCAGATTCCCATCCTCAACTCGAGTTACTTCGGCATCCCGCGCGGACGCTTGATCTTCTCAGGCAACGCGCTCCTGCCCCGGCTCTCCTATCTGCTGAACATCGACTACAACTCGGTCACCGACCAGCCGATCGGCTTCCGGGCGTTTTGGTTGAGCTATCGGTTCAGCAAAGCCCTCGAGCTCTACGTCGGGCAATCCAAGGTGCCGGGCTCGCGGGAGTGGATCGAGAGCGCCTTCGCTCCGCTCCAGAGTGCCGACCGCACCATGGCCACCACCTTCTTCCGCCCCAGTCTGAGCCAGGGCATGTGGATCACGGGCGAGCCGCTCGACGACGTCTTCTATCACGCCATGGTGTCCAACGGCTTCAACACGCTCAACCTGCGGCCCGAGGAACTCAACAACCGCTTTGCGTGGTCCGGGTCGGCCTGGTGGGAGCCGTGGGGTGAGTTCGGCCGCGGCTACTCCGATCTCCAGCACCATCAGGAGGCCGCGATCCGGCTCGGCGGCTCCTACACCTACGCGCTGGGCAGCGGCAGCCAGTCCGCGAGCGACGCGGTCGAAAACTCCCCCATCCGACTGTCGGACGGCACGATCATCACGACGCCGGGCGCGCTCGCCCCCGGTGTCACGCTCCTCTCGTACGACATCTCATTGGCGGCGATCGATCTCGCCTGGAAGTACCGCGGCCTGGGCCTGTCTACGGAACTCTATTTCCAGGACCTGCTCGGCCTGCAGGGAACCGGGCCGCTGCCGATCAGCTCCACCTCGGCATTCGGAGGCTTCGTGAAGGGAGGCTATTTCCTGGTGCCTCGTGAAACCGAGGTCTACGCCCGCACGTCGTACGTCACCGGGGCCTATGGCGGCGGATACGAACTGGGGGGCGGCTTCAACCAGTTCTTCCTCCCGGGGAAGGACAATCTCTTTTTCACGTTCGACGCGGCCTGGCTGGAAAACTCCCCTGCCGGCCAGAACCGGACCGGCTTCGTGGCCGGGCAGACCGGCCTGCTCGTGCGAGCCCAGATCGTCGCCGCCTACTGAGGGTTCCGCGTCGTGAAACTCCCCGCTCCGTCGATCGTCTTCGGGCTGCTGCTGACACTGGCGGCGACGCGCAGCGATGCGCAGGATGCTGCGGGCAACGGCGGGCAGGTCGTCACCGAACGGCTCGCCTCCCCGTATTCCATCGATCTGCTTCCCGATGATCCGGCATCGCCTTCGTTGGAGGCGGCCCCAGCCGCCGCGGGAGGGCTCCGCGAAGACACGCCCGATGCGTTCGGCCCCAAGACGGTGACGGGCGACGCATTCGACCGCTGGTTCTCGACCAAGGAGTCGGGAATCACCTTCGGCGGCCGGGTCACGCAGTTTGGCTTCGGGCTCGCCGGCGGCATCGATCAGCCGGTCCCTCCACCACTCGGAGAGGGCGACGTTTTCCGCTACACCGGGCGGAGTGAATACGACGCGGTCTTCGACCTCGAGAAGTTCGGCGGCCTGCCCCACGGGCGGCTGCTCGTGCGAGCCGAACAGTGGTACGGCGAGTACGGCAACGTGTCGCTGCGGACGGGCGCCTTCACGCCGGCGGTGTTTCCCGCCCTTCTGCCACCGCGGCCGAACGATCCGGGCGTGCCCTACATCACCAACATCCTCTTCACGCAACCCCTGTCGCCGAACTGGGTGGTGTTTGGCGGCAAGAAAGACGTGCTCGGCTCCTTCGACCAGGACGTCTTCGCCGGCAGCGACGGCACCGAACAGTTCGTCAACCAGGCGCTCATCGCCAATCCGTCGTACCTGCTCGGGATGCCCTACTCGTTCTTCACCGCGGGGATCGTCTCGCCTCGCGACTGGGGCGGAGTGGCGATGTTCGTCATGGATCCCAAGAACCGCACGGCCGACTTCATGCAGTTTGGCGACCTGTTCAATCAGGGGATCATCATCGGCGGTGAGATCAAGGCGAAGACGATGCTGTTCGACCTCCCGGGTCAGCAGCACGTGGGCGGCGTCTGGAAGCACCAGGAGCAGCGGGACCTGCGGTTTGTGTTCAGCCCTCCGCAGCCCGACTACCAGCCACCGGTGGATGCCGCTGGGACACTGTGGGACTCCTGGGTCATGTATTACGGTTTCGACCAGTACTTCGTCCGCTACACCGACAATCCCGACCGGGGCTGGGGCCTGTTCGGCCGGGCTTCCATCGCCGACGGTAATCCGAATCCGATCCGCTATTTTTTGAGCACCGGCGTCGGCGGCTTCAGCCCCCTCGGGCGGCAGCGGGGCGACACGTTCGGGCTCGGCTGGTTCCTCGTGGGAGCGAGCGACCAGTTCGGGCCGGTGCCCACCGCTTTGTTCGGACCGCGAAACGGCATCGGCGTCGAGTGGTTCTACAACATCCAGGCTACGCCGTGGCTCAACATCACACCCGATCTCCAGTGGATTCGCCCGGGGCTGGGGGCGATCTCCACGGACAACGCCTTCGTGTATGGCGTGCGGGCAAACGCCACGTTCTGACGCAGCACGCCACGCCGCGCGACCGCCCTGCCGTCGGGCCCCGCGGGAGTCGCGTGGCGGGAGAGTATCATTCCTGGAGGGGGAGGATTCATGAAGCCGACCGCGACGATCCTGCGATGCTGCGCCGTGGCCGTGGTGCTGGCTCTCACCGCGGCGCGCGCCGAGGACCTGGAGGTGATCGACGGCTGCACGCTGATCGATGCGGCCTGGGCGGACGGCGACAGTTTTCCGGTGCGAACCCCGGATGGCCAGGTGCAAACGATCCGGCTCTACGGGGCCGATTGCCTCGAGCACCACGTGAGCGGCGAGACCGACGCCCGCCGGCTCCGGGGCCAGCGGCGGTATTTCGGGATCACGAACGCGCGGGCCGACGCAGCCGAGTCGATCGCCCTGGCCAAGGATCTCGCCCGCCAGGCGACCGACGAGACGCGGCGGTTTCTGGCCCGGCCCTTCACGGTCCACACGAGTTTCGCCGATGCCCGGGGCGACGGCCGCTTCAAGCGGATCTACGCGTTCGTGTTCGATGCCGAGGGCCATGACCTCGCCGCGCATCTGGTCTCGGCCGGTCTGGCGAGAGCCTACGGCGTGAGCCGATCCACGCGGTCCGGAGAGTCGGCGGACGATTACCGCGAGTTTCTCGCCGACCACGAACTGCAGGCGGCGCAGCGGGGCGCGGGCATCTGGGCCCACACCGACTGGGACACCCTCCCCGTCGAGCGGCGACTGGAGCGCGACGAGGAGCGGGAATTGCGTCGGGCACTGGACAACGCCGCCGTGCCGGCCGGATTCGTGATCGACCCCAACACGGCCTCGCGGGAGGACCTCATGCGGCTGCCGCACGTGGGGGAGACGCTGGCCAACCGCATCATCGAGCGGCGGCCCTACCGGCGGCTCACCGACCTACTGGAGGTCGATGGCATCGGGCCGGCCACCTATCGGGAGCTCAAGCCGATGCTGCGGATCGAGCCCGTCGCGCCGTGACCGCCGCCGACGCGGGGCGGGGTGTCGTCACGGACCGTCTGCAAGCTCTTCCCCGACAGCGCCCTGTCCCACGTCCTCCACCACCGAAAAACCCTCCACCGTGCACCAGCGGGTGAAGAGGTTGAAGTCGGCCGTGTCGGGCCAGACGGTGTCGTCCGGCTGCCAGAGCGCGAGTTGCCGCCGGAAGATTTCCTCAAACAGGTTCTCGACCACCTCCTCGACTTCCTCGGGGTAGTGGCAGGCCGGGATCAAGTACAGCACCCTCTCGGCGACATGCTTCCGCTCCGCGAGCACCTTGTCCGTGATGCCGGTCGTTTTGAGCCAGCCGTAGAAGGCCGCTTCGTGACCAATCACGACAGCACTGCGATTGAGCATGGGTTCCGCCGGTCGGGTGCAGCGACTGGCGTTCTGCCCCGTACCCCACTCCCACGTTTCCGTGCGGAGAGACCTCGTCGAAAACCATACGGGCCGTGCCGGACCAAGGAAACCAAAGCAGATTCCACCGCCCCGGAACGACACCGACACCTTGACCGCACGCCGGCCCTCCCGGCGGCTCAGGCGGGTTCGCCCTTCCTGCCGACGGTCCGGGCGTCGGGCATCACGAACCTCAAGCAATTCCATTCGCCCATGGACGTGTGGAGCGGCGCGGTGCCGAGCGCGAGCGCATAACGCTCCGACACGGCCGAGAGGTCGTCCGCCAGGAGGCCGGAGAGCACCAGGCACCCGGCCGGCGGCCCCCCGTCCACCGGGCGAAGCCGGCTGCAGAGACGGTCCACGTGGTTCAGGAGGACCGACGCGACGATGTTGGCCAGGACGAGGTCGTCGCGTGCCTCGGCCAGGGGCATCTCGCGCCAGACCCGCACGCGATCGCCCACGCCGTTGCGGTGGGCGTTGGCCCGGATGGCATCATGCACGAGCGGGTCGATCTCGACGGCGTCCACGACCCGGGCCCCGTGAACGGCGGCGGCGATGCCGAGAATGCCGGAGCCGCTGCCGAAATCGAGCACCCGGGCGATCGCGCCGCCCTCCCGCGTCCAGTCGGCCAGGGCTCCCAGGCAGAGTTGCGTGGTCTCGTGCAGGCCGGTTCCGAACCCGGCGCCAGGTTCGATGAACACGCTGGCACCGCGGGGCGTCGCCTCGGCGACGCCCTCCTCCCATGCGGGCCGGATCACGCCGAATCCCGGCACGTCGATCGGCTGGAACGAACGTCTCCAGTCGGTTTCCTGGTCGGGCCACGGCTCGCGCCGGATGCCCTGCAGGCAGCAGCCCTGCACCTCGGCGAGTTGCGCGGCAACGGCCCGGGCCGCGGGCTCGTCGCCGAACCAGCAGGTCACCAGCGGCTCGGCCAAGCTGCCGACCCAGTCGCGGTCGGGGGGCGCCGCGGCGGCGTCGATCACCCGGGACGACTCCGCGAGGCCAAGCGCGGCGGCCTCGTCGGCCGCGACCGTCCCCTCGCAGATCCCCTGCAGACCGTGCGCGGCCCCCTGCTCCCACAGCCAGCCAAAAAACGCGTCGCGATCGAGCGACTCGCCGGACGGGAGCGTGATCGCCGGGCCGACCGTGAAATCGACGGCCCAGGCGGCCGGAGCCGTGTCGGTCGCATCGCAGGGCATGGTGGCGGCTATCCCTTCAGCACCGCCGGCAGCATCTTCGCCAGCGTCCACAAGCCGCTCTTGCCGGCTGCGCATCGGCCGTAGAGTTCGACGACGCCCCGCGCAAGACGCGGCCCGGCGCCGTGCCACGCGAACCACGCCGGCCGGCGCGACGAATACAGCGGGCCCCGGATCACGGAGTTGTGCACGAGCGGCAGCAGGAGCGGATCGTGCACGAAACCGAGGCCGCTCTTCGGGGCCTCGAGCGTGCCTCCGGGAAATCCGCCCCAGGGCACGATGCCGACCGAATACCCGAGGGCCGACCACGTGTTCACCGCGACGACGCCAAAGGCGAGGTGATCGACCACCTGCTCGGCGTGCTGCTGCTCGGCGGCGGGCAGGCCCGCGGGAATCGTCAGGCTCGCCGCCAGCGAACCCGGAAGCCGGTGCGACAACTCGAGCGCCCGGCCACAGAACTCGGCGAGGCTTCCGGCGTCGAGCGGCACCTCGGCCACCACCGGGGCGAACCACTCGCGGCGCAGGAGCCGGTCGTCGGCCGCGGGATCGATGTCCGAGAGCAAGGCCCACGGCAGGTCGCCATCGGCGGGTGCCGTGCGGCCGGTCGCCTCTTCCCAGGCGCCCGCGGCACCCGGATACCAGCCCGGTCGCGTGGGAATCGACTCCAGCCGGCGCCGCACCAAGCCCAGAAACGCGTCGCGCTGCTCCCAACCGCGGCACGTGACGACCAGCTTGGTGGCGATGCAGTTGAACGACGTGTTGTTGACGATCGACGTCGCCACCTGATCGGCCTGAAACGCGAGCGCGGCCGGCGCGTACCGACCGGGCAGGATGAACCACGGCGTGACGTTGCCCAGCTCGCAGGTGAACGGCTTGGCCAGCACCGGCGCGGCGTGCGGATCGGCCGGCCGCGGCCCACCCCAGAGAATCGACTCGTACGTCACCTGGCCGCCGGTGAAGTGCACGTGGGTCACCTCAGGGGAGGCGATGGTGGCCTGGGCCACATCGGCGCCGCCGGTGACGATCCCGACGAGCCCTGCCTCGACGAGCGGCGCGAGCGCGGCGTGCAGCACGGGCTCCAGCGCCGCGTGCAGCGGATGCAGCTTGAGCAGCGCCGCCCGGCCGAACTCGAAGACCTGCGCGAGCACGTCGGCCGGGCCCAGGCCCGTCACGTTACCCGCGCCGAGCACGAGGGCCACCCCACCGGTTCGCGGCCGTTCCTCCACCTCCCGTCGCCACGACCGCTCAAAGGCGGCGAGGCCGCCGGGGTCGTGACACCGGACCGTCGCCTCGAGCCCGTCATAGATGGTGCCATCGTGCAGCGAGCCCCGCGGCCCGCGGGCCGGCAGCACGTCGATGCCCACCAGGGGCGCGGGAATGCCGTTGGCCGAGCGACGGCCGGGATGCAGCCGCCGCGGAGGAGACGCCACCCGCGGCAGGCCGTTCGCGGCGATGTCGCGCAGCGCCCCGGCGTGGAGCAGGCAGAGACGGGCGGTCGCCATCGGTCCGGTGGCCAGTTCCTCGGCGAGCGCCGAGCCGGCGCCGGGAGCCGCCCGCTTCATGGCGGCGGCTTCCTCGGCCCACCTGTCGGCCACGGCCACCACGGCCAGCGCCGTCCGGCGGGCGAGCTCGGCCCGGGCGTCGCTCCCGGTGCCCGCGAAACGCGCCGCACCGGACACGAGCCGCTCGAGAGTCGCTTGCACGTGCGGGGAGTTCACGGGAGGTTCCGAAGTCGAGCGGCAGGGCGATCCCGAAGAATAGAATGGATCGCGACAGGATGGCAATGCACGCGCCGGCTCCGGTGTCCGTGGTCCCACGGCAAGCCGGGCGGCGGATCGCGGCGGAGGAGACAAACGATGACGGTCCAGGAATTTTGGGCGGTTCTCGAGGCCCATCCGGGCGTGAAGATGCACTTCATGCTCCCGGACAGGAGTTTTGTGCCCGCGCACTACCACATCACCGAGGTCGGCCGCGTCCAGAAAGACTTCATCGATTGCGGCGGCACGGTGCGGTCGAGCAGCGCGTGCGTGCTGCAGGTCTGGGTGGCCGACGATCTCGACCACCGCCTGGAGACGACCAAGTTGGCGAAGATCATGGAGGCCGCCGGTCCGATCCTCCGCTCGGATGCGTTGCCGGTGGAGGTGGAGTACGAAGCCGGGGTCGTCTCGCAGTACCCGCTGGGCGGGGTCGAGGTCACGCCGTCCGGCCTGCTTCTCTACCTGGGCACGAAGCACACCGCCTGCCTCGCGCCCGACCGCTGTGGCGTCGGCGGCACCGGCTGCTGTTGATCCGCGTCGCGGCCGCCGCCTCCCGCGGTGGCGGGCGTGTGCCACCGTCGGCTATCCAAACGGTGGCGCGGGCCTTCATAATCCCGCACACTTGCAGCCGCGTTCGCCCGTCTGAAGTCTCGTGCACCCACCCGCCCACGATCCATCCGCGATCTACCGTTACCGCGACAGCGTCGCGGCCGCGGACTGCCTCTGCGCGGCCGTCGCCGATCTCGACTTGTTCACGCTCCTCGACCGCCAGCCGGGGGATCTCGCCGCGGTCTGCAAGGCGCTGGGCCTGCACGCCCGGCCCGCCGACGCGATGCTCACGCTCTTCGCCGCCAACGGCTTCGTCGAGCGCGATGCGGCCGGCGTGTTTCGCACCAGCCCGCTCGGCCGGGAATTTCTCGTGGCCGGAGCGCCGTTCGACGCGCGGCCCTACTACACGAGCATGGCGGGCAAGCCGGGGGTCGCCGAGTGGCTGAAGGTGCTGCGGTCGGGAAAACCGGCGAACTGGCCGGGCGAGCAAGGGGAGGCCGACTGGCATGCCGCGATGCGAACCGAGGCGTTCGCGGAGGCGTTCACGGCCGCCATGGACTGCCGCGGCCGCGTGCTGGCCCCGGCGTTGGCCGCCGCGGTGGACTGGCGGCCCGTGCGGGGGTTGCTCGACCTCGGCGGCGGGTCGGGCGTGTATGCGATCGCCTGCGCGGAGGCCGCCCGCACCCTGCGGGCCTGCGTGCTCGAAGCGGCGCCGGTCGATGCGATCGCCCGCCGCACCGTCGCCGCCGCCGGCTGCGCCGATCGCGTCAGCGTCGTCCGGGCCGACATGTTCACCGACCCCTGGCCCGCCGGCCACGATCGGCACCTGTTCGCCAACGTGCTCCACGATTGGGATGAACCGGAATGCCGCCGCCTGCTGCGGAAAAGCGCGGACTGTCTGCCCCCCGACGGCCGCATGATCGTGCTCGACATGTTTCTCGACGATGCGAAGACCGGGCCGCTCTGGGCGGCCGAGTATTCGGTCCTGCTGGCGGGCGTCACGCAGGGCCGGCTCTACGCGCCCGGGGAGATCGCGGGCTGGGTCCGCGATCTCGGCTTCGTGATGGTGAACCATCGTGCCCTGCCGCTCGGGCGGGGCGTGCTCGAACTCGGCCGCAGGCCCGCGGCCGGCTGAATGCGTCGCGCCGCAGGCGCTCCGTCTGCCGGCGGCTCGAAAAACGTGCTCTGCTGCGTCATCATGGGAGCCGGGCGGCGGCGGCACCCGCGGAGGGGATCGTCGGTTCCGCCGCGTTTCCACCATCGGCACCGACATGGATCACCAGCCGTCGCGGACGCAGTCTGTCATGCGGGCCGTGCGGCTGGCATGCCCGCGGTGCGGCGTCGGCCCGTTGTTTCGCGGCTGGTTTCGCATGCACGATGCCTGCGCGGCCTGCGGCCTTCCCCTGACCCGGGAGCCCGGCTTCTATCTCGGATCGATCTACATCAACTATGGCGCCACGGTGATCGGCACCGGGGCCCTCTACGCGCTCTTCGTGCTCGGCTTGGGCGCGTCGCACGAGACGGCCCTGGGCGTCTGTCTCGGTGTCGCGGTGGCGTTTCCGATCCTGTTTTTCCGGCATGCAAGAAGCTTCCTGCTGGCCCTCGATCGGTCCGTGAACCGACACCAGTCGGAGCCGGACGCGGCGAGCGAAGCCGCGGGGCCGGGCACGCTGAGCGCTGCCCAGTTGGCGGCGCTGCGAACTGACGACGCCAGCGCCGGCTGCCTGATGGGAGTGGCGCTCGCGCTCATCATCCTGTTCGGGCTGGGCATGGCCGCCGTCACGCTCGTCTTCTCCGGCGCGGCCACGCCATCCGCGGCCGACGGGATCCGGGAGGACGGCATCGATCTGCGCTGACCCGGCGGATCGCCGCCGCCGCGGGGGGCGTCAGTGGGGTTGCGGCCAGGAGAAGACGCGGATGCGGTTGCCGTCCGGATCGGCGAGCACCAGCTCCCGAAACCCCTCGCTGTGCACGCTCGGGCCGTCGATGACCGCGCCGGTCGCCGCGAGCCGGGCCTGCACCCGATCGAGATCGGCCACCTCGAAGCCGAGGCTCCAGCGGCCGCTCGCCTCGCCGGCAGCGGGCCGGCTCAGGATCGCCAGCCGCGTGTCGCCCGCCTCGAAGAGGGCGTAGCCGTCGTCCACCACGCGGACGAGCACCCGCAGCCCGAGCACGTTGCGATACCAGTCCACCAGGTCGGTCCAGTGCGCGGTCCGCAACTCGACGCTGAAGAGCTGGGGCCGGTCGTGAGTGGGGGCGTTCATGGGCGGAACCGCGGGGCGATGGAGCGGCTGGACCGGAGGTTTCTAGCGGATTTGGTGCGCAGCCCGGAATGGCCCTTCTCCAAACCGTGACCAAAGCCGACAATCCCGACTTCCCCGTGCATCCTGGCGGCTCCGGTGTCGGTGCCTCCGCGCGGACCCCCCAGATTTCACCTCCATGGCCGAACCTTCCAACTCCATCGACAATCCTTCCGATTCGAACGCCCCCAAAGGCACCGGCGCGGCGCTCGAAAAGGCCCGCCGCGACAAGCTCGACCGGCTCCGGGCGCTCGGGATCGATCCCTGGGGGCGGCGGTTCGACGGCGTGACGCCGCTGGCGGACGTGCGGTCGCAGGGGGACGGGCTCGACACGGCCAGCGACACGGGGCCGACGGTCCGCGTCGCGGGCAGGATCATGCTCCTGCGCAGCGCGGGCAGCCTCGTCTTCATCGACCTTCACGACCGCACCGGCCGAATCCAGATCATGCTCGGCAAGAAGCAGGTGGGGCCCGAGGCCTGGAAGGTGGTCGATTGCCTCGACCTCGGCGACCTGATCGGCATCGACGGGCGGCTCGGCCATTCGAAGACCGGCGAGATGACCGTCTTCGCCTCCGGCATCGAGTTTCTCGCCAAGTCGCTGGAGACGCCGCCGGACAAGTACCACGGCCTCGTCGATGCCGACCTGCGGCAGCGGATGCGATACCTCGACCTCATCCACGGCGAGGGTGTCCGCGACCGCTTCGTGGCCCGCAGCCGGATCGTGGCGGCGGTTCGCCGCGTGCTCGCGGACCGCGGCTACCTCGAGGTGGAGGGGCCGACGCTCCAGGAGAGCGCCGGCGGCGCGGCGGCCCGGCCGTTCAAGACGCACCACAACGCGCTCGACATGCCGCTCGTGCTGCGCATCGCGCTGGAGCTGCACCTCAAGCGGCTTCTGGTCGGCGGGCTGGAGCGGGTCTTCGAACTGGGGCGCGTCTACCGGAACGAAGGCGTGAGCCCGAGGCACAACCCGGAGTTCACGATGCTCGAGGCCTACGAGGCCTACGGCGACTACCACAGCATGATGGATCTCACCGAGGCGATCCTGCTGGAGGCGGCGAAGGAAGCCGGCACGCCGACGCGCTTCGAGTGGATGGGCCGCACGGTCGATCTCACGCCCCCGTTTCGCCGCGCGAAATACGATGACCTGCTGGCCGAGGTGACCGGCTGCGATCCGGCCGATCCCGCCAGCGTCGCCGCGGCCGCCGCGGCCTGTGGCATCGAAACGGCCGGTCGTCATCCCGACGTGGTCAAGAGCGACCTCTTCGAGGCGAAGGTCGAGGAGACGCTCGCCGGCCCGGTGTTCGTGATCGACTATCCGGCGGCCGTCTGCCCGCTCACGAAGCGCAAGGCGGACGACCCGCGGATCGCCGAGCGGTTCGAGCTCTACGTGTCGGGCATGGAACTGGCCAACGCCTACACCGAGCTCAACGATCCGGATTTGCAGGAGGAGCTCTTCCGCACGCAGCTCGCGGGCCTGGCGGCCGACGAGTCGATGGCCCGCATGGACACCGACTTCATCCGGGCCCTGCGGCATGCCATGCCGCCGGCCGGGGGGCTGGGCATCGGCATCGACCGGCTGGTGATGTTTCTCACGGCCGCCCCGTCGATCCGCGACGTGATTCTCTTTCCGATCCATCGGCCACGCTGACCGACCCCGCGCCGAGCCGCCGCCGGCGGCTTCCCGGCGGCGGGACGGCGCAGACCGGGCAAACGAGGCGGGATTCCGGGGTTGGTGATCCGGCGGGGCGCTGGTACTTTCCCGGCCCCTCGCTCCACCGGGCCCGCTCCGCATGTACAAGCTCCTCCTCTGCTGGCGTTATCTCCGCACCCGGTGGATCGCCCTGGCGAGCATCGTGAGCGTGACGCTCGGCGTGGCCACGATGATCGTGGTCAACGCCGTGATGGCGGGCTTCTCCCACGAGATGCAGACCCGCATTCACGGGATCCTCTCCGACCTCGTGTTCGAGAGTCATTCCCTCTCCGGCTTCCAGGATCCCGCTTGGCACATGGCGGAGATCCGCCGTGCCGGGGGAAGCGACATCGCCGGCATGACGCCGACCGTGGCGGTGCCCGCGATGCTCAACTTCCAGGTCCGCGGCCAGTGGATCACCAGGCAGATCATGTTCATCGGCATCGACGAGGCGACCCATGCCCAGGTGAGCGATTTCGGCCGCTATCTGCAGCACCCCGACAACCGGCGGCAGTTGTCGTTTCAACTGCACGAGGGGGGCTACGACACCATCGACAGCCAGGCCGACGTGCCCTCCCCGGAGCCGACGCGGCCGGCGCTCGAGGGGGCCGGCTGGCCGCACCGGCGGATGCGGGCCGAACGCGAGCGGCTCTATCGGGAGCGGCAGGGCGCGCAGCCCGCGGCGGTGGCCGACGCGGCGGGCCCGACGCGGCCGGTCGATCAGCAGGTGGATGCGGTCCTGGCCGCGACGAGCCCGGCATCCCCCGACGCCGAACCGGCCGCCGCCGCCCCCCGGCCGGCCGACCCGTTCCAGGCGGCCCGTCCGCAGGAGGGCACCGCGATGGACCCGGCGCGGGAGCAGTTTACCGGCATCGTGCCCGGGATCGGGCTGGCGAGTTTCCGCGACCAGAGTGGCGTCGATCGGTTTCTGGCGCTGCCCGGTGACGACGTGAAGATCACGTTTCCGACCGCCGGCACCCCGCCGAAGGCGGTGAGCGACACCTTCACGATCGTCGATTTCTACGAGAGCAAGATGAGCGAGTACGACTCGAACTTCGTCTTCGTGCCGATCGCGCAGCTGCAGCGGATGCGCGGGATGATCGATCCCCAGTCGGGGGTGCCGTCGGTCAATTCGATCCAGATCAAGCTCGCGCCCGGCGCCGACCTCAACGCCGTCCGCGACCGACTCCGGCGGGCGTTTCCCGCCGAGCTCTACGCCGTCTCGAGCTGGCGCGACAAGCAGGGGCCGCTGCTGTCCGCCGTGGACATGGAGATGTCGGTGCTCAACATCCTCCTCTTCCTGATCATCGCCGTGGCGGGCTTCGGGATCCTCGCCATCTTCTTCATGATCGTCGTGGAGAAGACTCGCGACATCGGCGTCCTCAAGTCGCTCGGGGCCGGCTCGGCCGGGATCGCGGGCATCTTCCTCGGCTACGGGCTCTTTCTCGGCCTCGTCGGCGCGGGCGTCGGTCTCGTGCTGGGGCTGGCGATCGTCCGCAACATCAACCAAATCCGGGCCGGCGTCGAGTGGCTGACGGGCCAGCGGGTGTTCGATCCGTCGATCTACTACTTCTTCAAGATCCCCACGCTCATCGATGCCTTCACGATCGCGTGGATCATCGCGGGCGCGGTGGCGATCGCGGTCGCGTCGAGCGTGCTTCCCGCGCTGCGGGCCGCCCGGCTGCATCCCGTGGAGGCCCTGCGCCATGACTGAACACGGCTCCGGCCTGGTGCAGGTGCGCGACCTGCGGAAGAGCTACCGCTCGGGCGACGGCATGCTCGAGGTGCTCCGCGGCGTCGATTTCGACCTGGAGCCGGGAGGCTTCGTGGCCGTGGTCGGCCAGAGCGGCTCCGGCAAGAGCACGCTCCTCCACCTGATGGGCCTGCTCGACGCGCCCGATTCCGGGGAGGTCTTCCTCGGTGGCGAGCGGATCGACAACCTGTCCGCCGCGAAGCGCGACCGGCTGCGCAACGACGCCATCGGCATGGTGTTTCAAGCCTATCACCTGCTGCCCGAGCTCGACGCCCTGGAGAATGTCCTGGCGCCGCTGATGGTGCGGCACGGGGTCTTCGACTGGTTCCGCGTGCGGGCCGAGGCCCGCGACCGCGCCCGGGGGCTCCTCGAGCGGTTTGGCCTCGGGGGCCGACTCCGGCACCGCCCGCGGCAGCTGTCGGGGGGCGAGATGCAACGGGTGGCCATCGCCCGGGCCCTCGTGACGCAGCCGCGCGTGCTGCTCGCCGACGAGCCGACGGGCAATCTGGACGAGGCTACCGGAGCCGGAATTCTCGACACGCTCTGCGAGTTGAACCGCGAGGACGGCCTTTCTATAGTGCTCGTCACCCACGATGCGGCCATCGCCAGGCGGGCCGACCGGATCGTGCGGCTGGCGGCGGGCCGCGTCGAGGATGCCGGTGCGTGTGCTGCCCGGCGCGCAGGGTGACGGTGGACGTGGTCGGTGTCCCGACCGGCAGGAAGGTGCCATGCCTCGCATTGTTTTCATGAACGACCGGCTCGTCCCCGAGGACGAGGCCCGCGTCAGCGTGTTCGATCACGGGCTCCTCTATGGCGACGGGGTGTTCGAAGGGCTGCGCAGCTATTCCGGCCGCGTGTTCCGGCTCGACGCCCACCTCGACCGCCTCTACGCCAGCGCCCGCGCGATCTGCCTGGAGATTCCGCTCGCGAAGGATGTGGTCGCCAAGGCGGTGAACGACACGCTCGCGGCGAACAAGCTCACCGACGGCTACGTCCGGCTGGTGGTGACGCGCGGGGCCGGCTCGCTGGGTCTCGATCCCAACCGCACGAAGCACCCGCAGGTGATCGTGATCGCCGATACGATCAGCCTCTATCCGCGCGAGTTTTACGAGAAGGGCCTGCGGATCGTGACCGCGGCGACGCAGCGAACGCAATCGGCGGCGCTCTCGCCGCGGATCAAGTCGCTCAACTACCTCAACAACATCATGGCGAAGCTGGAGGGTCTGCAGGCCGGCTGCGTCGAGGCGCTGATGCTCAACCACAAGGGCGAGGTCGCCGAGTGCACGGGCGACAACGTGTTCGTCGTCCGCGGGGGCACGCTGCTCACGCCCCCGCCCGACGCGGGCATCCTCGAGGGGATCACGCGGAACGCGGTGATGGAGCTGGCCCGCGCGGCCGGCATCGACTGCCGCGAGGCCACCCTCGTGCGGCACGATCTCTACACCGCGGACGAATGCTTTCTGACCGGCACCGCCGCCGAGGTGATCCCGGTGGTGGACATCGACGGCCGGAAAATCGGCGCCGGAATCCCGGGCCCGATCACCACCCGGCTGACGCACGATTTTCATGCGCTCGTGCGGCGCTAGCCGCACCGCGGGGGTGCCGGCCGTCAGGGCGCGGCCGGAGCCCGGTCAGCGGCGCGGCGGCCGGTGCTCCTCGTCACCGATGGCGTCGTAGCGGGAGACGTAGCCCGGCTCTTTCGCACGGATCAGCTCGGCTTCGTATTCGCTGACGACCCGGTTCTGGATCAATTCCCGGCAGGCGGCGTTGATCGGATGCGCGATGTCGGCATAGAGCCGCAGGCGACCGTCGTCGTCGCGCGGCAGGTTTCCCCCCGACAACTTGGAGCCGCACTGGTTGCAGAATCCGGCCCGGAGCGGGTTTTTGAATCCGCAGGAGTGGCAGTGCGCGCAGAGCTTGCGGCTCGGCATCGCCACGAAGGGGCCGCTCGGGCCGCCGATGATCTTCAGGTCCCGAACCACGAACGCGGCGTCGATCGTGATCGAGCAGAAGGCAAAGAGCCGTTCCGCCGCGTTCTCCACCAGCTTGATCCGCACTTCGGTGATGTGCATGGTGCCCCCCCTTGGCGAAGTGGCCGTGCCTCCCCAGGCCGACCCCTTCGCAGCGATCGTCAACCGTTCCCCAAAACCCGAGTGCGGCGCGCCGCACCCATCAGCCCCAAGCGACCTGTTTCAATCGATCCGCCGGCAAGCCAGGCCATGCCAACCGCACGACGAAGACACCCGGCCAGAGCGGATCGCCCGCGTCACGCTGCGCCGCCAGGCGGACGGCGATGCCGCGCGCCTCGGCTGCCGTCCGGGCCAGCGCGAAGCACGCACTGCCGCTGCCGGTGAGCCGGGGCTGGACGGCGCCGGCCCGCCCGAGGGCGGCGAGCAGGCGATCGACATCCGGGCAGAGTCGCCGTGCCGGCTCCTCGAGGGCGTTGTGCATGAAGGCCGCCGCGCCCCGCAGGCCGCCGCGGGCCAAGGCGGCCGCGAGGCGGTGCGCATCGCCGCGTCGCGCCGCGTCGGGCGTGCACTGCGCGTAGACGGCGGCGGTGGACAGGCCGGCCGCAGGGCAGGCGATCACCGCCGACAAGGGCGGCACATCGTCCACCGGTTCGATACGCTCGCCACGGCCCGAGGCGATCGCGGATCGTCCCGCGAAGAACCAGGGAACATCGCTGCCGATCCGCGCGCCGATCGCGGCGAGCCGCTCGCGCGGCCAGTGCAGGCCCCATGACCGCGAGGCGGCCAGCAGGACCGCCGCCGCGTCGCTCGAGCCACCGCCCAGCCCCGCGCCCGAAGGAATCTCCTTCACCAGCTCGATATCGAGGCCGACGTCGATTCCCGCCTCGTCTGCCAGCGCTCGAGCGGCGCGAACCACGAGGTTGGAAGCATCGGTCGGCACGTCGCGGGCCAAGGCCGACGCGCCCGCACGGGCGAGTTGGCCGCCGAATCGCATGCGCAGCGTGATTCCGGCCGGCTGCGGCCGCACGCGCAGCGTGTCGTGCAGCGTCACCGGCACCATCAGCGATTCGATGTCGTGGAAGCCATCGGCCCGCCGGTCCAGCACCGCGAGCGACAGGTTCAACTTCGCGGGGGCGCGAACGACGATCGCGTCGTCATCCAAGCCCGCGAAACCCGGTTGCCCAGCCATGGTGCGTCGCCGGCATGTGTGCCGACAGCTCCTGTGACCGCCCTCCCCGTTGCCCAGCAGTCCGGAGTGTACCTCCCCGGGGCGGGGGTGGCAAAGGCCACCGCCTCAGCGCCAGTTGGCCACGAAAGCCACGGTCACCAGGGAGAGGATCAGCCCGATCGCCACCAGGACGGCCAGGAGGACGGCGATGCTGCGGCCCGCCCAGAGATCATCCTGGATCATCTCGGTGCGGTCGTTTTTGTCGAACGACCGGTTCCACACGGGAAACGCCCGGTCGTCGTAGACCCACTGCGTGCGTTCCTCGAATCGCTTCTGGTTCATGGCGGGCGTCTGCGGGGTATGCTTTCCCAGGCCGGACCGGGAAATTTACCCCGCAAACCCCGCTGCCGCCAGAGCCGAATCCCGGATCGGCTGGCCCCTCGACCGCCGGCCCGTCCCTACCCCCCATGGATCACGCATCCTCCTCGCCTCGCTCCGGTGAGCCTGCGGTTTCCCGCACGGGGGCCGGCATGCCCGGGCCCGGCCACGTCCTCGAGGCGGGGGGCGAACTGGCCGCCTGGCTGGAGGCCAGGGGGCAGCCGGGATGGCGGGCCAAGGCGATCCGGCGCTGGTTGTTCGGCCGTCGGGCCCGGTCGTTCGCCGAGATGACCGACCTGCCGAAGGATCTGCGGCCGCAGTTGGAGGCCGACTTCCGCATCTGGACGACGTCGATCGTGACCCACCATCGCGCCGACGACGGCACCGAAAAGCTGCTGCTGGCCCTGGCGGACGACCACCGAATCGAATGCGTGCTGCTCCGCGACGGCGAGCGGCGGACGGTGTGCATCAGTTCGCAGGTGGGCTGTGCGATGGGCTGCGTGTTTTGCGCGAGCGGGATCGACGGCGTCATCCGCAACCTTTCCACGGGCGAGATCCTCGAGCAGTTGCTCCGGTTGGCGCTGCTGCTCCCCGCGGGCGAGCGGATCAGCCACATCGTGGTGATGGGCATGGGCGAACCGCTCGCCAATCTCGACCGGCTTCTGCCGGCGCTCGCCGAGGCGCAGCATCCCGAGGGGCTCGGCATCTCGCAGCGGCGGATCACCATCTCCACCGTCGGCCTGCCGAAGGGCATCGATCGCCTGACCGCCGAGAATCCGGGATATCACCTCGCGGTCTCGCTGCACGCCGCCGAGGACGCCCTCCGCACGCGGCTGGTGCCGGTCAACAAGTCGATCGGCCTCGCCGAGGTAATGGCGGCCGCCGACCGCTATTGGGAGGCCTCGGGACGACGGCTGACCTTCGAATACGTGCTGCTCGGCGAGGTGAACGACTCCGCGGACGATGCGCGGCGGCTCGTCCGCCTCCTCGGCGGGCGGGCGGCGCTCGTGAACGTGATTCCCTACAACACCGTGCAGGGAATGCCCTGGAAGGAGCCGACGGCCACGGCCCGAGACCGCTTCCTCGACGTGCTGCGCGAGGCGGGCGTCAACGTGCAGGTCCGCCGTCGGAAAGGCGCGCGGATCAACGCCGCGTGCGGCCAGTTGCGGCGGCTCGAGGTTCAGGCCATCCAGCCCAACAGCAAGACGGCGGCCAGCACCATCCCGAGGATGCCTCCCAGCCAGACCGCCCAGTGAACGCTGGCGAAGCCGATCTGCGCCGGGTCTTCATGGTGCGTGGCGGCGAAGATCAGGCTGGCGAGCGCCAGCAGCGGCAGACCGAAGAGGATGCCGGGCACACGGCCTGCCAGTTGCGCCAACACGATTGCGAGCAGCGGTTCGATCATCGAATCTCAATCCCCTTTTCCCTGGGTTGACGCCCGCTTCGGCGGCGTCGCGTGCATGGTTCCAACAGTGGCGCGTCAGTCCGGGCTGCGCCGACCCTTTCCCGCGGCGCGGCCGGCCGCACCCGCCGGCTGGTCGGTGCCGGGTTCGACGGCAGGATGGAGCGGCCCCGCGAATGCGTCGAGCACCACGAGCAGGTTGAGCATGCCGGCGATCACGGTGTAGAGCGTGCCGATCTCGAAGTTGCGGCCCAGAAGCCGCTGCCAGCGGGAGAGTTGATCGCCCCGGAACTGCTTGTAGGGGGGCCGGTCAAAGAAGTCGTCGGCGTCAACGCCGGCCCCCTCGCGCGCCAACGCCGCCGCGTAGGCGGGCGTGACCTGCTGCTCCGGCCGCAAGGGCGGGGCGAACCAGCTGCTCGCGAACCACGGCTCCTTCGCGGCGCCGTGGAGCCGCGCGGACTGCATCAGGGCCGGAATCGCCACCGCGCCGATTCCGGCCTGTCCGACGTAGGCCAGCCGCGATTCGCCCGGCCGCCACGACGCGTAGACGACCCGGCCCGCTCCGAGCCACATGCCGACGACCAGCGCCGTCAGCAGCGAGCCCATGAACAGGCCCCCCTTCAGCATCCGGCCCTGGTAGAGCTGCCCGAGGCCGGGCACCAGCCACGAGAGGGCGGCGGCCAGGAACGGATTGCGCAGGTCGATGGCTGTGCCGTCATCCGGGGAGATGGCGACAAACCGCTTGCGCTGTGGCGTGGAGCCGGGATTTCCCACCGCATCACTTTCAGGACCAGAGTTCGGAGAAGCCGTCAGTCTATGCGATGCCGGCGGCGGTAGAAACCACCGGTCGTTGCGCGGCCCGCGCGAGCCGCGAGACGGTCCTGATACGACCACTACGATCGGCGCCGTTTCGCGCGCCGCGGCCCAGTGGAAGTGCCCGTCCGCTCCGGCCACGGCGAAGCCATGCAGCTGCTCGGCGTGCCTGCACGCGAGTCCCTGCCCCACGTGCGTGAACCGCACCCGGACGCTGTTCCCATCGATCGTGTGGCCGACGTCATTCGGGGGAACGTTCTTGGGCAGCGGTGCGAACCGGTCCGCGTAACTTGTGACCGGGTCGGCCGGATCCCATGCGCCGCCGCCGCCGCTCTCCCCCTGATCCCAGAGAATGCCCCGGATGGGCATGCCACCCAGGACCGAGACGGCACTCCCACCCAGCCGTCCCTGCAGATCGCCGGGAATCGTAGCGGCCCTACGCCGGCAGCCTCAATCGTCGGGGCGGAGGCCCTGCGGTTTTGGCGGATAGAGCATGGCACGAACCCGCGACCGAACCGTAAGATCTTTGCACTTCCGCAGTCCCCTGGAGTTTTTCATCCGATGCGTTCGCACTCCCGCTTCCCCGCTCGCCTTGCCTGCGTCGCCCTGCTGATCGCCTCCGTCGGTGCGATAGCGACGGCGTCCGCCGCCGAGCCCGCGCGGCAGCCCAACATCCTCGTGATCTGGGGGGACGACATCGGGCAGTTCAACGTGGGCGCCTACAACCACGGCATGATGGGCTACAAGACGCCCAACATCGACCGCATCGCCCGCGAGGGTGCGCTGTTCACCGACTGGTACGGCCAGCAGAGTTGCACGGCCGGCCGCGCCGCCTTCATCACCGGGCAGGCGCCGATCCGCACCGGGCTCACGAAGGTCGGGCTGCCGGGCGCCCCTGAAGGCATGAAGCCCGAGGATCCCACGATCGCAACGCTCCTGCGGGCCCGTGGCTACGCAACCGGCCAGTTCGGCAAGAACCACCTCGGCGACCGCGACGACATGCTGCCGACCAAGCACGGCTTCGACGAGTTCTTCGGCAACCTCTACCACCTGAATGCCGAGGAGGAGCCGGAGCATCCCGACTACCCGAAGAATCCGGAGTTCAAGAAGAGGTTTGGGCCGCGGGGCGTGATCCACTCCTTCGCCGACGGCCGGATTACCGACACCGGTCCGCTCACCCGGAAGCGGATGGAGACGATCGACGAGGAGGTCAACACCAAGACCTTCGACTTCATGGAGCGGGCGAAGAAGAGCGGCAAGCCGTTCTTCATCTGGTGGAACTCGACGAAGATGCACATCTTCACGCACCTCAAGGAGGGCGTGGCGCGGAAGACCGGTCTGGGCATCTACGCCGACGGCATGGTCGAGCACGACCGCCAGGTGGGCGAGGTGCTCGCCAAGCTCGAGGAACTCGGGCTGGCCGACAACACGATCGTGATGTACTCGACCGACAACGGAGCCGAGGCCTTCACTTGGCCCGACGGCGGCACCACGATGTTCCGCGGCGAGAAGAACACGCAGTGGGAAGGTGGCTACCGGGTGCCGTGCGCGATCCGGTGGCCGGGCGTCATCAAGCCGGGCACGGTGATCAACGACATCGGCGCCCACGAGGACATGCTCCCCACGCTCTGTGCCGCCGCCGGCGACGCGACGGCCACGGAGGAACTCAAGAAGGGCCGCCGCATCGGCGACCGAACCTACAAGGTGCACATCGACGGCCATGATCTCGGCCCGGCCCTGCGCGGCGAGGCTTCTTGGCCGCGGAAGGACTTCATCTACTGGACCGACGACGGCAGCGTGGCCGCGCTCCGCTACGAGAACTGGAAGGTGACATTCTTGAAGCAAAACGCCCACGGAATGCACGTGTGGCAGCAGCCGTTCGAGGTACTGCGGGCCCCGACGCTCGTGAACCTGCGGATGGATCCGTTCGAGCTCGCCCAGGACATCGGCATGGACTACCAGCGGTGGTATCTCGAGCACATGTTCGCCATCGCGCCCGCCTCGGCCCACGTGGGCGAGTGGCTGCAGAGTTTCCGGGAGTTTCCGCCGCGTCAGAAACCCGGGAGCTTCAACCTCGATCGGGTGATGGAGGCGGTCACGGCGGCGTCGGGAACGGGCCGCTGAGTCACCGCCGGACCGGCGGCGAACGACGGCTACGTCCTGCGCGGGCCCGCGCGAGCGTTTCCGACGGCAGTTCGCCGAAGTGCCGGCGGTAGCGGCCCGAGAACCGGCCAAACTCCCAGATGCCGTGCCGGGTCAGCACGTCGGCCACGGTCGTGTCGTCAGCCGGCTGGGCGGCCAGGATGCGCCGAAGTTGGTGGAGTTGCCGCAGCATGAGGTACTGCTTCGGCGCGATGCCGAACGTTTCCTGGAACGTCCGCAGCAGCGTGCGGTCATGAACCTCGGTTTGCCGGGCGAGTTCGGCCGCCGTCGGCAGCGTCGGGGCGGTATCGATCGCCTCCATGGCCCGGCGGATGATCGCCGCACGATCGAGCCGCGGTCGGCCCGTCACGCCGCGCGGCGGCGGTGGCGGTGGAGCGGCCAGGCAGGCCGCGGCCGCGGCGAGGATGTCGCGCCCGGCCGCCTCGTGGGCCAGGGTGCCGGTGGGCTGATCGAGCAGGGCCGCAGCGACCTCGTGCACCAGCCGACGGAGGGCCGGCACCGAGCCTGGGGGGCAGGTCGCCCGCCTGCTGCCGAAGATGTGCTCGGCCGCGAGCGAGACGCTGGCGGGAAGGGCCACCGAGCACCAGGCGTGGGCCCAGCGGCTTACGCGGATGCTGAAGTCGGCGCCGCGGGGAATGACCAGCAGCGATTCCTCGTCGAGTGAAATCCCGTTCACGAGATGCTCACCTGCATGCGTGAGCGGCACGAACAGGATCGGCCCCGTGTGCGTGTTCGCGCCGTAGCAGATGTTGCCGCCGCCCTCGCCCGCGACCTGGAGCGCCACGTCGCCGAGAGGGAGCATGCCCAGCGTCCACGCGGGCGTCTCGACCCGGTCACAGGTCAGTTGCAGGTTCGCGCCGCGGATGGCATCGGCCCAGGCGTCGAAGTCATCGAATGTCGTCATCCCGTTCAAGATAAAGCCGCCGCCGCTTTCGGCCAAACAGTTGCGTGTGGCGGGCCAGGCACGGCGGCCGACCGGGGACCGTCACGGCGGTCCACGCCACCGGTCGCGCGGCAATCCAAGGGACGAAATCCGCGTTTGGCCAGGCCTGCTGGCGGCGAACCGACTCAACGGAGCGCGCACTCCGGCGGTGGCGGGCGATCGGGGTTTACCCACTGGATCACCGCCGCCCAGTTGGCGCTCTCCAGGTCGTGCTGCAGATAGCCATGAATGGGCTTCACGACCTGCCAGCCGTCTTTCAGATGCGCTGACAGCACGGGATCGTTCCGCAAGCCGGCGACCACCTCCCGAACATAGTCGTCGGGGGGCACGGTGCTGGCGACGGCGGCGTAGCCGGGCAGTCGGCTGCCGCCGACCATCCGCCAGAGGTTCTCTTCGACCACCAGGCCGCGGGTCGCGTCGGTCAGGGCATGCGCGAGCCCATGATGCTGGTGCTCGGGGCTCACGAACACGTCGGCGCCGTACAGCGTGGGGCCGGCGGGGTCGTGGTCGCTGAACGTGCCGCGGGCGGTGAGCACATCCCATGAGTCGTCCACGTGGAAGTCGGCCATGCGAATCCGCAGGGTGAAGTGCACGCCCACCGGCTGTCCCGTCGGCACGTGCTCGGCCACGAACTGTCCCTGGGGAAACACCGCGTGGTGCTCGGCCAGTTCCTCGGCGGTGTAGGGCGTGTCGTGCGGATAGACCACGCGGCAGATCTCGCCGATGGCGGCATAATCCGACGGCTGCATCAGCCTGATGCGGTAGTCGGAAGGCAGCGTCATGGCCGGACTTCTCCAGGGGGCGTCTCGCGGAAGACGACGAGCCATGGTGCGATCAGCGGTATTCCGCACCGCGCGATGGCTGATCTGCTACCGCCAGTTGCGGAACGGCTCGTAGATGCGGAATGCGAAGAACAGTTCGCTGGCACTGAATGCAGACCCGACGACCTCGCTTCCCACGGGCGGCCCGGGCACATAGGAGACCACAGCGGTCGAAGTGCTGGTGGCGATCTGAAAGAAGCGGTATCCGATATCGAGGGTGATGCGATCGCTGATCGCATAGGCGGTGCCCCCACCCGCCTGCCACGCGAAAGCACTCACCTGAGGCGACGTGGAAACCTGATAGTTGTCGGTGGGATCGAACTTCCGATAGGTGAACTGGTAGCCGCCAGCCCCGACGCCACCGCCGACGTACACGGTCCACCGGCCCGAGAGTTCGTAGTCCCGCCACAGATTGACCATCGTGGACCAGCCGTTTTGTGCGGTCGTGGTGAACAGATAGGTTTCTGGGCCGACAAGAGAGTCAAACGTACTCGTGCGGTTGCTGACGAGGTTGTTCCGCCCTCGGCCTTCGAACTCCACCCGCCAGTCTCGGTCGAGTGCCTCGAATGCCAGGCCGATGGCTCCGCCCGCAGTGAACAGCGATTGGTTGGCGGCAGGACTTGGCGATGGATCACCCGTTCCACTCCCGTCGGGACCAAGGGGGGTGGCGAGGGTGGCGAAGGAGTTGCCGATGATGCCGGCGACGTAGAGCCGTGGCGCGACGCTCGCACGGTCGGAAAGGCCGACCTCTTCTAGCAGATCGTCCCACGCCGACGCTTCGTCCGGCTGCCGGAGATCGATGGGGGCACCGAGTGCTTCGATGCGTTGCCCGAGATCATCGCCGGCATGGGCTCGTGCACCGGAGGTGCACAAAACCGCCACCAGTACCACGAACAGCCGTTGCATCGCGGCATACCCCGAACCGTTCCGCCCATACACCCTCTTCTCTCAACGGCCGGCCGAACGGAAATCTCCATCCTTCCGAGTGTGGGCTGAGCCAGATCCGCCACAGCGCCCAACTTGACGCCCGGAAGCGGTTCGGTCAGCCGGAGGCTGGCGTGGAGGTCGAGCCAAACCTCGGCTTCGGCTCGCGCCGTCGGAGGCTGTGGAGACTCTGGGTTGTCGATCAGCACCGGAAATGCGAAACCGGCGTCTGCGGCTTTTTCCCGGCTGGGCAGGCGAGAGTTTCAGTTCCTTTTCGACCGCGGGTTCATGGATCAGGCTCCATGCTGGATCCGCACCCCAAAACGGGTCGGCTGCTCGGCTGGAGGGCAGGACCACGCACATCGCAACCAGAACGAATGCACGACGGCGATATCGGGCCACGAGCGTGCTCCTGTGATCGCATGCACTGACGGCGTTCGGGTGTGAGCCGTATCAGCCCCAGAGCCGCCGCACGGCCCGGACTTGCGGATTGGCCACGGGCTCGTCATCGGCCCCGCCGGAAAGCGCCGCGGTGGCCGCGGACCGCGTGGCGTCGGGCCCCGCCGCGGGCGAGAGCTCCCGCCACACCCGCTCGATCGTCGCCGCATCGACGACGTCGAGCCGATCGCCCAGCGCGGCCACCAGGGCGAGCCGCGCCAGCCGGCACACGATCCGGGGCACGCCGCCTGCGAAGCGGGTGAGCGTGGCGATCGCCTCGGGGGAAAAGGCGTCGGCGTCGCCACCACACCGCCGCAGCCCGTCGGCGATGAATGCCTCCACCTCGTCGACGTTCCACGGGGTCAACTCGATGCGCACCGCCACCCGCTGCCGGATGGCGTCGGGCACGCGGGAAAGCCCCGCCGGCCCCGTCGTCGCCACCACGAGGGTGCGGCTGAACCGCGGTTCGACGGCGGCCACGAGCCGCGCGATGCCGTCGAGGGCGTCGGCCGGCGCGCGGTCGATGTCGTCGAAGACGAGCGCCGTGGTCCGCTCGAGCAACGCGTTTTCGCGGAGCCGGTTTTCCAACTTCTGCCAGGGACGCAGCGGCTCGGCACGGCTCCGATGATCGAGCGGCAGCCGCTCGAGCAACAGCTCGATCCAGTCCCCCGCGGACAGGCCCCCCAGCGAGAGCACGGCCACCTCGGCCCCCAGCCCGCCCAAACGCCGCGCGGCCATCGCCGCCAGGTGGCTCTTGCCCATGCCGTCGGCGCCGACGACGAGGCCGCACCGCTCGCGGTTGTCGGCGAGCCACTCGAGCCGGGCCAACGCCTCCTCCTGCGGCGGCCCCAGATGGAAGGCCGCCGGCTCCAGGGAGCCGTCGAAGGGAGGGGCGGTGAAGGGCCGATGATCGCGTACCATGGCGGCGGAGTGTAGCGATCCGGGACGTCCGGGTCAGGACGAGTGCGGCCCGTTTTTTTCGGGCGATCCGCCGGTGCCCCCACATGAGCGAACGATTTTTTCTCGCCGCGCCGCCCCGCGACGGTCGAGGCGTGCTCGAGGCCGACGAGGCGCGGCATCTCGGCCGCGTGCTGCGGGCGCGGGTCGGCGACGAGGTCGTGGTCTTCGCCGGTGACGGCGTCGAGTGGCCCGCGCGGATCGTGCGGATCGGCCGCGACGAGGTCGAGGTCGAACTCGGTCCGGCGCGGCCCGATGCTCCGGCGGCCGGCCCGAGCCTGACGCTCGCCGTGGCGCTGCCGAAGGGTGAGCGTCAGAAATGGATGGTCGAGAAACTGACCGAACTCGGCGTCGCGCGGCTCGTCCCGCTCGAAACCACGCGGGGCGTGGCCGAGGCCACCGCCGGCGCGCGGGCGCGGCTCGAGCGGGGCGTGCTCGAGGCCTGCAAGCAGTGCGGCCGCAACACGCTCATGGAGATCGCCGAGCCGCGGTCGCTCGCAACGCTGCTGGGGGAGTCGGGCTCCGGCCGCCGCGTGGTCGTCGCCGATCCGGCCGCACCGGCGGTCGATGCGGCCGCCGTGCGGGCCGGGGTGGCGGAGGTCGTGGCGCTCGTCGGGCCCGAGGGCGGGCTCACGGCCGACGAACTCGCCGCCGCCGATCGCGCGGCCGCCACGCGGGTCGGCCTCGGCCCCCACATCCTCCGGGTGGAGACCGCCGCGATCGCGCTGGCCGCGCGGCTCGCCTGAAGGATCGGCCGCCGGCGCGTCAGTCGCAGCACGCGCATCGCTGCGGCACGTTGAGGACGAGCGTGGCGCTGTACGACGTCTTGTCGAACCCCTCCCCCTTCTCGTCGGCCTCGATCCGATGGGCGACGACGAGGATGAAGGTGCCCTCGGCCGGCGTGTAGGTGCAGCGGCCCGCGGCATCGGTGTGCCGTTCGTACTCGGGATCGAAGCCCTCCTTCAACGTGGCGCCGCGGGGGATGAACGACACCCGGTGGTCGGCCAGGGGTTTTCCGCGCCACAGGAGCCGCACCGCGATCGGTCGGCCCGGCCCGCAGTCCAAGACAGGGTGGGTCTCCACAACGAGTTCCAGCGGATGCCCGAGCGGCTCCGCGAACTCCTGCGTCGGTGCCGGGGCCTTGTCGAGCGCCGGCGTCGCGAGGAAGTACGCCTTCGCGCTCTTGATTCCACGACTCGCATGACGCACCCCCTCGCGGGTGTGCGCGATGCAGTGCAACCCCTCGTCGGCGGCGACGAACCGGGCGGACCAGAAGCCCTCCTTGGGCGCGTAGCCCAGATCGACGAGGTCGGGCACGAGGTCGGTCTTCCGGCCGCCCGGGCCGAGCACCGCCAGCGAGACGCCCTCGAGCGAGCCGAGCTTGCCGGCGATCTTGAAGTCGCGATGGTCGTTGCCGTGGTTGCCCAGCACCAGGTCCACGTGCACGACATCGTCGGGACGAACGAGCGTCGCCGCCGTCTGCACCCAGGTGTCGTGGGCGGCGCCGACGCCGGCGACGACCGCGACGGGCAGGCAGACCAACGGCAGGAGGGCGCGGAGCGAGCGGGGCTTCAGGTTCATGGTTTGCAGGGCTCTCGGGGGAAGGCGGTCCGGGAATGACGCGGGCGGGGAGATCGGCGGCGGGGTCGGGTCACGGTCACGGATCCTCGGCCACCGCCTCGCCGCCGTTGCGGCTGTGGAGGCTGCGGTGCACGGAGGCGTCGATCGCATCGGACAACAGCCGCGCCGATCCATCGCCGAAGGCGACCGTCGCGCCGCCCCGGTGGTGGCTCCGCGGACCGAAGAACCCCGTGGCGTGGATGATCACGTCCGGAGTCCGGCTGTTGGGCGTGAGGTAGCCGTTGGTGAGGGTGTTGGCCGCGCCCGTCGTCGCCCACGACGAGCCGCGGCCGCGCAGCGTGTTCGTGTTGGCGCCGCGCCACGTGGGCGAGGCGACCTGCGGCCAGAGCGCCTCGAGGTCGGGATCGCGGATGACGCCGCCCGCCGCCGCGGCCGACCAGGGGCTGCCGGTGGCGGCGTAGCCGGGCGTCGCCTGTTTGGCGCTGGCGACTCCGGTCGAGCCGTTGAGGGTCTTCTGATAGGGAAACGGGGGAGCGACCCCGGTGCCGGGCGTGCTGTCGGCGCCGGTGCTCCGCACGGTCTCGCTGAGGAACACGGTCCGCGAACAGCCGTCGGTGACCTGCGACAGCCGCACCCGGGACTGCTCGTGGACGATGCCGTCGGTGGGCCAGCGCTGATCGTAGAACGTGCCCGTGCCCGATCCCATGCTCACCATGTAGTTGAGCCCGGCGACGTCGAACGGCCCGCCAGCCACGGTCGTCACGGTCGTCACCGCCGGCGCCGGGTCGCCCGGGCACAGCAGCACCGGGATCGGCGTGGCGAAGGCCGCCGCGAACCGGGGGGCCGGCCGCTGGGCGTTGAAGGTGGTCGATGTCGCGGTCGCCGTGAAGTCGAGCAGCCCGTGCAGGGCGGCTTCCTCCATGTAGGGCAGGAGGCGGGCCTGGATCGAAAAGCCGCCGGGCAGATCGGTGGGCGGGAAGGCCCGCCGGGCCAGTTCGTAATTCAACAGCGCGAACGACAGTTGGCGGAGATTGCTCAGGCACGCCGTGCGGCGGGCCGCGTCGCGGGCCGACTGCACGGCGGGCAGCAGCATTCCCAGCAGCACGCCGATGATCGCGATCACGACGAGCAACTCCACGAGCGTGAAGCCGCGGTTCGCCCCCGGCGGGGCGTCTGGCGGCGTCGGGTCGAGCGGCGTGGGATCGATGTCGTCGAGGAACTCGATGGGCGGGGCGTCGTCCACGCCCTGGACGAGGTGCTTGCTCGACAGATAGCCGACGTCGAACGGATCTTCCTTCATGGTGACTTCCGGTGATGCGAGGCGCGCACGGCGCACGGCCTGCCGCGTTCGCACCCGATGCGCGAGCGCCGGCAGACGGCGCGGACCACGGTGGCGGCGGGCACGAACCCCGGCCGCCCCGGCAGGCTGGCAAACCAAAACCAGCTCAGGCCACGCGCGGAGGTGGCGCGTCGGGAGACGCGCGATGGCACTCGGATGTGTGGTCGTCGAGGACGAGCGCCTCGACGAGCGGCAGCGGCAGCGCCGTCACGACCGGCGGGGGCGGCAAGGATCCGCAGGCGCCGCACCACTGCGCGAGGATCCCGCCGCAGGCCAGCATGGCGCGGAGCACCACGCGACGGCCCGGCGGCTCGGGCGCCGGTTCGGGCGCCGGCTCCGGCGGCGCCTCCGGGGCGGCGCAGCAACTCGTCGCCGCGGCCTCGCGGGAGCAGCAGGAGGCCTCGGCCGCATCGCTGTAGCAGGAGGCGGCTTCAGCGGCGTCGGCCCGTGGCGACGGCCCTGCCCCCGCGCGGCGTTCGAGGGCCGCCAGCAGGGCCGGCTCGACGGCCCGGGCCCGGGCCCAGGCGAGCGTCTCCGCGGGCGTGTTGCAGCAGCACTTCGTGAAGCACTGCTCGGCCGTGGCGCAGCCGCAGGGCTTGTCCATGCAGGGGAACGGCTGCGTGCGATCCTTGGCCGCCAGCCGTTTGGCGACCGCCGCGTCGGCGCGGCCACCGCCCGCCGCACCACCGCCGAGCGGCAGCGGAAGCCCCGAGGCCACGAGCGAGTAGCCGATGATCGCGCACCAAGTCGTGAGCCGTGCCGACGGCTTCGGTGAAGACATATCCGAGATCGTAGATCGGCTCCCGGGCGCGGTCAATCAACGATTCGCGGCGGTCGGCCGCCGCGTCACAGGGCCCGCAGGTAGGCGATTGCGTCGGCCACTTCCACCCGCGCGGCCCGTTCCTCCACCGGCTCGATCCCGATCCACCCGCGGTAGCCGCGTTCCTCGAGCGTCGCCAGCACCGCCGCGAAATCGACATGCCCGGTGCCCAGGATCACGGCCCGGCCGCGGCCCGCGAACGGGCCCGCGATCGCGTCGGTGGCATGCACGCTGGCGATGTGCGGGGCGAGCTGCTCGACCGCGGCGGCGGGATCGTGGCCATGCACGACGAGCGCGCCGGTGACGAGATCGCAGGTGAGCGTTCCCTCCGGCAACGACGCGATCACCCGCGCGAGGTCGGCGGGCGACGACCGTCCGGCCTCGGCGCAGAGCGTGGCGCCGACGTGATGCCCCCACGCACCGATGTCGGCCAGGACATCGGTGAGCAGCTGCCACTGCGGGCCGGACGACTCTGGCGGAATCGCGCCGATGTGGTTGAGCACGACGCCCGCGCCGAGGGCGTGCGCCATCTCGAGCGCCGACTTCGTCGCCGCGATCCGGCCCTCGAGCCGTTCGGCATCGGCGTAGCCGCCCCGCGTGCGGAACGACACCGCCGAAACGACGATCCCCGCGTCGCCCAGCCACTTGCGGATCTGCCGCAGGCCGGTCTGCGTCATCTGCGCCGGATCGAGTCCGCCCCGCGCGTCGATCTCCACGGCGCGAAGGCCCAGGTCGTGGGCCCGGCCCAGCGCCGTCCGCAGGTCGCGGGCAAGCGTCGTCGCGGCCACGGAGAGGCGGTCTGGTTCCATACGGGTTGCGGGTGTCCACACGCGGGTCGCGACGTCGTCCCCAGCATAGTATCCTCTCGGCATGGCAGCGCTCGCCGACGTCACCGCCTCCCTGGAGAGAATCGCGCCGCTGCGGCTGGCCGCCGCGTGGGACGCGGTCGGGCTGCTCGTCGGCGGCCGCCGCGAGTCGATCGCCCGCGTGATGACCTGCCTCACGCTCACGCCCGAGGTGGCGGCCGAGGCGGCGCGGGAGCGGGCCGACCTCGTGGTCACGCACCATCCGCTGCCCTTCCGTCCGGTCGCGCGGATCACCAACACGAGCGGCACCGGCCGGGTGCTGCTCACGCTGATCGAGGCGGGCACGGCCGTCTGGAGCAGCCACACGGCGTGGGATTCCGCCGCCGGAGGAATCAACGACCAACTGGCCGAGATGATCGGCCTGACGCACGTCTCCCCGATCGAGCCCGATGCCGAGTCGCCGCTGACCGGGTTCGGCCGCGCCGGCTCGGCACCCGGCGGCGCGACGGTCGCGGACTTGGCCGGACAGGCGGCGCGGCGGCTGGGCGTGCGGGTCGTGCAGATTACGGGAGATGCCGCCCGCGCGGCAGGCCGCGTGGGTGTGGTGTGCGGCAGCGGGGGCGACTCCATCGCGGCCGTCCGGCGGGGCGGGTGCACCACGCTCGTCACCGGCGAACTGAAACTCCACCAGGCCCTCGAGGCGGAGGCGGACGGCCTGGCCGTGATCGCCGTCGGACACCATGCCAGCGAGCGGTTTTCGATGGAGGTGCTGGCCGCGCGGCTCGCGGAGGCCGTTTCCGGCCTGACCTGCTGGGCCAGCCGGGACGAACGCGACCCGATCACCTTCGTTTCGTGACCATGCCGGCGCGTTGCCCCGCCCGTTTTCTGCGCTACACTTGGGGGATCGGCGAGCAGGCCGCTCCGGGCCGACGAGCATCCCGCTCGCGGGCCTGATCGCGGTGTCGCGGCCCGGTGGCCCGCTGCCGTGTGAGACCTCCGACATCCAGATCCCCGCAGGCGGTTGCATGCCCCGTTTTCTGACCGCCTTGCCCGTCTACAACGAGGTCGGCCACGTCGCCGACGTGCTCGACGAGGTGCTCCGGTTCACGCCGGACGTGTTGGTGGTCGATGACGGCTCCACCGACGGGACGTCCGACCTGCTGGCGGCCCGAGTGGCGGATCGGGGCGACATCCGGGTGGTGCGGCATGCCCGGAACGCGGGCTACGGCGCCGCGCTCGCCACGGCGTTTCGTGAGACGCTCGCGGGGCCGTGGGCCGGACTCGTCACCATCGACTGCGACGGCCAGCATCAGCCGCGGCTGATTCCGGAGTTTGTCGCGGCGGCGGCCGGCGCCGACATCGTCAGTGGGAGCCGCTACCTGAAGCGGTTTCCCGGCGACAGCCAGCCTCCCGCGGCCCGGCGGCGGATCAACGCGGAGATCACCGCCGAGATCAACGCCCGCCTGGGGCTCGCGCTCACCGACGCGTTCTGCGGCTTCAAGGCCTACTCGCGGCGGGCCCTCGAGGCGGTTCACGTCACCGAGACCGGCTACGCCATGCCGCTCGAAGTCTGGGTGCAGGCCGCCACCGCCGGGTTGAGGATCGTGGAGGTGCCGGTGCCGCTCCTCTACCTCGATCTGGCGCGGAGTTTTGGGGGCGCACTGGACGATGCGGGGACCCGTCTGGCCTATTACCGCAGCGTGCTCGATCGCGCGGAGGCGGCCGTCGCCGCCGGGGCCGCAGGCTTGGCGTCCTGAACCTCCGGCAATGCCCCCCCATCGACGCTCTCCCAAGGCGGCTCGTCAGGCACCCGAGGCCTCGGGCGAACGGCTGCTCGATCCGCCGCTGACGGCCAGTGCCGGCCAGGCGGCGTCGATCGAGGCGCTCGTTGACAACAACCGCCTCCTGCGGACGGCCTTCGACACCCGCATCGGCGACATGCGGCTCTGGGAGCTCGTCGCCGCCACGCGGCGCGAGGTGCTCGCCGTGGCCGCCGAATACACCGGCAGCTATCGCGACGTCCACCGGCCCGCCGACGTGGCCGATTGGATCGCCCGTCCGATCATCATGGGGGGGCACCAGCCCGACCTGTTCCACGCGGGGGTCTGGCTGAAAAATGCCGCCCTCGACGCCTACGCGCGTCAGGTGGGGGGCACGGCCGTGAACCTCGTCGTCGATACCGACCGCTGCGTGCATCCGGCGGCGGGCGTGCCGGTGGGCTCGCCGCGGGAGGCGCGGATGGAGCAGGTGGCCTTCGATGCCACCGCGGCCGAGATGGCCTGGGAGGAGCGCGGGATCGTCGATGCCGACTGCTTCGCCACGTTTGGCGAACGCGCGAGCCGCCTGCTGGAGCCGCTCGAGGCCCAGCCGATCCTGCGCCGCTGGTGGCCGCTGGCCGTGGAGCGGTCGGCCGCATGTCATCGGCTCGGGTTGGCGCTGGCGCAGGCCAGGCACATGCTCGAGGAGCGGTTCGGCATGGAGACGCTCGAACTTCCCGTGAGCGAGATGGTTCGCCTGCCGACGGTGATGGTGTTTATGGGATGGCTGCTCGCCCACGCGCGGCAGCTGCACGAGGCATATAACGGGGCGCTCGCCGCGCATCGTCGCGCCCACCGCGTGCGGGGCCGCGGCCGGCCGATGCCCGATCTGGCCGTGCGGCACGATGCGTCGGGCGAGTGGATCGAACTGCCCTGGTGGCTCTGGTCGCGGGACGATCCGCGCCGCCGCCGCGTGTTTGCCAGCACCTCCACGCCGGGCATGCTCGCGCTCTCCGACATGGAGACGCTCCGGGTCGAGTTGCCGATCACGCCGGAGCATTCGCCGTCGAAATGGGTCGATGCCCTGTCGCGGATGGAGGAGCACGCGCTGCGGCTGCGACCGCGGGCGATCGTCACCACGCTGGTCTCGCGGCTGCTGGTGGCCGACGTCTTCGTGCACGGCATCGGCGGCGCGGCCTACGATCAGATCACCGACGACATCGTCCACGCGCTGACCGGCTGCGACCCCCCCCGCCACGCGGTGGTGTCGGGCACGCTCCGGCTGCCCGTGGACCGCGTTTTCCCCGGTTTTGAGGCGGAGCGGCCCGAGGCCGACATGGCGGCCGTGCAGTGGGCCATCCGCGACCTGGAGTATCACCCGGAGCGGTACCTCGTGCCGCCCGAGGCGCAGGTCGAGGAGGTGCGCGAGCTGATCACCGAGAAGCGCCGCTGGATCGATACGTTTCCCACGCCCGCGCTCGCCCGGCGCCGCTGCCGCGAGATTCGCGCCGCGAACGACCGCATGGCGTTTCACGTCCAGCAGATGCGCCGCGACCTGCTCGACCGCGTCGGGCCCCTTGCGGCGGCGATCCGCGCCCGGAAAGTGCTCCGATCGCGGGAATATCCGTGGTGTTTTTTCCCGGAAAAGACGCTCAAAAGCTTCCTGCTACTGGAAAACGGCTGACAATCGGCATATCTTCACCGCCAACGGACTGGTTTGTGACGCCCCAGGGAAAGGAGGCACCATGCATCGGGAAGATCGTACCCCGACGAATTCGCGCGGGAGGTCGCCGTCGCGTGCGGCTCCGCGTTCCTCCGGCCTCGCCGACTCGCGGCGGCCCCGATCGAAGCCCCGCCTGAAGATTCGCGCCGGCACTTCCGACGGCGCAGTGGCCGTGGTCAAGCGGGCGACGGGCAAGCCCCCGCGTCTGAAGGTGAAGGAAAAGCGTGTTCGCGCCGCTCGGGCCGCGGGCGGCGAGTCGATTCGGCTGGCCGCTGGCACGGAGCAAGGCGCGGTCAAGGTTCGCGCGTCCGCCTCCGGGCGGACGGCGGGCGGCAAGCCCTCCCCCGTCGCGGTGGCCAAGCCGCAGCGGGGGATCGACCCCGCGGAAACCGTCCACACCGTCGATATCCGGCCGTCCGGCACCGTGGTCAGCCGGCGGCCCCTGGCAAAGCGGCCCGCCATCCTCCACCTGCCGCACCAGCCGGCCGTGTCGCTCGCCCCTCCGGCCTGGATGCTCGAGGCATGTCATGTGGCGCCGGCCCGGGCGGGCGATCAGAGCGAAATCCTGCAGCTGCTCTCGGGCCTCCCGGCGGCGCCGACGCGGGCCGAGTTCCACGCCGCCGTCGATCATCCCGAACACGATTCCGCCAATCGGCTCGTCGCTCGGCTGGCCGGCCGCATTGTCGGTCACGTCGAGGTGGTGCCTCGCGATCTGCTGATCGGGCAGGCCAGCGTGCGCGGGGCGGTGATTGACCGGGTCGCGGTGCTGCCGGAGTGTCGCGGGGCCGGGCACGGGCAGCGGCTGGTGCAGGCGGCCGAGGAGCGGATGCGGCAGTCGGGCGCCGTCGTCGCCTTCTCGCGGACGCGGATCGCGCCGTCGTTTCACGAACTGGGTTGGAGTGTGCTGGGTCGCGACTCCGCCACGCCGGGCAGGCCGACCGACATCCTCGCGCGGCTTCTCGAAGGCCCACAGCGGGCGGGCGAGGCGGTGACGATGCGCCAGTGGCGGCACGTCGAACTGCCGGCCATTCTCCGCATCTACAAGCAGAATGCGTCGCGCTACATCGGCCCGCTCGACCGCAACGAGGCCTACTCGCGGTGGCTCGTCAGCCGCGCCGCCTTCGACTCGATCATCGTCGCGCTCACGGGCCAGGATCGCTACGAGCTCCACGAATCGAGCGCCCGGATCGTGGGGTATGCGATCCAGGCCGGCAATCGGGTTCTGGAGATCATGGCAGACCCCGAGTTTCCCGGGCTGGAGCGGGAAATTCTCGCCCGGGTCTGTGCCGAGGCGATCGAGAACGACCGGCAGGAGATCGTCTACGAGGCGAGCGCGTCCGATCCCCTGCATGAGGCCGTCGCCGGCGGCGCGAGCCTGGTGCAGGGCGGCGATCGGATGATCGTGGCCAAGGTGTTTCGGCCGCTGGAACTGCTGACGTCGCTGGCTCCGGGTGTGGCGGAGCGGGTGCGGGCGGACGGGGTCCGCGAGACGGTCGAACTGGGGCTCGACGCCCCCGGCTTCCGCGGCTCCATCATCGTCGCCGACGGCCAGGCCACGGTGCATGCCGGCCGCGTCGGCCGGAGTTATCTGCGGCTCTCCGACGCCGAATTGGCGCGGCTGCTGCTGGGCCAATCCGATCCCGCCGAGGCGGTGGCGGCCGGCCGCATGGAGACCTCGACGCAGGTGGCGCAGAAGCTCGCCGCCCAACTCTTCCCGCGGACGCCCCTGTGGTGTCCGATGTGGGACGACCTTCCTGCATAGAGTGGATCGCCGGGCTGGAGGCCCGGCTTTCGAGACGGAACGGCGGTTCCGCAAGCGAGAATCGACACGAAGTCGATGTCTCGCGTGCAGCAGTCGTCCGATGTGGGACGACCTGCCTGCCTAGGCGGATCGCCGGGCTGGACGTCAGGCGCCGCGAGCGCCGGCCAGCCACTCGTCGGCCCAGGTGCGGACCCCATCGACGCCCTTCCGGTGGCAGAAATCGCCGACGGTCTCCCCCGGCTGCCGCTCCGCCTTGTAACACGCGAGCACGGCGGTGAGCTCGCGGGCGAGATCCTCGAAGGGCACGACGTCCTTGTACTGGGTGTTGAGCCGGTTGCCGAGCAGCCGGCCCCCCAGAAAGATCGTGTATTTGCCGAGCGTGCGGCCCACGATCCCGATGTCGGAGTTGTAGGGGCGGGCGCACGCGTTGGGGCAGCCGGTCATGCGGACGGTGAAGGCGTCGTGGGCGAGCCCCAGTTTCGCGACCTCCGGCTCGAGCGAATCGATCAGCCCGGGCAGGACGCGCTCGCTCTCGGCCACGGCCAGGCCGCAGGTGGGCAGGGCGACGCAGGCCATGCTCCAGCGGCGCAGGGTGGAGATTTCCTCCGAGGTCTTCACGCCGTGGTCGTGGAGGATCTGGGCGATCCGCTCCCGGTCGGTGATGCCGAGGTCGGTGAAGAGCAGGCTTTGATGGGCGGTGATCCGCACGCCCGGCTTGATGTCGCGGAGGATCCGCCGCAGCGCCGTCTTGAGCCGGAAGTCGCCGGTGTCGTGAACCCGCCCATTCTCGACGTTCAAGCCGTAGAAGTAGGATCCGTCCCCCTGCTCGAACCAGCCGATGTGGTCGTCGAACCCGTGGACGTCGGCCGGATGGCAGGGAGCCAGCGGCTTGCCGAAATATTCCTCGACCTTGGCCCGGAAGGCCTCGAGGCCCATCGTGTGGATCGTGTACTTGAGCCGGGCCACCTTCCGATCGGAGCGGTTGCCGTAGTCGCGCTGGACTTTGACGATCGCCTCGGCGATCGCGAGCACATCCTCGGGGGGCACGAAGCCGAGCCGCTTCGCCAACGCCGGAAAGGTCTTCGCGGCGCTGGGCGTCACGCCCATGCCGCCGCCGGCGAGCACGTTGTAGCCGAGGATCTTCCCGTGCTCGTGGACGACGAGGAAGCCGAGGTCGTTGGCGTAGATGTCGGTGCAGTTGTCCTCGGGGAGGGCGAAGGCGGTCTTGAACTTGCGCGGCAGGTACGTCGGGCCGTAAATCGGCTCCACGTCCTTGTCGCCCGAGGTGCCTCCCGCGAGCGTCTTCTCGCCCGTGTCGGGATCGGTGAGCCAGATCTCGTAGTAGACCCGCGTGCGGGGCGCGAGGTGCTTGGCGAGCTTGTCGAGCGTCGCCTGCATTTCGTCGCGCACGGGGTTGTTCTTGATGGGCGCCGGGCAGCACATGATGTTGCGCTCGACGTCGCCGCAGGCGGCGAGGGTGCTCATCTGGATGTCGTGGATGCGCTGCATGAAGGGCTTGAGATCCCCCTTCACGACGCCGTGGTGCTGGATCGACTGCCGCGTGGTGAGGCGGATCGTGCCGTTGCCCACCTCGTCTCCCAGGTCGATGGCCGCGAGGAGTTGGTCGGCGGTGAGCCTGCCCCCCGGAACGCAGGTCCGGATCATGAACGAAATCTCGCGCTGGCTCTTGGCGCCCTCCTTCGCCTTGCGGGCCTCGCGGTCGTCCTGCTGGTAGGTGCCGTGGTTCTTGAGCAGTTGGATCGAGCCCTTGCCGAAGCCCGGCGCCCCATCCGCGAGTTCCGTGGCGATGTCGCCCCGCAGGTAGTGGCTGGCGGACTTGGCCACCTCGACGGCGGAGGGCTTGGGGGCGGCGGTCTGGGGGGCGTCATCTGCCAGGGGCGTCTCCATGCTCTCGGGAACCACGCGGGGCGGCCGCAGGCCGCGGGCCCCACAGAATAGGCGATTCCCGGGCCGGCGGCGATTGGAGTCCGCCGGCTGCCGAAACGCGGCCAAACGGCCCGGCGGCGGGGCAAAGCCTAGACCGCCCCGATTACCGACTCGTACACCCGGGCGTATCCCGACGCGGTCGCGGCCCAGGAATAGCGGGCCACGTGGCACTGGAGCCGCGCCGCCACATCCGGCTCCGCGGCGAAGCGCCGGATGCCCTCGCGGTAGACGGCGGCCATCGCCCCGGGATCGTACGAATCGAGATAGATGCCGAGATCGCCGGCGATCTCGGGGAGGCTCGTGTTGCGGGAGAGCACGACGGGGCGGCCGCACTGCATCGCCTCCAGCACGGGCAGTCCGAAGCCTTCGGTGAGCGACGGGAAAAGGAATGCCTTGCAGTGTTCGTAGAGCCACTGCCGGTCGCCGTCCGACACCTCGCCGGGCAGGGAGACCCGGTTCGCGAGCCCGCGGCGGGCCACCTCGCGGCCGAGGAAGTCGCCGTACGGCGTCGCCTTCTTGCCGGCGATCACCAGCCGCTCCCCGGGCAGGTGCTCCAGCAGATCGAGGAGGACGTGGAAGTTCTTGTGGGGCAGGCAGTTGCCGACCGTGAGCAGGAAGTCGCCATCCGGCAGGAACGCAGGCCGCGTGGACGACGCCGGCGGTGGCGGCGAGAGGCCCAGCGGTACGACGTGTACCGGCCGGTTGCCGACCGCGAGGTGCCGCTGGACGTCGTCGGCGACGAATCCCGAGTCGGTGACGATTGCCGTGGCGCGATCCACCTTCCGCTGGATGGCGGCCAGCTTGCGGTGGAGCTCCTTTTCCCGGCCCTGCCGCGGGGCCTCGTGGAGAAAGCTGAGGTCGTGGATGGTGAGCACGATCGGGATGCGATCGTCGAGCGGCAGATACTTCGAGGCCTGGTTGGTGACGTGCCAGAGCGCGATGTCGGGCTGGCGCAGGAAAGGCCGCGCCAGAGGGCGAAGCAGCCGGGCCAGCCCTTCCTTCTTCCAGACGGCCGCGGCGTTGGTTTCAAACCCGCCCTCGGGAAAATGCCGCTCCGTGCCCGGCCGCAGGAAGAACACCGGGGTGAACCGACCTTCCGCGATCCGGAGCAGTTCCTGGGCGAGATGCAGCGAAAAGCGGCCGAGCCCGCAGTTGATGTGTCGCAGTTTCTCGAGATCGACGACGATGCGGGGCAGGGGCTCGGGCATACCGTATCGTGATTTCCCGGCGCGCGGCCCGTCAAGCGGCACACGCGTCAAACCCGCCGCAGGAGGCGGCGTTGCCCCCGGTGGCCACCCATGTGGTTGCCCCGTGGGGTGGTGCGTGTAAGGGCCCTGGATTGCCGGGGACGCGTC
>JBEIQP010000089.1:0-10796 GCA_040376455.1 Planctomycetaceae bacterium | reverse complement strand
TCCGCACGACCGTGCTGTCGGGCCGCTTGACGTCGATCCGGCTCACCTTGCCGGCGGCGTATGAAAAGACCTGCGACTCGGTCGGCGTGCCGCCGGCCAGAAAACCGTCGAGCCGGGAGATCGTGCCGTCGGCATTGAGCGCGGCCGCGAGACGGTTGCCGCTGGCATCGGTGCGGGAGAGGAACTGGCCGCGGGCAGCCGGGGCCGAGGCCGTGAAGTCGTTGAACGTCAGCGTGCTGCCCGAGGCCGTGCGGAAAACGAATGTGTTTCCCGAGCGGGCGAGCGTGTCGGAGCCGCCGGCGGGGTTGGAGCGGACGTAGGACACGCCACCGGAGGCGTCGAGCGTGCGAACGAAAACCCGATGATCCCGGCTGCCGAAGGGGAGGACAACGGTGCCGGGTTCGGCTGCGGTGCCGCCGAACGTGAGGAGCTGGGGCGTGCCCGGGGTGATCCAGCCGTTGCCGAAGGACTGGGATCCGAGGGTGGAGCGGTCGTTGCTGCGCTCGAGCCCGAGGTTGGAGGTAAGCCCCGCAGCGCCGCTCCGCGTCGGCGAGAACCGGAACGAAGCGTCACCGTCCGCCAGCGAAACGCCGCTCATCGTGCAACCTGGGTCGCATGGATCGTCGTTCAAGCCCAGGTCGCCGATCTCCTGGTATACGGAGACGCGGAGGTTGCCGTCATTCGTGTTGTCAGGATAGTAGTTGTCCCAGAACCGGAGAGACAGAAAACTCCCGTCGCCCACGACGTCTTTTATGTAGACGTTGCTCGCTTGGTACGAGCCCCAGTCTGGCTGCCGGCCGTTGATGCCGATGCCGACATCGACGGGATTGTCGCCCTTGTTTGCGTCGGAGGGCTGCGCGTCTTCGAGCCGGGTGAATTCGGCGTCGGCATGGTAGTCGACGGACGGGTTGCCCCAGTAGCCCGGGCGGATGAGCATTCGCCCTTCCGCAACCAGCTTGTAGCGGAGGCCTGTCTCCAGGGGCATCACAAAGAGCGTGGAGCCATCGACCGGCACGATGTAGCCGCCGTCGAAACTGCCCTCGCTCGCGAGCCGATAGCCGGGTATGTCGATGGCCATCATCTGACGGGCTTCGAGCGGCTCGGCGGCGATCGGCTGGTGGTGGGCGACGCGGCGATCGCGATGGAAGCCGCGGCGACGGCGGCGGGAGGAGCGAGCAAAACGACCGAGAGGGCGGCTAGAGGAGGGTGGGGACATCGTGCAACCTGCGGAAATGCTGGGGGGCGATAGGCGGGAACGGAGGGGCATGCGGCCCGTCCGCCGTTGGAAGGGACGGTAGCGTAAGAGAGGGGGGGGGGAGTCAAGTCGCGATTCCGTCGGCTGGGCCGCAGGCAGGGGTGACGGCCTGCGGAGGCAGGCGGCGGTGGGCGAGATCCGCCACGACCGCGATCAGATCTCGATCAGAGCGGGGACCGGCCGTCGAGCGTGGCTTTCACCGCATCGCGGGCCTCACGCCAGCGATTCTTGACGGTCCGCTCCGAACACCCGAGCAGCCGCGCGATCGTTTTCTGCTCCGCCCCGAGATACCAGACCAAGTGAAACATCTCACGCCGCTCCGGCGAGAGGTTCTCGATCGCCTCGTGAAACGACGCCCAGCGGTCGAGCGACTCGTCCGGCGCCGCCGCTCGGTCCACATATGCCCGCCCAAGGCCCGAGTCGCAGGCGTCCGAAGTCGCGACGTTGGTGCCGTGATTGGCCGCATACGAGGCCGGGCCCGCATGCCGCCTTGCCAGATCGATCAGTTCCCGATGGAGTTGCGTGGCCGCCAGCGCCATGATCGACCGCGGGGAGTCGAGCCGCATCTGGCCGAGCGCGTGATGCAGCCGCATCGCGGCATTCTGAAACACGTCGTCGGTGTCGTCCCACCGCCGCACGTTCGGAAACCCGGCCAGCATCCGCTGGGCCAGGATCCGCAGCCTGCCGCTGCACAACTCAATGATCCGATCCCGGGCCGCGAGGTCGCCCGAAGCCAGGCGGTCGAGGCACTCTGCCAGCGCCGGGGAAATCGTGTCGTCGCGATCCATGGGCCGGATGGGGGAATTTGGAAACGGAGTTTTTCCCGAGAAAACCGAGTGTACAGGAATTTTTTGCCCCTGTAGGGCCCCGCGCTCGTCAAAGGGAATAGGGAGACGCTCGTCCAAGGAAGCGAGGCACGAAGGGAGAGGGCCGCCATGCACGCGAATCGGGTGACCACCGACTGGATGACCGAGGAACCAGCCGCCTTCCGGGGCGGCTGGTTCGAGTCGGGCCGCAGGAGCCCGGGCACGGTCGCCGTGGCCCGGCGGGTGCTCGGGCTCGAGGCCGGGGAGGCCGACCCCGTGCGGATCATTCTCGCGGCCCAGATCCAGCTCCGGCGGTGGCGGCGGATGGACCCGGCGGAACGGCCCCGGTTCTGGCCAGATCGCGTCCGCGCCATCGTCGCCGCCCGCGACCGCCTCCTGGATCCGACCACGAATCGTCGCGGCTGCAGCCGGATTGTATAACCGGGGGTATGTCGGATTCGCCGGTGCCGATCGAGCGGGGCGGGACGCCCGCCCCTGACGCAGGAGAGCGGGACGGGGGCCCCGGCGCGGCCCCTGCGATCGCCGCCGTCGGCAGCGCCGATGAATCGGCCCTGACCGGTCGGTCGGAGCGATTCGGGCTCGCGGGCGGGCCGTGGGCCGAGTGGCAATCGGCCGTCCTGCCGGCCGGAACCGACCTCGGCGGCGTGACGATCATCCGCCTGCTCGGCGAAGGAGGCATGGGCCGCGTCTACGAGGGGCGGCAGGAGCAGCCGCGGCGCACCGTCGCCGTCAAAGTGATTCGCGACGGCCTGTTCTCCCCGGCGGTCGTCAAGCGGTTCGAGCACGAGGCCCACGTGCTCGCCCGGCTGCGGCATCCGCACATCGCCCACATTCACACCTGCGGAACGTTCACCACGCCGCTCGGGGCGGTGCCGTTTTTCGTGATGGAACTGGTCGAGGACGCCCGGCCGATCACGCAGTTCGTCGCCGAGGCCGGCCTGCCGGTGCGGCAGCGGGTGACGCTCTGCCGCGAGGTGTGCGCGGCGGTGGCGCACGGCCACCTCAAAGGGGTGATCCACCGCGACCTCAAGCCGGGCAACATCCTCATCGATGCCGCCGGCGAGCCGAAGGTGATCGACTTCGGCGTGGCCCGGACGACCGACGCCGACCAGCCGGTCACCATGATGGCCACCGGCGCCGGCGAAGTGGTGGGCACGCTCCGCTACATGAGCCCCGAACAACTGGCGGCCGATCCCGCCGACGTCGATGCCCGAACCGACGTCTACGCCCTCGGCCTCGTGCTCCACGAGGTGATCGTCGGGCACCTGCCCTACGACCTCCGCGGCCGCTCGATCGTGGAGGCGGCGCGGCTGCTCACCGATTCAGGGCCCGTTTCCGCAGCCGCCGTCGAACGAGCCGCGCACGACGAAGGCCGCCTGCCCGCGGCCGACGCCCGAGCCCTGGCCGTGATCGTGGCCACGTGCCTGGAAAAGCGACCGTCCGACCGATACGCGACCGCCGTCGAACTGGAGGCCGAACTCGGCCGCTGGTTGGCAGGGGAGCCGATTCTCGCCCGGCCACCCACGCCCCTCGAATCGGCGCTGCGGCTCGCGCGGCGGCACCGAGGAATCACGGCCGCCGCGATCGGCGCAGTCGCGTCGCTCGTCTTCGCCATCGCGGGAATCACGCTGTTCTCGCTGCGGGCCGACCGCGAGCGACGGGCCGCGGAGGTGGCCCGGGCCGCCGCCGAACGTCGCGAGCAGGAGGCCGACCGGCAGGCGGCCGCCGCACGGGCCGAACTCGCGATCTCGACCGCGCTGCTCGCCGCCGAAGCCCGGGACCGCGGCAACGTCGCCGAGGCGCGGCGGCTCCTCGACGAAGCCCGACGGCTCGAGGCCGGCATCGCCCACCCGCTCGAACTCGACTGCCTCGCGGCCTCCCTCGACGAATCGCTCGCGGTGGTGCGCGGGCCGGAGGGAACCGTGACGGCGGTGGCTTGGTCGCCAGACGGCTCGCGGCTGGCCACCGGCGGAAGCGACGGCGCCGTGCGGCTCTGCAGGCCGCGCGACGGCGACACCGAACTGCTCCTGCGCGGGCACGAGGCCGCCGTCTGGTCGATCGCCTTCGCGGCCGACGGCAACCGCCTGGCGACGGCAGCGGCCGACAAGACGGTGCGGATCTGGGATGCCCGCACGGGAGCCCCGGCGAAAGTGATCGACGACCACGACGGCGCGGTCTACGCCGTCGCCTACTCGCCCGACGGACGGTGGCTGGCCACCGCATCCCGGGATGGCACGGCACGGATTCGGGATGCCGGGTCGTTCGAGGAACGGCACACGCTGCGCGGCCACCAAGGATCGGTCTACGGGATCTGCTTTTCGCCAGACGGCGCGACCGCGGCCACCGCCGGGCAGGATGGCACCGCGCGGCTCTGGGACGTGGCGACCGGAACGCCGCGAGCCGAACTGCGCGGCCACGAGTCGCGCGTGTTTCACGCCGCCTTCGCGGCCGACGGAGAGACCCTGGCCACCGCCTCCGCCGACGGCACGGCGCGGCTCTGGAGCGTCACCGCCGGCGTGGAGCGGCAAATCCTGCGGCATCCGTTCCGCGTCAACGCGGTCGCCTTCCTCGACCAGGGCACGCGCGTGGCCACCGCCTCGGGAGACGGGCTGCTCCGGATCTGGGAGACCGCCTCCGACGGCGAGCCGACGCTGCTGCGCGGCCACGCCGGGCCGCTCTGGGCCGTCGCCACCGCCGCCGACGGCGAGACGCTCGCGACGGGCTCCGCCGATGCGACGGCTCGGGTCTGGAATCCGGATCGGGCGGGAGCGACCCGCGTCGCCGGGGACGGCAAGGTGCTTGCCCTGGCCTGCGCGGCGGACGGCGGCACGGTCGCCATCGGGAAGGACGACTCCGAGATCCTCTTCTGGGACGCCCGCACCCTGCAGCCGCGCGGACGGGTGCGGACCGGGGCCGGCCGCATCAACGCGGTCGCGTTTTCACCGGACGGCCGCACGGTCGCGGCGGCATGCGACGACGGCACGGCGCGAATCCTCGACCCGGCCACCGCCACCGCCACGACATCGTTCCGCACGCACGAGCAGCGCGTCTATTCCGTCGATGTCTCCGGCGCCGGCCTGATGGCCACCGCGTCGGAGGATCGCACGGCCAGGCTCTGGAGCCTCGCGTCGGGGGCCCCCGTCGGACCGCCGCTCAAGCATCCGCGACGCGTCTTCTGCGCGGCGTTTTCCCCGGACGGCACGCGGCTGGCCACCGCCTGCGAAGATCGCAGCGCCCGGCTGTGGGACGTGGCCGAGGGCCGCGAACTGCGGCGGTTCACGGGGCACACCGGCCCCGTGAATTGGGTGGCGTTTTCAAGCGATGGGAATCGGCTCGCAACCGCTTCCTCCGACGGGACGGTCCGGCTCTGGCATGCGACCGACGGAGCGGAACTCGCCGTGCTGACCGGCCCCGCCCGGCAGGTCTGGAAGGTCGCCTTCACGCCCGACTCGCGCCGGGTCGTCGCCGTGTCGGCCGACGGCACGGCCCAGCTCTGGGATGCCGTGTCGGGCCGCACCGCGGGCATGCTCCGCGGACACCGGGATCAGGTCTGGGCCCTGGCCTGCGCCCCCGACAGCCGCGCGCTGTTCACCGGTTCGTGGGACGGAACGGTGCGCATCTGGGGCATCTCCGCGGCGAAACTGGCGCGGCGGCGCGACCCGCCGCCCGGTCCGCAGGCGTGGAACCAGTTTCGCGGCCCATCCGGGGATGGACGGTCCGCCGCCCGCCTGCCGGTGGCGTGGAGCGAGCAACGCAACGTGCGCTGGAAGACGGCGGTGCCGGGCAAGGCATGGGCCTCGCCGGTCGAGGCCGACGGTCGCATCTGGCTCGCCAACGCGACCGAGGACGGCAAGCGGCTCTCGGCCGTGTGCGTGGCCGCCGCGACGGGCACGATCGAGCACGACATCACCCTCTTCGAGCCCGCGCGGCCGATGTTCTGCCACCCCTACAACAGTTACGCCAGCCCCACCCCCGTGATCGTCGATGGCCGCGTGTTCGTGCACTTCGGCAGCGCCGGCACCGCCTGCCTCGACGCCGCCACGGCCGCCATCCTCTGGCGGCGTGACGACCTGCCCTGCGACCACCACCGCGGTCCGGGATCGTCGCCGATTCCCTTCGACGACACGATCGTCGTCAACTTCGACGGTTTCGACCGGCAATACGTGATCGCCCTCGACCAGGCGACGGGCCGCACGATCTGGAAGACCGACCGCACGATCGACTACGGCTCCGACGACGGCGACCTCAAGAAGGCCTACTGCACGCCGATCGTGTTCGAGCACGACGGCCGGCTGCAGTTGGTGAGCCCCGGCGCGGCGGGCACCGTCGCCTACGATCCGCGCACCGGCCGCGAACTCTGGAAGGTGCATCACGGGGGCTACAACGCGGCGGCCCGGCCCCTCTACGCCCACGGGCTCGTGATCATCAACACCTACGACGGCGACCGGCTCCTGGCGGTGCGGCCCGACGGCACCGGCGACGTGACCAAGACGCACGTCGCCTGGAAGTTCGGCAAATCCACCCCGACGCGGCCGTCGCAGGCAATCGTCGGCGACTTCCTCTACATGGTGAACGACACGGGCATCTTCACCTGCCTCGACGCCCGGACCGGAAAGCCGAGGTGGCAGGAGCGGCGGACCGGCCGCCATTCGGCGGCGCTCCTCGCGGCGGAGGGGAGGCTGTACGCCTGCGACGAAGACGGCGCGACGCTCGTGGTCGAGGCCAACCCGGAGACGTTCGTGCTCCTCTCGGAAAACAGGCTCGACGACGGCTGCATGGCGTCGCCCGCGGTCGTGGGAGACGATCTCCTCATCCGCACGAAGACCCACCTCTACCGGATCGGCGACGACGAAGCGGCGCGGGAGTGAGCCGGGCTCGACCGCATCCGCGGGCGGCGATCGGCCGCGCCGCGTGGACCGCTACCGCGGCGTGGGCGCGGGCAGCTCGCGGATGAAGATGTCGCGGACGTGGATCGGGGCGCCGTGCGTCTGAACCTGGATCGGGCCGCGCTCCGGGATCGGGCGACCCCGTTCGAAGAAGTTGGCCATCGGCTGCTCGTCAACGACGAGCGCGTCGTTGAGCACGACGGTGACGCGGTCGCCCTGCATGCGAATCCGCATCGAATTCCATTCGCCGATCGGCCGGTCGGCCTTCACCAGCGGGAAGCGGCCCGGCGAGTCGGACGGGTTGTTCCAGAGCCCCCCCGACCCCTTCGCACAGCCATGCTTGAAATCCCGTTCGCAGGCGGGATCCCAGAGCTGCACCTGCGCCTGGGCCCGGAGATAGATGCCGCTGTCCACGCAGGGGACGGGGAGCTTCCAATCGAGCAGCAGCTCGAAGTCGCCGTAGTCGCGCTCCGTGGTGAGATAGACGCCGGTGCCGTCGCTCACGATCTCACCGTCCTGGATCGTCCAGTGGGCCGCCAGGTCGCGATTCCATTCCGCCTGACGCTCCGCCCGCTCCGTGGACGTGCCGGCCGCCTCCTTGCGCGGGTCGAGCTGCGGCCGGCCCCGCCAGCCGGAGAGATCGCGGCCGTTGAAGAGCGACGTGAATCCCGCCGGCGGTTCGGCGGCCCGGGCCACGCCGGCAAGCGCCACGATCACCAAGGCCGTCGCCACCATTCCCATCCGCATGTAGCCTCCTCCGGTTCGGCATTTGCTCGAGCGGCAGCCCAATATGATAGCCGCAACCCGCGGTCCCGCACCGCCGCAGGCCGCCCGCGGCCGGCAGGTCACGCCGGGGCGTTCGCCAGCACCTGGGCGAGCGTTTCCTGGAGCACGGCGGCGCTCCGCTTGAGCCCCTGCATCTCCTTGGGCCAGAGCTCGATCGCGAGCGTCTTCTCGGCGCCGGCGCGGCCGACGACCGTGGGCACCGAGAGGGCCACGTCGCGGAGGCCGTAGCAGCCCGTCTGCACGGTGGAGACCGGCAGCACCCGCTTGGCGTCGAGGGCGATCGCATGGATCACTTCGGCGATCGACACGCCCACGGCGAAACCGGCACCGGTCTTCTTCTTGATCATCTCGGCGCCCGAGGTCTTCGCCCGCTGGAAGACATCCTCTCCGACCTTCGGCGTGAAGCCGGGGTATTTCTCGAGCGGCAGCCCGGCGACGCTCGCGCTCGACCAGACCGGCACCATGCTGTCGCCGTGCTCGCCGAGGATCATCGCCTGCACCTGCGTGGCCGGCGCCTGCAGGGTCATCGCCAACAGGCTCCGGAAGCGGAGCGTGTCGAGCAGCGTGCCCAGGCCGATCACGCGGCCCTTCGGCAACCCGAGCTCCTTTTCGGCGAGGGAGGTGAGAATGTCGACGGGATTGGACACGACCAGCACGATCGCATCGGGCCGCATGCCCTGCGACTTGATCGCGCCCAGGATCGAACGGAACAGGACGACGTTGCGATTGATCAGGGCCAGCCGGCTCTCGTCGGGCTTCCGCCGCAGGCCGGCGGTGATGCAGATCAGGTCGGCGTCGGCGAGTTGGTCGTAGCCGCCGGCGTGGATCGACTGGTCGGCGATCGCCGCCGTGCCATGGAGCATGTCGAGGGCCTGGCCGTCGGCCAGTTCGGCGTTGGCATCGACGATCACGATCTCGTGGACGATGCCTCCGAGTTGCAGGGCAAACCCCGCGGAAGAGCCCACGATTCCGCCGCCGCCGATGATGCCGACCTTCATGTGCCTGTCACTCCCGTGCGCGCGTCGGCCCGGCGGGATCGCCCGCCCGGCCGCCCGCGCGGATTCATGCCGCCGAAATGCCCAACTGCTTGCAGACCTGCTCCGTGACGATCTTCACCAAGGCCTCCTGGTCGAGGCCGGCCGGCGCGGTGGGCCGGGTGGCGTTGTGCGGATCGGCGCCCATCGGGGGCGGCCCGTCGAACGCCTTGCGGGTCACGCCCGTCGTGCCCCAACTGGCGCGGAAGACGTCGTTGGCGCAGATGTCGCAGTTTTCCATGTTCTTCTCGAGCCGCGGGTCGGTGTAGCCCCACTTCGCCTTGAGGTCGAGCAGTTCGCGCGTCTCCTGCTTCGTCAGGTAGGTGACGCGGCCCAGATCCTTGGAGAGCATCAGGATGCGGCAGTAGGCGTCGAGAATCTCGGTCCACCAGTAGGCCTTCTCGACCGTCTCGCCGAAGCTGACCGTGCCGTGGTTGGCGAGGATCATGACGTTCGACTGCTTCACGAACGGCTTGACGGTGTCGGCGAACTTCTGGCCGCCGGGGGTCTCGTAGCGCGTGATCGGCACGTCGCCGAGAAACACCTCCACTTCGGGAAGCACGCACTGCGGGATCGGCTCGCGGGCCACGGCGAAGGCGGTGGCGTGGGGCGGATGGCAGTGCACCACCGAGTTGACGTCGGGCCGCTCCTTCATGATCGTGAGGTGGAGCAGGATCTCGCTCGACCGCTTGCGGTTGCCGCCGATCTGGTTGCCCTCCATGTCCACGATGCAGAGATCGGAGGGCTTCATGAAGCCCTTGGAGATCATCGTGGGCGTGCAGAGGACCTCGTTCGGGCCGAGGCGAAACGAGATGTTGCCGTCGTTGCCCGCGGCGAAGCCCTTGTTGTAGATCCGCCGGCCGATGTCGCAGATCTCCTCCTTGAGCTGGGAGAGCGACTTGCCCGAGGTCTTCGTGGTGGTGGTGGCCATGGGTTGCTCCTGGTGTCGATGGGTGTCCTTAACGATTCTTGCCCACTTTTTGCGTTCCGGTCGGATTGCCGATCATCCGCGTCGTGCCGGCGATGCCGGTCGTGCCGGCGATGCCGGTCGTGCCGGCGGATGCAGCGTGTCGATCAGGGCCGCCACATAGGCATCGACCGGTTTGTCGTTCGGCAGGAAGGGTTGTGCGGCCTCGCCCCCCTCGCTGAGCGCGACGAGCTGGCCGTCGCCGGCACCGAGGTCGTCCCAGGCCACGAGCGGCTCGGCGGGGCCGTCCCCGGCGGCCAGATCGGCCGCCGCCAGCGGCACCACCAGGCGCAGCGCGGCGCCCCGCATCGTGGGATGGGGCTCCACGAGGGTGACGATCCCGATGGTTGTGGCGAGTCTCATGGCGGCTCCCGAGCCGGGAAAACGGTGCGGTGGGGGTTTCAGTGGGGATGGGTCTTGCAGGCGCAGGCGGCCGGCGCGGAGGCGAGCAGTTCCCCGGGAACGGTCGTCGTGCCGGCTCCGGCGAACCCGGCACAGAGGCGTTCGAGGGCGGCTCCCGGGAACGCCGCCGGATCGACCACCAAAAGGTTCGCGCCGCACTCCGCGGCCGCGGCGGCGAGGGCGGCCGGGTCGCGGGCCGTCACGGCACGCAGGCTCGCGGACCGGTTGGCGAGCACGGCCGCCAGGGCCGGGCGGGACGTGAGCAGCACCGCGCGGGTGGCGTCGCGGGAGGCATGCAGGGCGAGGGCGGCGATCACGTCGGCCAGGCCCGAGGCGGGGAGCTGCTGCGCGGCAGGAACCGCCCGGGCGACGGCGGCGGCCCGGGCCGCCGCATGGGATCCGCAGGCGGCCTGCGCCACGAGGAACGGCCGCGGGGCCGCCGCGACCCCGGCGCCGCGGACGAACTCGATGCCCGCCTCGCGGGCCCGATCCCGCGCGGAGGGCGTGATCACCGCCTGCGGGGCGATCGCGACCCTGACGCCGGCGGAGAGCTTTTCCACGTGCGCGAGCGTGATGACGCGGTCGGCGAGCGAAACGCCGGCCGCCGGGGCCGCAACCGGACTGGCCGCCAGCCCCACC
>JBEIQP010000086.1:0-11077 GCA_040376455.1 Planctomycetaceae bacterium | reverse complement strand
GACCGCGGCGGCGCTGGTGGACCACGCGGCCGGCGTCTTCGCGCTGGCTCGCAGCCGGGCCGCCACCCTGCCCGCGCCGCTCGGGGCGCGGCTGCTGCGCGTGGCGGACCGCGGCCCGGAGTTTCTCGATCGCCTGCGCGGCCTCGCGGACAGCGACGCTGTTGCGGCGCTGATCCGCGTTCACGGCGACTACCATCTTGGTCAGGTGCTGCTGGGCAATGCCGACGACGGCGTGACCGTCATCGACTTCGAGGGCGAGCCCGCCCGTCCGCTGGAGGAGCGGCGGGCGAAGGCGGATGCCGGGAAGGACGTCGCGGGGATGTGCCGCTCGTTCGACTACCTGCTCCGGCACGTCGCGAGGTCCACCGGCGCGGCCTATCGCCACGACGACCGGCTGGCGCTCGAGGCGGCCTTCCTCGAGGCCTACACCGCGTTGGCGGCCGGCCGCCCCTGGTGGCCGGCGGATCGGCGCGCCGCCGATTCGCTGCTCGCGATCCACATGCTCGACAAGGCGGTCTACGAGCTGGCCTACGAACTCCGCAGCCGGCCCGACTGGATCGACGTCCCGCTGGCGGCCCTCGAGGCGCAAGGATAGCCCGGCCAACGCCACTTCCGCAGAACACCCCTGTTCCAGAGGAATGGTGAACCTCGCAAAGCGGAGCGCGACCTTGTTTCGCTGGACCGAAACTGGCGAAGCCACCGGCGACCGCGGTATTCTTCGCCCACCGACCACGTGGTGACCTTGATGAACATGGCTTTTGGGTCGACCTCCACTTCCCAGTCAACGCCCCGAATTGCGGTCGCGGCGATGCTCGTCATCATGACCACGGCCGTGTTCGGCCGCGTCATTGGATTCGGCTGGGCAGGATGGGACGACGACGTCAACGTTACTGAAAACCCCCGCCTGAACCCGGTGACGATCGCCGGCATCGGGGAGTTTTGGCGGGCGCCCTACGAGGGCCTCTACATCCCGGTGAGCTATACGGTCTTCGCTGCCGAAGCGGCGTTCAGCCAGGCCCTGTTTTCGCGTGATTCACTTGACCCGCGGCCCTTCCACGCTCTGAGCGTGGTGTTGCATGCCACATGCGTGCTGCTCGTGTGGCGGATTCTCCACAACCGCGTCGCCGGCGGTTGGGCCGCCTTCGCGGGCGCGATGGTCTTCGCTGTGCACCCCCTGCAAGTGGAGTCGGTCGCCTGGATATCGGAGCAGCGCGGCTTGCTGGCAGCGATGCTCTGTCTCTCCCTGCTCTGCCTGTCGCAGGCTGCACCCGCCACTCCGGCTCGGCGAGCCTGGTGCATCCTGCTCTTTACGCTGGGGATTCTGGCCAAGCCCCTGGCCGTGATCACCCCGCTGCTGCTCGCCGTTCTCGAAGGGAAGGGATCGTGGCGGCAGATGGCCGAATCGATGCGGCGTTCGTGGCCGCTGCTCGTCACGGCGGCCATCGTCTCCGTGATCACGAAGATCCAACAGCCGAGCGAGTGGTCATGGGAGGGTGCCGACGTGGCTGCATGGCTGCGCCCCTTCGTCGCCGGCGATGCGGTCTGTTTCTATGCCGAAAAGTTCCTCGTGCCCCTCGGGCTCTGTCTCGATTATGGCCGCACTCCGGCCCGCGTGCTGTCGCACCCCGCGCTTGTCATCCGCGCTGGGCTTGCGCTCGCGGTCATCACCGGCATCTGTATCGTGCCGCGAGCGAGGCCGATCCGTATGCCCGTCATGCTGGTTGCCGTCGGTCTGCTGCCGGTGTTGGGCCTCGTGCCGTTCACCTTTCAGGCTTTCTCGACCGTCGCGGATCGATATGCCTATCTGCCCATGCTCGGCGTTGCTTTCGGCGTCGCGCAGTTGGCTGCCCGTGCCCCCGCCACGCGCACCGCCGCGGCCGCAGCAGGATTTGCCGTGTGGATAGTGACCTTGACGGCGCTGACGCTCTGGCACCTTCCCACGTGGCGCAATAGCGAAGCTCTCAACCGGCAGATCCTCCTCGTCAATCCGCACAGCGCAGGCGGGCGCCTCGGGCTTGCAGCCGCTCTCTTGGACAGCGGGCGGACCCAAGAGGCGGCTGAGGAGTTGCGAGCCGCCGTGACGGCCAATCCTGATTACGCCAAAGCCCGTTACGAACTTGCCTCGACGCTCCACAAACTTGGCCTGCTGCAAGAGGCTGAAGAGCACTATCGCGCTGCGATTCGCCTGCGGCCACAATGGTCATATGCCCACAACGACCTGGGAATTCTGCTCGCGGAACAGGGCCGACTCGCAGAGGCCGTCGTTTCCTTTCGTGAGGCCGTCTCGCTCCGGCCCGACCTCCCCGCCCAGCGGATTAACCTGGAACGAGCGGCAGCCGCTTTGAAGAGCAGCCATCCGCAAGACGATTGATCCACTCTGGGCGGGATATGGACCTCATGCGTTTCTAACCGGGCGATCACACTCTCCACATATCGATCGCTATAGTTCGCCACCAACGGTGTCGAAGGAGCGGCCGTTGTGATGATCACCCGCATCGGCAGTCACGAACTGGGCCTGCTCTGCGAGCGGGTCGGTGTCGCGTTCGACGTCGGGCACGATCCGTTTCGGATCTTCGAGCGCGAGGCCGGCGATGGCCGCTCACGGCATGGCCGGCACATGAAGTCGATCGCCAACCGGATTCGGCAGGGGGCATCGCTCACGGAAGCGATCAACGAGCAGGGGAACTATTTCCCGCCGACTTTTCATCGGCTCATCGAGGCTGGGGAGGAGTCTGGCCGGCTCGAAAAAGTGCTCGACCGGATGGCCGATCACTACAAAGAAGTCGCAGAGTTGCAGAGCGTGTTCCGCGGCTCGATCGTGTGGCCAATGATCCAACTGGCCCTGGCGCTGGTGGTGGTGTCGGTGCTGATCTACGCCCCTTCCGTTCTGGCGCCCGACAACACGGAAGCTGCCGATTTGCTCGGCATCGGCCTCGTTGGGGCCAAGGGTCTGGCGATCTTCTGGGGATGGATCGCGATCATCGCCGCGGCGCTCGTCGGCCTCCGGGTGCTGCTCCGCAACGGCACGTTGTCATTTCTCGTCAACCTGCTCGTGCGGGTGCCTGTGCTCGGCAGGGTCTTGCTGACATTCGACGAGGCCACGTTCGTGCAGTCACTGGCCTTGGCGATCGAATCGGGCGTGACTGCGGCCAACGCGATCTCGCTGAGCTTCAAGAGTTCGTCATCTGAGGCCTTCAAGGCCAAGGCCGACTCGGCTCGCGAGGCGATCCTGCAGGGCCGCGAGATCCACGCGGTCCTTCGCGACACGGGGCTGTTCTCCCCGGAGACGATCGAGGCGGTCGAACTGGGCGAAGAGTCGGGGCGGCTGGCGGAGACGCTCGACAAGCACTTCCGCGTGCTTCGAATGCGGGTCAAGTTTGCCATGGCGGCCATCGGGCAGATCGCTTCGTCGGTGGTCTGGATCGCCGTGGCCGCGATCCTGATCACGATGATTTTCCGGCTGTTTGGCCGCTATATGTCGCAGATCGATCCTCGTACCGTGGAGGGGCTCTTCAAAAATGGAAATGCCGCCGGTAGGTAGTGGTGCGGCGACGGCGCCTCCGCGGGGCCGCGACCTCCCCGAGCAGGTACGCGGCGCCCGGGATCGGCTTGGCACGCTCCGCCCCGAGGCCGCTTCCTACGCCACCGATGCCGTGGATATCCTCCTCGACTTCGCCCACGCCGTCGGCACGAGCGACATGCATCTGCAGCCAACCCGCGCCGGGCTGGATGTGAAATTCCGCGTTGACGGCGTGCTCCAACCGGTGAGCGTGATTCCACCCGGCGGCACGTCATCCGTCACCGCCCGGCTGAAGGTTCTCGCCGATCTGCTCACCTACAAAAATGACATCCCCCAGGAGGGCCGGATCGAGAAGCCGCGGCACGGCCGGGAAATCCGCGTGAGCACGTTTCCGACGATGCACGGCGAGCGGGCCGTGCTCCGGTTCTTCGGCCAAGACCGGGAGTTCACCACGCTCGACGAACTGGGCAATCCGCCGCAGGTGACGGCGCGGATCCGCGATGCGCTCGTGGAAACCAGTGGCGCGATGCTGATCTCCGGCCCGGCCGGCAGCGGCAAGTCCACCACGCTCTTCGCCTGCCTGCGGCACCTCGTCACGTCGACGAAGGGCTCGCGGAGCATCGTTTCCGTCGAGGACCCGATCGAGGTACCGGTGGAGGGCGTGGCCCAGAGCCAGGTCGATCTCGCCGCCGGCTTCGACCTCAAGACTGGCCTGCGGTCGCTGATGCGGCAGGATCCGGAAGTGATCATGGTTGGCGAGATCCGTGACCGCGACACCGCCGAATTTGCCATCCAGGCATCGCTCACCGGCCAGTTGCTCCTCGCCACGTTTCACTCCGACACGGCCGCCAGCGCGATCACGCGGCTGATCGAGATGGGTATCGAGCCTTTTCTCGTGCGCAGCGGCCTGATCACGGTGGTCACGCAGCGACTGCTGCGCACGCTCTGCAGCCATTGCAGCCGCGAATCGTCCGATGCGGCCGACCTGTGTGGCATCGAGGTGGATCGGGCGCGGGTGCCAGTGGGCTGCGAACGATGCCACGGGAGCGGCTACAGCGGCCGGGTGATGATCAGTGAATTCCTCGACGCCCGTGGTGACCACATCGGCAAGGCCATTCTCCGCAAGGCCGACAGCCGCGAACTCTATCGGATCGCGATCGACAACGGAATGTCGCCACTCTTCATGCAGGCCCGCTCCCTGATCCGCGACGGCCGCACGAGCCCCGCCGAAGTGTGGCGGGTGCTGGGCACGGCGGTCCGGGCGTGAGGGGGCCGCCCCACGACGTGGGGCGGTTGCGCATTGTCTCCTCGGCGACGAGTTGGTATCGCGCGTTCTCTTCGAGGACCATCCCGGAGACGGTGGAGCGGTCCACCGCGACACAGGAGACGTTTGGAAACATCTCGGCGCGCTCGCCGGTGAAGGTCTATCCTGTTCCGTGTGACCCGTATCACCCCAGGAACAGGCTGTCGAGTCGGGCGACGTGGCGGTCCTTTTCCTGCTGCGTCATGAAACTCGATTCGAGGCTGTTGCGCAGCAGCGTGTAGGCGTCGTGCGCCGTCAGCGGCAAGGCCGCGAAGCACGCCCGCGGGTTCCGGTTGACGGAGCCGCCGAAGTAGGCCGGGTCGTCGGAATGGACGCTCGCCCGCAGCCCCGCGGCGAGCAGGGCCGGCAGGGTGTGGTGGGCGAGCGTGTCGAAGACCCGCAGCCGGACGTTCGAGAGCGGACAGATCGTCAGCGGAATCCGCTCGCGCACCAGCCGGCCGACCACGGCCGGATCTTCGAGGCACCGCACGCCATGATCGATGCGTTCCACCCTCAGGCTGTCGAGGGCTCCGGTGATCGACGCGGGCGGCCCCTCCTCGCCGGCATGGGCCACCGCATGCAGCCCCAGGCCGCGGGCCCGCGCAAAGACCTCCGTGAACGTCTCCGGCGGGTTGCCCCGCTCGCCCGAATCGAGCCCGACGCCGATGAACTGATCGCGGAAGGGCTCCGCCTGCTCGAGCGTCTGCAGGGCCTCGCGCTGCGACAGGTGGCGGAGGAAGCACATGATCAGCGCGGCCGAGAGCCCGAGTTCCCGCCGGGCCCGCTCGACCGCGCGGGAGAGACCGCGGACCACGGTCTCGAACGGCACGCCGCGGCTCGTGTGGGTCTGCGGATCGAAGAAGATCTCGGCGCGGACCACGTTGTCGGCCCGCGCCCCGAGCAGGTAGGCCCAGGCGAGATCGAAGAAATCCTGCTCCGTGCGCAGCACGGCCGCCGCGGCGTAGTAGATGTCGAGAAAACTCTGCAGGTCGGTGAAGGCGTAGGCCCGGCGCATCGCCTCGGGAGACGGGAAAGGAAGCGCCACCCCGTTGCGGCGCCCGATCTCGAAGGCCATCTCCGGCTCGAGCGTGCCCTCGATGTGGAGGTGCAGTTCCGCCTTCGGCGCCCGCTCGATCAGGTCGGCCAGCCGGTCCGGTGCGATCGCCGGAAGGGCGACTCTCGCGGCATCCATGCTACCGGCCTCCTTGGCCCGGTGATTCCATTCTGCGAGACGCGGCCCGCGCGGTGCCGCCATGCCATGCGATCCCGCCGCTCGCGGTCCGATCAGGCCGCATGGAGCACCTTCACGCCGCTGGTGAGCACGAGGGGCAGGGGCTCCCGCGGGTAATGCAGCTCGACGAGTGCGGCCGCAAAGCCCCGGTCCGGCGGCTCGACCGGCACCCGCCACGTGGGCCCGGCCCCAGCGACCGCGACGCCCTTCCAGACCGCCTTGCGGAAATCGCGGGTGGCGGAGCGGGCTGTCCAGAAGACGACGCATTCGGGCGCGACGGCGGATTCGGCCACGCACATCGTCCGCGGCCCGACGTTCTCGAATCGCCAGCGCAGATCGGGAAGCCGCTCGAGGCCCGCGGCATGCCGCCCCATCGCGGCCACGAGCCCCGCCACGCGAGGTTCGGGCAGATCATGCCCCGCATTGGGGCAGTACGACACCCAGCGGGGGCCCGGCAGGCCGTCGTAGTAGAGGTCGAGCGACTCGAGCGGCCAGTAGGGATCGTTCGTGCCCAACGCGATCACCTTGGGCATCGCGAGGCGGTCCCGGTAGACGTAGGGATCGACGATGCCGATCAGCTCCCGGCCACGCGGCGTGCTGAGGAGCTTTTCGACGCCCCGCGACGTGTAATCGTCGAGTTGCTCGGACAGCCCGCCGAAGCTGTCGATCTGCAGCCGGAGGTGGCGGTCAAGCGCGAGCATGTCGATCACCATCGGGACGATCCCCGTGACGCGCCGATCGACGGCGGCCGAAAGCCAGGTGGTCCAGCCCCGCTTGCTCGCGCCGGCGACGACGAACCCCTCCACGCCCATGCCCCATTGTTCGCGGGCCACGCCGGCGGCCGCGGTCATGGCCTCGGTGGCCGCCTTCACCATCGGCAGCAGGAGCGGCCACGACGCGTCGCCGGTGCGGGCATATTCGACGAAGGAATGGGCGATCAGACCGTCCTCCACCAGGCCGTCGAACATCGGCTGGTAGGGAACTTGCCGGACGACCGCGGCCGGCAGGCCGGCGGCGGCGGCCACCGCGGCGAGGGTTCGCACCGCAACGGTCGGCTCGCGCAGGCCGACCTCGGGCAGTCTTCCGTGGCTGCCGCCGTCGATCCAGAGCAGCATGTTCGAGGCCGCGGCCGCACGGTCGGGCATGACGAGCGAGAGTTCGTGCTTCCACTCGAAGCCGCGCCACGACTGGCTCACGAGCCTGCCCGTCCGCCAGCGGCTCCCGTCGATCACGCCGTCGCCGAGCGGCTCGAACCGCGTGACCGGATCGCGGGCCGAGACGTAGTCGATCAGCGGCCTCGGCGCCGCTTCCTCCCCCGCGGCCGGGCCCGCGGCCAGCGCGGCCGCCAGCCCGCCGAGCGAGCCGACGGCGACACCGCGTCGCGACAGTCCCGCGGCACCGAGCCGGAGAGGAGGGTCGTCAGCCGCCGACATGCAGGGCCTCGAAGGGGCGGAGTTGGTGACCGGCATATCGTGCCACGATCCGCTGCGCCGTGTCGACGATCCGGTCGCGGACATCGGCCGGTTCCAGGACCTCCGCCCGGTCGCCGAGCGCCAGCAGCTGCGGGATCATCTCCTCGTCCCAGGCCCGGTCGATCTCCAGGATGACGCCTCCGTCGGCCTGCTTGCGCAGCTTCTGCCGCGGATGGAACGGCTTTTCGGCCGCCCAGCGCGCCCGCTCCGCGTCGATGCGGATGCGATACCGCCGGGGCGGCTGCTCGGACCGGTAGATCGTGATGCTGTCGGCGAGCAGCGGCTCGACCGAGTCGTGACGCCGCGCGAAGGTCCGTGACGTGGGCCGGGCCTCGGTGACGCGGTCGAGCTTGTAGAACCGGATCGATTCGACTTCCCGCCGCTTGCCGCGCGGCGTCTTCTCCGCGACGCGATAGCCGGCGATGTAGATGCTGCCGTCGTAGAGCACGAGCGCCTCCGGCCGGATCGTGGACCGCTTCGGTCGCGCGTCGGCGAGGCTCGTGTAGCGGATGGTGAGCTCGACCGAATTGCGGATCGCGCGGTTCACGGCGTTGAGCATCCGCGAGGCGTATTTCGTCGCCGTCGGCTTCGGATGCACGACCAGGCCGTCCTTGTGCGCCTCCGCGTAGGCCAGCAACTGCGGTGTCGCCACCCGCTCCAGCTTGGCGATCAATTGGGCGATGCCGCGCCAGTAGAAGGTGCCGGCCAGCGGCGCGAGAAAGTCGCGGGCCGCCGCGAGGGAGAGCAGTTCGGGCAGCGAGACCGCCGGCGCCGCGAGTTCGTCGGCGCCCCTGCCGGGCTCGATCGCCCAGGCCTGGCACGTGGTGCCGCGTCCGGTCTTCTTCTTCGATCCCTTCAGGGCGTAGCCGAATTTTCCGAGAAACTCGACGTCGCGGCGGATGTTCTTGTCCGACATGTCGTCGATCACGCCCCGGCTCCGGAGCCGATCCTTGAGTTCGGCCGTGGTGAGCGGCTGTCGGGCGCCGAACAGGATGTCGATGAGGTGAAAGACCCGCAGCAACTGCTCGTGTCGGCTGATGGAATCCATGGTGGCGGCTCCTGATGCGTCGGTGGCTGTCCGAGCGGTCCAGCCTAGCCAGAGCCGTGGGAACTTTCAGGGCGGGAGGATGGTCCCGCCGCCGGCCTGCCGCCGGTTCGCCCCGATCGGCTAGCCCTGGGCCGCGGCGAGTTCGTCGCTGAGGGCCAGCCACCGCTCCTCGGCGGCGGCCAGTTCCGTGGCGGCCCGGGTCATCGCCTCGTGCAGGGTGACCGCCTCGGCCGGATCGGTCGTCGCGAGCAGGGCCTCGTTGTGCCGCCGCTTCTCGGCGTCGAGCTTGGCGATCGTCCGTTCGAGGGTGCCGATTTCGCGGCGGATGTCGCGCTCGCCGCGGCCGCCCGCCTTGACCGACGGCCCGCTCCCCGCCCGGCCCGCTGCCGGTCGCCCGGCCGGCCGCCCGCCGGATGCCGCTTCCTCGTCGTCGATCTCCCGGTTCATGGCGCCGAGGTACTGGTCGTAGCTGCCGAGGTAGTTCACCACGCGCTCGTCCTTCACCTCGACCACGTTGGTCGCCACGGCCTTCACGAACGACCGGTCGTGGCTGGTGAAGACCACCGTGCCCTCATACTCCACGAGCGCGGCGGCCAGCGCATCGACCGTCTCGACGTCGAGATGGTTGCCGGGCTCGTCGAGCACCAGCACGTTGCAGGAGCCGAGGAGCAGCCCCGCCATGCAGAGGCGGGCCCGCTCGCCGCCGGAGAGCACGGCGACCCGCTTCTCGACCGCCTTGCCGCGAAACAGCATCGCGCCGGCGAGGTCGAGAATCCGCTGCGATTTCGTGCCGATGGCGGCGGCCCGCTCGAGGTAGCCGAGCACCGTCTCTTCCTCGGGCAGGCTCGTGTAGACGTGCTGGGCGTAGATGCCGAGCTCGCAGCCGTGCCCCCATCTCACCTCGCCCGCGAGCGGTCGCAGCGAATGGACGAGAGTGCGGAGGAACGTCGTCTTGCCCTGCCCGTTGTCGCCGACGATCGCCGCCCGCGAGCCGTGCACGATCTCGACGTCGATGCCGGAGGCGACGGCGCGGTCGCCGTAGCCGATCGCCAGGTCGCGGCAGCGGACCGCCGGCCCTTTCCGCGGCGACACGGCGGGGCAGCGGATCGCGGCGGTCGGCTCGTCGGCGGCGATCTCCTCCACCTCGAGCCGCTCGAGCTGCCGACTCTTCGAGCGGGCGCGGGAGGCGGTCGATGCGCGGGCCTTGTTGCGGGCGATGAAGTCCTCCAGCTCCCGCTTGCGGGCGAGGACGGAGGCGTTGGTGCGTTCGAGGTGCAGCCGCTGCTCGCGCTGATGGGCGAGAAAGGCATCGACCTTGCCGGGATAGACGGTGAGCCGCCCGCGGGACAGATCGAGCGTCTGGTCGCAGGTCGCGCCGAGAAATGCCCGGTCGTGGGAGACGATGAGGCAGGCCTCCTCGAAGCCGCGGAGGAAGTGCTCCAGGAGGATCTGCGTGCGCAGGTCGAGGAAGTTCGTCGGCTCGTCGAGCAGCAGAAGGTTTGGCTCGTGGAGCAGGAGGGCCGCCAGCTTCACCCGCGTCTGCCAGCCGCCGGACAGGCCGGCGACCGGGCCGGAGAGGGCCGCTCCCTTGATCTCGAACCGGCCCGCCACTTCGCCGCATTTCCAGTCGGGGCGGCCGCTGTCGCGCTTGAGGAAGTCGAGCGTGGTCTCACCGGGCAGGAACGGATCGTGCTGCCGCAGGTAGCCGAGGCGGAGCCTGGGATGCCGCACGATCTCGCCCGAGTCGAGTTCCTCCTCGCCGAGAATCACCCGCAGGAGCGTGCTTTTCCCGGCGCCGTTGCGGCCGATGAAGCCGATCTTGCCGTCATCGGTGATCGTCGCGGAGGCTGCGTCGAGGAGAACCTGGTCGCCGTACCGCTTCGAGGCGTTTTTGATGTCGAGGAGAACCGCCATACACCCTACAACGAAAACCCGCTCGAATGGCGGGCTCTCAAATCAGCCCTCGGCAGCCACTCCAACGCGACAGCCGAACGACGGCCCGCCGGGAGTGCGGTCACTGACACCAGCCTGCAGCAGCCAGGATGGTGCTGCAGGTGTGAAGCGGAGGGCATGGGACTCGAACCCACAACCGGTTTCCCGGCACGACATTTCCAGTGTCGCCGCTAGCCATTCGCTTACCCTCCAAAAAGGCGGTGGTGCACCGTTGGACACCCCTTCGGCCGCCCCGGTCGCCGGGTTCCGCCGTGCGTGTACGGCGGAAAACCGCGTCCGATTCCGATACTATAGCCCGCCTTGCTGAACCGCGACAGGCGGGGGCCTCGGCCCGCCGCGGCCAGAAGGGCTGCCGAACCGCGGGCGGCCCCGCCGGCCCGGCCTCCACCCACCGACGCCTAGCGGCTCGCCGGCGACCATGTCGGCTTCCGCCGACCAACTGCCCGACGGAAAGGAGTCGGCCAGTTTTCGCCAGCCCCCTACAATGCAAGCATCGTTCCTCGGCGACGGCTGGGGAGATAGGTGCCTGGCGGCGATCTCGCAGTGATCG
>JBEIQP010000117.1:0-8291 GCA_040376455.1 Planctomycetaceae bacterium | reverse complement strand
GCTCCTCGGCCACTGGTATCTCAACGCGCCCGGGATGAGCGTCGACGCGCTGCGAAAGATGATCGACTGGGCACTGGCGGCCTGGGGGGTGCAACTCGTGCTCTGCCTGGCGGCCGCTGCGATCGATCCCTCCGGTGTGCAGTTCACCGGTGGCACGGCCTCTGCCCTGCTGTCGCTCCGCTGGCTCGCCGGGCTCCTCGGGCTGCCGGTGCTCCTCGTCATGAGCCGGAAAACCCTCGACATCCCCAACACGCAGAGCGCCACGGGTATTCTGTACGTCGCCTGCCTCGCCGCCATCCTCGGCGAACTCACCGCCCAACTGCTCCACGCCTCCTGACGACCATGCTGATCACCTACGCCTGCCCGTCGTGCGGTTCGACTGTCGCCGTCGACGGCGTGGAGTCGGCCGCGGCGATCACCTGCCCGCGGTGCGCCGCCGCCGTGGAGGTGCCGGCCGGCGCGATCGTCTGGGCCGGGCCTGGTGGCGAGCAGGTCGCCAGCGGGGAGGGCGAGCCGCGGCTCCGCCGCTGCCTGGTCTGCCCCTGCACCGAACTCTTCATCCGGAAAGACTTCCCGCAGCGGCTTGGCGTGGGAATCGTGGTCGCGGGCTTCGCTGCGAGCTGCGTCACCTGGGCCTGGCAGCTGCTCGTGCCGACGTTCGCGATCCTGTTCGGCACGGCGCTCGTCGACGTTGTTCTCTACCTGCTGATGCCGGAGTGCCACACCTGCTACCGCTGCGGCGCCCGCTACCGCGGCGTCGGTGGCCACACGGAAGGCTTCGATCTGGAGACGCACGAGAAGCACCGCCAGCAGCGACTGCGGCTCTCCGAACGCGCGGCGGCCAGCCGGCCGCCGTCCCCGACCTGACGCACGCCGACCGAGGACCGCATGGACCAGGAACGGCAGCGGATCGAGGAAGACCTCCGCGGCGTCGTCTCGGGCGACGTGATCTGCGACGACGTGGGCCGATCGCTCTACGCCACCGACGGCAGTCTCTTCGAGGTGCAGCCGCTCGTCGTCGTGCGGCCGAGGACCGCCGAGGACGTGGCGGCGACGGTCCGCTGGGCCGCGGAGCGGGGCGTGCCGGTGCACGCCCGCGGCGCCGGCTCGAGCGTCGCTGGCGGGCCGCTCGGGCCTGGTGTTGTGATCGACTGTTCGCGGCACATGCGCCGCGTGATCGAAACCGGCCCCGACACGGTGCGGGTGATGCCCGGGGTCGTCGACGCGCAGTTGGAGCAGCACCTCGCCCGTCGCCGCCGGACCTTCGGCCCCGATCCTGCCAACGCGGTGACGACTACCGTGGGAGGCATGATCGGCCGCGACTCGTCGGGCAGCCGGTTTCTGCGTCATGGCGCGGTCCGCGGCCGCCTTGTCTCCGCGGAGGTGGTGCTCGCCGACGGGTCGATCATCGAACTCGTGCCCGCGGCGGCGGACGCGGGGGCGGACGCGACCTGCGGTCGGCTGGCAGCCGGGGTGGCGAAGATTGTGGAGGACGCGCGTGAGATCATCGCGAAGAGCCAGCCGGCGACTCGGGCCACGCACGGCGGCTACCGGCTCAACGACCTGCTCCACGACGGTCTGGTGGACCTGCCGCGGCTCCTCTGCGGCTCCGAAGGCACACTGGGCATCGTGACCGCGGCGACCCTGCGGACCTTGCCGGCCGATATCGCCACGGCGGTGGGGCTGCTCCTCTTCGACTCACTCGAGGGGGCGGCGGAGGCAGCATTGAAGATCCTGCCGCTCGGACCGAGTGCCTGCGATCTCTTCGATCGGCGACACCTCGCCCTGGCCCGGGGCACCAAGCCGTCGTTCGACCTGCTCATTCCGCCGGTGGCAGAGGCCGGCCTGCTCGTGGAGTTCACCGGCGACGAGCCGGCGGACACCAGCGCCCGCCTCGATCAGGCGATGGGGCTCGCCCAGCGGGGCCGCATGGGCTGCATCGACATGCGCCGCGCCGAGGATGCCTTCGATGCTGCCTTTTTCTGGGAACTATCGCGAAACAACGTCTCGACGCTTCACGGGGTGCGAGCCGAGATGCGGCCGGTGCCGTTCATGGAAGACGTAGTGGTACCGCCGTCGGCCCTGCCTGAGTTCCTCCGGCGACTGCAGGAGGTGCTCAAGCAGCAGCAGGCGACGGCGATGCTCTTCGGCCACGCGGGCCAGGGCCAGCTCCACCTCCGCCCGCACGCCGACCCGCGGCAGCCGGGTGAACGGGAGCGGCTCGAGGCGCTGGCCGAAGCGGTGTATGCCGAGGCCGCGGCGGTCGGCGGCACCATCGGTGGTGAGCAGGGGCTCGGACTCTCAAGGACGCCATCCTTCCGGCGGCTATTCCCAGAACTCGCCGGAGTCTACGACCAGCTCAAGCGGCTCTTCGATCCACGCGGCGTGCTGAATCCGGGGAAGCTCGCGACTGCGGAGGAACACTCGGCCGCGCCGTCGTGGGCCTCGTTTCGGCCGCCGCTCGCGGCAGCTCCAGCGGCGACTTCCGAGACGGATTCATCAGCGCCGCCAATCGCGCCGCTGCCGGTCCTGACCTGGGACCGGTCTCGGCTGGCCATTGAGGCGGATGCCTGCAACGGCTGCGGCAGCTGCCGCAGCCTCTCCGCGGCCACGCGAACCTGCCCGCGATACCGCGAGGACCCGTGCGAAGAGGCCTCCCCCCGCGCGAAGGCCGACGCGGTGGCGGCCGTGCTCGCCGGCACGGTCGATCCCAAGTCGCTGTCGAGCGAGGCGATGAGGGCCCTCGCCGACACCTGCTTCAACTGCCACCAGTGCCGCACGGACTGCGCCGCGGGCGTCGACATCCCGGCGCTGGTGATGGAACTCAAGGCGGCCCACCACGCGGCCAACAGCATCGAAGTGGGGCGTTGGCTGCTCTCGCGGGTCGACGCGATCTCGGCCGCCGCTGGCCGGGCGCGAACGCTGGCCAACTGGGCGATTGCCAACCCGCAGGCCCGTTGGCTCCTGGAGAAGACGCTGGGGATCGCTGCCGGCCGCAAACTCCCGCCGTTCACCGGCCGCCAGTTCATGAAGTGGGCGGCCCGCCGGGGCATCACACGGCCGAGCCGTCGCAGCGGCCCCCGCGTGCTCTACTTCCTCGACACCTACGCCCGCTGGCACGACCCGCTCCTGGCGCAGGCCTTCGTCGCCGTGCTTGAGCGGAACGGCATCGGCGTGTTTATCGATCCGCGGCAAGTGTCATCGGGCATGCCGCTCGTGTCGGAGGGCGATCTCGACGGAGCCCGAAAACTCGCGCGTCGCAACGTGCGAGTGCTCGCCGAGGCTGTGCGGCTTGGCTACCGGATCGTCTGCACCGAGCCCTCGGCAGTGACCTGCATCACGCACGACTACCCGCTCTTGCTCGACGACGAAGAACTGCCGCGGATCACCGCCGCCACGTGCGACGCGATGACATTTCTGTGGGAACTCCATCGCGAGGGGCAGTTGCGGCTCGACTTCCAGCCACTCCCAGCAGAACTCCTCTATCACGCCCCCTGCCACTCACGGATCGGCGGCGCAGCGGCCACGCCTGCCGAACATGTGTTGCGGCTGATTCCAGGGCTGTCGCTGCGCGTGGCTGACCACGGCTGTTCGGGCATGGCCGGCACCTTCGGCCTGGCCCGGGAAAACTATCGCACGAGCCTCCGCGTGGGCCTCGGCCTGATCTCGGAGATGCGTGGCGGTCGCGTGGAGGCTGGCGCTACCGAGTGCAGCGCCTGCCGGCTACAAATGGAGCAGGGCACCACGAAAGCGACGGTCCACCCTGTGAAACTGCTGGCGAAGGCCTACGGCCTGCTCAACGGCCCCGCCCCCCACGGACTCGACGGCCTGCTCACGGCGAAGAGCGGCCGGCTGACGACCACCTGACGCCCGCTCCCCGACGGCCTGCCATGCTTTCCTCCGACCATCGCGAACGTTCGCCGACGCTGCGAATCGCCGTCTTCGCAGGGATGGCCGATCTCGTCGGCGGCCGGACGGTCGAGATGCCGTGGAGCGGCGGGACGGTGGCCGACGCCCGCAGGCTCGTCGCCGAACGTCATCCGCCGGCAGCCACTCTGCTGTCACGCAGTGCCTTCGCCGTCGGCAGCCACTACGTCGCCGACGATGCGCCGCTCGCCGCGGACGACGATGTGGCGATCATCCCGCCAGTGAGCGGAGGCTGACATGTCGGGCACGCGGGGCGACGCACCAACGCAGCGACACGCTGGCCATGCCGGCTGCGTCTGCCATGCGATCGACACCGCGAGGGTGCTCGCCGCCGTCGGCGACGTCGACGCCGGAGGCAACGTGCTGTTCGTCGGCACGGCCCGAGGCACGACCGACGGGGCGGTGACCCATGCTCTCAACTACGACGCCCACGAACCGCTCGCAGTGGCCACGCTCGACGCCTTGCGGCGGGATGCGATCGCCCGCTTCGGCCTCGTGGCCTGTGCGGTCGTGCATCGCCTCGGCACCGTGCCGCCGGGCGAGGCGTGCGTGGCCGTGGCGACGAGCGCGCCGCACCGGGCCGCGGCCTTCGCGGCCGCCGAGTGGCTGATGACGGCGATCAAGCGGGACGTGCCGATCTGGAAGGCAGAGGAGCGGCCCGACGGCCGCCGCGAATGGCTCCATCCCGCATCGGCCCCGCGGCCGGGAGGCGGCTCATGACAGCCGCGACACCGCTCATCGATGGCTTCGGCCGCGTCCACACCGACCTGCGCATCAGCGTGACCGACCGCTGCAACCTGCGCTGCACCTACTGCATGCCGCTGGAGGTCGTCTTCAAGCCCCGCGAGGAGCTGCTCACGTTCGAGGAGATCGGCCGGATGGCCGGCGTGGCAGCCACGCTCGGCATCCGCACGATCCGGCTCACGGGAGGCGAGCCGCTCATGCGACGCGACCTGCCGGAACTGGTGCGGCAGTTGGTCGCAGTGCCGGGCATCGAGGAGGTGTCGGTCACGACCAACGGGCTGCTGCTCGCCGAGCAGGCGGCCGATCTCCGGGCCGCGGGCCTCGCCCGGCTCAACGTCAGTCTCGACAGCCTCGCCGCGCAGAGCTTTGAGCGGATCGCCCGCCGGCCCGGCCTGGACCGCGTGCTGGCGGGTCTCGAGGCGGCGAAGCGAGAGGGATTTGCGTCCATCCGCATCAACGCCGTATCGATCAAGGGGCTCACCGAGGCGGAGATCGTGCCATTGGCCTGCTTCTGCCGCCGTGAGGGTTTCCACCTGCGGTTCATCGAGTTCATGCCGCTGGATGCCGAGGAGGCCTGGGACAAGTCGCAGGTGCTCTCCGGCGCGGAGGTGCGGACGCTGCTGGAGCGGGAGATCGGGCCGTTGATCGCGGAGCGGATCGACGACCCCGGGCAACCGGCGATCGACTACCGCTGGGTGGATGGTGGCCACGTGGGCTTCATCAATCCGGTCACGAGGCCGTTCTGCGACCGCTGCGACCGCCTCCGGCTCACAGCCGACGGGCAGGTTCGCAACTGCCTGTTCTCGACGGTCGAGTGGGACGCCCGCGACCTGCTTCGGGGCGGCGGCGACGACGCCTCGCTGGCGACGCTCATCCGCGACTGCGTGGCCGCGAAGCGGGCCGCCCACGGAATCGACACCCCCTCGTTCGCGCGGCCCGGCCGCGCGATGTATCAGATCGGGGGCTGACGACGATGGCCAACTCACCTCCCCGCCGCTACCTCGACAACGCCGCCACCTCGTGGCCGAAGCCCGACGCGGTGATCGCTGCCTGGAACGATGCCGCGATTCGTGTCGGGGCGACCGCGGGCCGCGCCGCCTACCGAGAGGCTGTTGAGGCCGATGCGATTCGTCACCGCGCGCGAACCGCGGCGGCACGGCTCCTCGGCGGCGTCGATCCCAGCCGCGTCGCATTGCCCGGCGGCTGCACGCTGGCCTTGAACATGGCGATCCACGGGCTGGTGAGGCCCGGCGACCACGTCATCGCTACGGCGGCCGATCACAATGCCACCCTGCGGCCGCTCCGCTGGCTGGAGAAGTCGGGGGCGATCTCGCTGGCGATCCTGCCGTGCGACAGACTCGGACGGATCAACCCCGCCGACGTGGCTGCGGCCTGGCGGCCGGCCACGCGACTCGTGACGGTCAGCCACGCCTCGAACGTCACCGGCGCCGCGCAGGACATCGCCGCGATCGCGACCATTGCTCACGACCACGGCGGCCTGGTGATCCTCGACGCGGCGCAGTCGCTCGGGCAGGTCCCCTGCGACCTACCGGGATTCGGCGCCGACGTCGTGGCGGCCCCGGCGCACAAGTGGCTGCTGGGCACGTCGGCCGCGGCGATCCTCTGGTGTCGCGACGGCGTCGAGCCCGCACCACTCGTGCAGGGAGGCACCGGCTCCGCAAGCGATTCGCTCGACATGCCGGAGGCGTTCGCCGACCGGCTCGAACCGGGCACGCCCGACGTGCCGGCCCTCGCGGCCCTCGCCGCCGCGGCCGCCTGGATCGAAGAGCGAGGCGTGGCGGCCGTTGGCGACGGCTGCCGCCGGCTCGCAGCCGACGCCGCTGCGACGCTCCGCGAGTGCCGCGGCGTCGCCGTGCATTCGGTGGCTGACGGCGCGCCGATTGTGAGTTTCACCGTCGATCACTATGCTCCCACCGACGTCGCGATGGTGCTCGAGATGGCAGCGGGCGTGCAGGTACGGGCTGGCTTCCACTGTGCAGCTCTCGTGCATGATCACCTCGGCACGCGGGCTGGCGGCACGGTGCGGGCGAGCTTCGGGCCGTTCAATACCGCCGCCGACGTCGAGGCCCTGTGCACCGCCGTCGCGGAGATCGCCGGCTAGACACGAAGGAACACACGATGGCGGGAATCCCCAAGGATGTCTGGTATGCCGGCGGCCTGAGGTTTCAATGCACGCAGTGCGGCGACTGCTGCTCGGGCGCCGAGGGCTACGTCTGGGTGAACCAGGCCGAGATCGACGCCATGGCCGCCCGCACGGGAATGACCACGGCTGCGTTCGAAAAGGCCTACGTCAAGAAGGTGGGCGTGCGGCGGTCGCTCACGGAGCGGCCAAATGGCGACTGCGTGCTCCTCGACAAGATCACGCGGAAGTGCACGGCCTACGAGGAGCGGCCGCGGCAGTGCCGCACCTGGCCCTTCTGGGATTCGAACCTCGCCAGCCCCGCCGCCTGGGCCGAGGCCGCCGAAGCCTGCCCCGGCTGCAACAAAGGCAACCTCGTGCCACTCGAAACGATCATCGAGCAGGCGTCGAAGATCCGCGTCTAGTTTCACGGCTGCCGGGCCACGTAGCACAGGTTTTCAACCTGTGTCCCAAGTAGCACAGGTTGTCAACCTGTGTGAACAACACGACCCGTCGCACGCCACAACCCGCGGCCGTTGCTGCCTCTCGCCCCCAATCCCATTGCTGACGCCTTGAGACGTCCCGCCGCAGTTCGGTCCCACGGCGTGCGCCGTTGGGCTTCCTAGCGCACGAACTCGGCCACGGCCATGGGCAGCCGCGAGCGTCGCACCGTCAGGCCGATCCCGCTGGCATCAGAGGATGCCACCATGGGTCCGCCACGGCGTCATGTGAGAAGGCTGGTCGAGGAACCAGATCCGCTCCCACTCGTCGGTGATCGCCCGCAGGTCTTCCGACGTGTAGATGAGTTGCTGGGCGCGGCGCACGGGGTCGCCGGAATACATCGGGATGAGGCAGCCCGTGTTCGTCGCCAGCAGCGCCGCGGCACACACCAGCCAGACAGCCTTCCTCATCGCATGGTCCTCCTGACCCTCGCGTGAATCATTCCTGATTCGTCTCGCATGCCGGTTCGCCCGAGGGTTCCGTTCGCTCGTCGCGGCGGATGTACCCGATCGATTCCGATGGTGCGAGGTTGACTCGAACAACTCCTCCGGCCCGGGGGCCGGCTGCCTTACCCGCCTTCCCCAGTCTTCGCCTGTTCGGGGCTCGACTGGTTCGGCTCATCGTCGGGCGGTGCCGGAGACTCGGACGTCTGGGGCGGCTCCTCCGCCTTCCGTCGATCCATTTCCCTGACCCGCGCCTCCATCTCCTTGCCCGGCTTGAACGTGACCACACTCTTGGCCTGCACTGGCACCCGCTCTCCCGTTCGGGGATTGCGAGCCACCCGAGCATCCCGCCGCTTGATCTGGAAGACCCCGAAGTTCCTGAGCTCGATCCGCCCCTCCTGAACGAGCGTTTCGATCAACGCATCGAACGTTTTTTGGACCAGCTCCTTCGTGCGAAGCTGGGGCAGCTCGAGCTGTTCGGCGATCGTCCGGACGATGTCTTTCTTGGTCACGGCTCCGACGCTCCGACCGCGTTC
>JBEIQP010000214.1:0-2354 GCA_040376455.1 Planctomycetaceae bacterium | reverse complement strand
CGCGGCGACGGCGAGCGTCGCGACCACGATGAGACGAACGAGGTGCATGGCGGGAAAGGCTCCAGAAGGTGTCGGGAGAGGGTGTCGGGTAAGGTCGTGAGGGAGTGCCTGGAGAAGCCGAAGGCCGTGAGGCCTCGGGCGCGGTTGAGAGGATGCCGAGTCTGTCCTGGCCTCGCCCCACGCCCTAGGGCGTGGGGCTGGTACGGGGTTGACCAGGGGTGGGGCCGCCGGCCTCGCCGCTGCCGGCCACCTTGATCGCGGGGCTCCACGTGTCGGGCCGCAGCGGCGGCGTCGTGCCCGACGGCGGGAACGTGCCAGCCACCGCGTCGCGGAGCTGGTTTGCCAGGGCAGCCACGGCGTCCGCGTGCCGCGGATCGTCGGCGAGGTTCGTGAGTTCCCGCGGGTCGGCCTCATGGTCGTAGAGTTCACGTCCCTGGCGGCCCTCGTCCCACTCCGTGTATCGCCACCGCGGCGTCCGCAGCGAGTAGCCGGAGAATGGTGCGATCGCTTGCTTCTTGCTGCCCGGTCTCGTCACCTGCGTGATCGCCCAGTTGCGGCCCGGCTGCGTCGGGTCGGCGAGGATCGCCCCCAGGTCCTGGCCCGCGAGGCCCGGTGGGGAGGCGAGCCCGCAGCCGGCGGCGATCGTGGGGTAGAGATCGACCTGGCTTACCGGCGCCGTGGCGACGCCGCCGGCATGGGTCTTTCCGGGCCAGACGACGAGCAGGGGCACGCGGCAGCTCTCCTCGAACAGGCTCCGCTTTTGCCAGAGGCCGTGCTCGCCCATGTGATAGCCGTGGTCGCCCGTGAACACGACGATCGTATCGTCGGCGAGGCCGAGGCGGTCGAGGGCCGCAATCACGCGGCCGACCTGGGCATCCATGAAGCTGATGCTCGCCGCGTAGGCCTGGCGGGCGCGGCGACGGAGGTCGTCGGTCATCTCGTCCTGCTCCCGGTGGCCGCTTTCGAGGGCGGCCTCCGGGATGTCGGCGCGGTCCTCCGCCACGCCCGCCACGACAGGCATCTCGTCCTCGGGATGGAGGTCGAAGTAGCCCCGCGGCGCCACGTAGGGCGTATGCGGCCGGTAGAAACCGACGGCCAGGAAAAAGGGCCGGCTGCGGTCAGCGGCGCACTCCTCGAGGATCTGTTCGGCCCGCGCCGCGACGAGCCCGTCGGTGTGCACCGCGTCGGGGGCGGGAGAGGCGAGCCAGCTGAGCGTGGCGCCGAACTGGCCCGGCTTCAGCGAGAAGATCCGCGGCTCTTCCTCGAGGTGGTCGACGCCCGCGGGATTGAATCCCGCCTCCCACGAGGCCGGGTCGTCATGACCGGCCGTTCCGATGCTGGACGGCACGTTGTAGTGGTAGAGCTTGCCCACGCGGGCCGCGAAGCCGCCATGTCGGCGAAAGAGCTCCGGCAGGCTGGGATGGCCGGGGATCGTCTGCCGAAAGACCTGACTGTTGGCGAGGATGCCGTTGGCGTTGGGATGGAGCCCGGTGAGCATCGAGTTGCGGCTCGGGCCGCAGAGCGGAAACGTGCAGTAGGCCCGGTCGAAGCGCACGCCACGGGCAGCGAGCCGGTCGAGGTTGGGCGTCTTGGCGAGCGGGTCGCCGTAGCAGCCGAGCATCGTGTTGAGGTCGTCGGCCACGATGAACAGCACGTTCCGCGGCGAAGATGCCTCGGCGGCCCGAGGCCCACGGGGCGCTGCGACCGCGAGCGAGAGGAGAACGAGCACGACGACGACGCGGCGCATGGCTGGGCTACTCCCGGTTCGGGACGAGATGGCGGAGGACGTCGGCGTGCACGAGCCCGTTGGTGGCCACGCCGTCACCCGACTCGATGCTGTCTTGGCCCTGCCAGTCGCTGAACCGGCCGCCGGCCTCGGTCACCACCACGTCCACGGCGGCGGCGTCCCAGGCGTTGAGCAGCGGATCGACCATGATCTCGGCGCGGCCGGTGGCCACGAGCAGGTAGCCGTAGCCGTCGCCCCAGGTGCGAACCACGCCGCAGGCCGATTCGAGCCGGCTGCGGGCGGCGGTGCCTGCGGCCGTCCCGCCACTCCATCGCGCGAACGACGTGAAGTCGCTCGAACAGACCAGCGAGTCGGCAAGCGACGTCTTCCTCGACACCCGCGCCGCCACCGGGGCTGCGTCGGCCTTCGTGTGCCAGGCGCCGCCACCGCGGGCGGCATGTACCATCTCGTCGAGGGCGGGGATGGCGATCACGCCGAGCACGCCGCGGCCGCCGTGGCGGCAGCCGATGAGCGTGGCATAGAGCGGCACGCCGCGAATGAACGACTTCGTGCCGTCGATCGGATCGACGATCCACTCGTAGCCCGAGGTGCCGGCGGTGGCCCCCGT
>JBEIQP010000082.1:0-11611 GCA_040376455.1 Planctomycetaceae bacterium | reverse complement strand
TTGTTCCACAGTCTGCTAGCAGACTGTGGCCAAATGAGGCTTCACATGCCGTGGGAGGGCGCTCAACTCCTGCGATCGGTCTCGTCTGCCGTCCTGCAACGACTCGGGCGGGAGTGGGGAGCGGTGCCAAACGAACCCACGATGGTGGACCTCTGCTGGTTTCATCGCGCGGGCCGGTGAGGGGCTTGCAGGGAAACAGTCATCATGGGGCCTCCGGTTGTCCCGCGACGTGCCCGCGAAAACCGCCGCGGGGCCGGGCTGGGCGGTCTGCGAGGTTTGGCTCGCGTGCGACTGCCGTTGACGCGGCTGCGCGCCACAGCCTATTTCCCCACCTCCCGGCGGGTGCAAGCCCGGCCGGCCGATCCCGCCCGGAGGTTTTTGCATGATCGCGGCACGCAGTCGGTGGCTCACGGTCCAGAGCGTCAGTCCTCTCGCAGCGGCCCTCGTCGCGGTCGTTCTGACGGCGGTGACCGGATGCAAGACGGGCACGGCCGGAGCCAAGCCCTCCTGGTGGTCGTTCGGCGGCACACCATCCAGCACCTCCACCCTGGCGGCGGCCCCGTCGTTCCCCGGCAGCGTGGAGAAGCCATCCGCGTCCGCGAAACCCTATCCCACCACCACGACGCCCAACGGCTACGTGCTCACCGAGGGCTCGAAGACCGGTGGCCAACCGGCCGCACCGCAGATCGATCCGGCGGCGAGCGTGGCCGCGGTGACCTACGGTTCCACGCCGCCGCCCGCCGCCCCGGCCGCACCCGCCGCGAGCATGGCCGGTGCCGGTGCGTTGCCCACGACCGCCGCGGCTGACGCGGGCACGCCGTCGAGCCCGATGTCGTCGATTGCTCCGCAGGTCGGCCCCTACGCCAGCCTGGCCGCGGAGCCGACCGCGACGGCCCCGGCGTATCCCGCGGCTGCTGCCGCTTCGCCGGCGGCCTATCCCGCCGTGGTCGAGTCTTCCCCCGCCGCCACCAGCCTCGATGCGACGTTGCCCACGGCCCAGGCGCCGACCCAGCGGCTTGCCGACGCCCGTGGGGCCGAAGGCTGGACGGCTCCGCCTTCTCCGCCCACGGCTGGCCAGTCGCGGTATGCGGCCACGAATGGCAGCCGCTTCGGGGGCGTCGATGCGGCCGTGGCGCCTGCTGCGTCGTTTCCGCCTGCCTCGTCGGCGGCGATTCCCGCGCCGCTCGAGCCGCTGCCCGCCGCCGCAGCGCCGGCTGCCATGCCGGCGGTGATCGAGCCGGCCATGGTGCCGGGCGGCTATCCGGCCGTTCCGCCTGCGGCACCGCTGACGCCTTCCTCGCCGCTGACGCCGGCGTCGCCTCCAGCCCGGCGGCCTGATCCGGGCTACCGTCCCGGCGGCACGTCGAGTTACCGCCCGAGCCGCGCCATCCTCGCCGGCGATGCGCCGGACGCGGGCGGAGCCGTCCTGCCGGTCGGCTACGACGCCGCCGCGGCAGGACCCTGATCCCGGGGGCCTCCGGCTGCCGTCGCACGGCCGGCCCGCGTTTGGCGCGGGGCCGGGAACCGCCGCGTGGTAGATTCGCGGGTCATGCACCGCTCCCGCCCCTGTCTGGTTCAGTTCTGCGCTCTCGTTGGCGCGCTGGCCGTCTGCTCCCGAACCTCGACCGCGCTGGCGGGCCGGGAAGCGGTGGCCGCGGTTGCCGACGACCAACTCCGGATCGCGGTGCAGGGCACGCTCGTCCTGCCCGACGAAGTGGCGGATGACGAAGGCACCCCGGTCCGCGTCACGGGCTTGAGCGGAGTCGCGTGGTTGGGGGAGGACCGCTACGTGGCGGTCATGGACAACAGCGACGTGCTCCTGCACTTTCGGCTGACGCTCTCGCAGGCGGGCAAGCCGCTCGAGGCGCGGGACCTGCGGGTCGTGAAGGTGGGCGCCGCGCACGACTTCGAAGATGTCGCCTCGTGCCCCGAGCCGCTCGTGCGGCGGATCGCCGCGAAGCGTGCGGACCGCGGCGGCGAGGATCCAGGCGCCTGCCTGCTGCTCGCCGAGGAGAACACTCCCGCGATCCGGGCCGTGGCCGACAGCGGCGGCGAACTGCTCGGCGTGGTGCCGCTCCCCGGAGTGATGCGGGATCGACGGCCGAACCGCGGCCTCGAGTCGCTCGATGTCGATCCGGACGACGCCAGCATCTGGACGGCCAACGAAGAGGCCCTGGCCGTCGACGGACCCGCGGCGAGTGTCGGCGCCGGCACCACGGTGCGGCTCGTCCGCATCCCCCTGCCTTCCCAGGATCGGCAGCCCGCCCGCCAGTTTGCGTATGCGGTCGAGCAACCGCACCCGTTCGTCCGCATCTTCGCCGGCGAACCGCTGGCGGGCGTGTCGGCGCTGGTCGCCCTCGGCGGCGGTCGGCTCCTCGTCCTGGAACGGTCGGCGGGACCGGGGCTGCCGCCGTTCCTCAGCCGCATCTTTCTCGTCGGCACCGCGAACGGGGCCGACGTGTCGGGCGTGGAACGCGAACTCGCCGCCCGTCGGGATCACCTGCTGCCCAAGCGGCTTCTCTGGGAGGACTCGCTGGGCTGCAATCTGGAGGGGCTCTGTCTCGGTCCCACGCTCGCCGACGGCAACCGGGCGCTCGTCGGCATCGCCGACAACGGCGGCATCGGCACGCCCAATCAGATCGTGGGGTTTTCGCTGGTGACGCCCCCGCCCAAACCGTCGGCGTCGATCCTGTTCGTCGCGTCGACCCTGGTCGCGATCGCGGTGCTGCTGGGCCGGCTGACCGCCGCGGTCACCAGCCCATGACCATGTTCGACTCGATCACCTTGCGGGCCCGGTCGAGGTCGTCGCCAGTTTCGTGCATGTAGAGCCGGATCGCGTGCAGCTTGTCGCCGGCGGCCTTGGAGAGGCATTCGCGGGCCGTGTCGCACGGATTGATCCGGGAGTCGGTGAGGCCGAGCGCCGATTTGGAGATGACCCAGCTGTCGCGCGGCCGCCGGGTGAGCCGCACGATCTTCTCCCCCGGATAAGCGTCTTCGACGACGGCGGCCGCAGCCTGCTCGTCGGCGGCCCACGAGATGATGATGTGGGCGCTGGTCTCGATCTCGAACAGCGGCATGATGGAGATCCTCGGGGAAAAGACGATATCTGCGAGACTACGGCATGCCTCCCAGACCGTCAAATAGCCGCCGCACGAACGTTCGTCATGGCCGCAGGTTTCGGCTACCATGACTCGCGAGGGGGCCGCACGAGGCTCCCGGGAAAGCGCCGGTGACCGATGCCATACGATCGCCATGGGTTTCCGATCCCAAAAGAATTCGAGCCGCCGGCCGGCGGTGCGAGGCGGCGCGAGGCGGCGGCGGTTCCTGAACCGTCGCGGTCGTCCTTCGAGCCGGCGACCGACGCCGCGTCCGTCCGGCCCGCCACGGCGGGGCGGCTGAAGAAGTCGGTGCTGCTCGCGCTGCTGGCGCTCGGAGTCGTGCCCGCGATCGCCGCGCCGGTGTTGCTGCCGGTCGTGCGCGATGCGGTGGTGCAGTGGTCCGTGGATGGGGCCATGATGCACGAGGGCCGCGGCAACGTGGCTGCGGCGGCCCGGCACGTGGGCAGGGCGATCGACTGGGCCGATGCCGACGCGGCGGGGCCGCGGTGCGAGTTGCTCTGCTGGCGGGCCGACCTGCGGCTCAAGGCCGGGGATGCCGCCGGGGCGATCGCCGACGCCGATCAGGCCGTGACCATCGCTCCCACGGCCGCGCAGTCGCACCGCATCCGGGCCCTGGCCCACGTCGTGGCCGGCAACCCCGAGGCGGCGCTGGCCGACGCGACTGCCGTGGTGCGGTTGGAGGGGGATGGGCATCCCGACGCCCTGAACCATCGGGCCTATATCCGGGCCTTGGTCGGCCTGGAACTCCCCGCGGCCCTGGAGGACATCGAGGCGGCACTGGCGGGCAGCGGGGCCGGTTCGGCCGAGTTTCTCGACACCCGCGGCTTCATTCTGCACCTGCTCGGCCGCCACCAGGAGGCGATCGACGATCTCAACCGCGCCATCGACAAGGCCCGGCAGGCCCGCCAGGAGCTGATGATGCTGTCCGGCCGCGTCGATTCCGACGCACTGGCCTACCGGCTGAGGCCGCTCGATCACGGCTTGGCGGTGATGCACCACCATCGCGGCCTGGCCTGTCAGGCTGCCGGGCTCGAGCGGCAGGCCCGCCAAGACTTCGAGGTGGCGAAGCGGAAGGGGTTTGCGCCCGATCGGGGCGTGTTGTGACGGTCGCGGCCGGCGCTCGATCGTCGGGCTCCGGTCGCCGCCGCAGGACGCCCGCCTGGTCGCCGGACGCCGGCGAAAACCCGCTTTGACCCGCTGTTTTCGGCCGCTTGGCCCGCGGTGCTGTCGCGGCGGAAATTTGCCGATATACTTCCGTCCCACGAAGCGGATCCCGATGCCGTGCGAACGGTCACACGGGGGTGTAGCTCAGTTGGTTAGAGCGCCAGCCTGTCACGTTGGAGGCCGCGGGTTCGAGTCCCGTCACCCTCGCTTTCCCGCCCGTGTTTCCCCGCCATAGCCTCACGCCCGGTTCCGCGATCGTCACCGGAGCCGCCAGCGGCCTGGGGCGGGCTCTCGCCGAATCGCTGATCCGCGACGGCTGGCGGGTGGCGATCGTCGATCTGCCCGAATCGCTCCCCGCCCTCGAGGCGGTCGCCGGTGCGGCGGTCGTGAATCCCTTCGATGTGCGCGACGCCGATGCCTGGCAGGCTTTCCACGGTCGGCTGCGGGCCGAGTGGCCGTCGCTCGAACTCCTCGTGAACTGCGCGGGGGTGGGAGCCACCGGCGAGGTGGGAACGCTGCCGGCATCGCAGTGGCGGCGCGTGATCGACACGAACCTGATCGGAACCGCGCTCGGCTGCGAGACGTTTTTGCCCTGGCTTCGCGCGCACGGGAAGCGGTCGCACGTGGTGAACGTGGCGTCGATCGCGGGGATCCTGGCGCCGCCCTCGATGGCCGCCTACTCGGCGAGCAAGGCGGGCGTGGTGGCGCTCTCGGAGGCGATTGCCGCCGAATGCGGTCGCGGCCGGCCGGGAGTGACGGTGGTCTGCCCCGGCTTCTTTCAGTCGGGCCTGCTCGGCTCCTGGCATTTCACGGCGGCGGTCGAGCGCCGCGAGGCACAGCGGCGCATGGGGGCCGCGCTGTGGACGTCGGAACGGGTGGCCCGTCGCGTGCTCCGCGCGGTGCATCGCAATCGGAGGTATGTCGTGGTGGGGCTGCAGGCGCGGTGGCTCTGGCGGCTCAAGCGGCTCGCCCCCCGCGCCACGACCGCCCTGGTCCGCGGCATCTACCGCCGGCTGCACCGCTGAATCGCGCCGGCCGCGCGGCCGTTCCCGCCGTCATCCCGTCCACTCAGGGCGTCGCGGCAGCCGCGGGCAGTTTCCGGCTCGCGACCTCGGTCAGCCGGTAGATCCGCCGGGCATTGGAGGCCCACAGCTTGGCACGGTCGGCCGCGGGGCGACCGGCCACGATGTCCGCGAGCGCCGCGACCCAGCGGTGCAGCGAGCTGCCGATCAGGCAGACGGGCCAGTTCGATCCAAACACCACCCGGTCGGGACCGAAGGCGTCGAGGCAGTGGTTCACCACCGGGGCCAGATCCTCCGTCGTCCATCCGCCCGGAAGGCTTTCGACGACGCCGGAGATCTTGCAGGAGACGTTGGGCTTCTTGGCGAGCCGCTCGATGGCCCGTTGCCAGTCCGCCGCCGCGTGCGCAGGCTTGGCGGGCGGGGCCCGCATGAACGCCTTCGCGTCGCCGTTGCCGCAATGGTCGAGAATCAACCTGGTTTCCGGGCAGGCCGCCGCGAGTTTTTCGGCGTCCTCGAGCTCGGTCGGCCGCATGCACAGGTCGAACGTGAGGCCCATCGTTCCGAGGGTGCGGATCCCGCGCTGGAACGCCTGCTCCAGGCAGAACCCCCGGGGCGTCGCGGGCACATGGAGCACCCGCCGCACGCCCTTGATGGCGCCCCCCTCGACGTGCCGTTCGAGGTATTTCTCGAACGTATCGGAGTCGGGTCGGCCTCCCATGATCGCGGCGCAGGTCTGGGTGGTGCCCGCCGCGCAGAGGCGGCGGATCTCCGTCGCCTCGGCATCGAGCGCGGAGTCGGCGACGTCGACCTCCATGTAGATCGCGCGGATCGGCAGCCCCTCGCTGGCAGCGGCATAATCCTTGGCGAGATAGCTGCGGCGGAGCAACTCCGGCGCGGACTCGAGCCAGGGCAGTTCGAGCCGGCTCGGATCCCAGAGGTGCTGGTGGGTGTCGATGATCTCCTCGGCGGGGGCGGCGGTCGCGCGGCCCACGGGCAGCAGAAGAGGCGTCGCCGAGAGGCCGACGGCCTTGAGGAAGGTTCGGCGGCGGGTGCGATCAAGCGGCATGGAGCGCAGGATAGCCTCCGCCGCGTACCGCTCGCAACGTCCGGGCGAGGAATGCGGCGCGCGAGTGACCGTGACGGACCGACCGCGGCGGGGAAAACGCCCGCGGCTTCCGGGCGACTCAATCCAGCGCGAGCTCTTCGAGCCAGGCGCGGATCTCGTTTTCATACTCGCTGGCCAGGCCGCCGACGATCAATTGCCGGTGGAAGCTCGCGGCGCCCCCCTTCTTGTGGTCGGCGTCCTCGGCGCTCGGGAACCGCTTCCCGGGGTCGGGGGCGATCAGGCCCCGGCAGAAGTTCATCAGCAGCTCGTTGCAGGTCACGTCGGCGGGCAGCAGCTGCGGCAGCCGATGCACGAGCGACCGCTTCGCTTCCATGAGGTCGGCGAACGACGTCAGGCCGGCGAACGGCGGCTGGCCCGCGAGCATCTCGATGAGCACGTAGCCGAGGCTCGCGAGATCGGACCGCGGCGAGTTGGCCTTGCCCTCGAGCACCTCGGGGGCCGCGTAGGCCGGCGTGCAGGTCCGCGTCGGCGGCGGCTCGTCCACCGCGTGGGCCGAACCGATGTCGATGATCTTCGCGTTGCCGGTCCGCTTGACCATGATGTTGGCGGTCTTGATGTCGCCGTGGACGATCCCCTCGCGGTGCAGCGCCGCGAGCGCCGCCAGGCACTCGCGCACGATCGCGATGGCCACCCCCGGCTTGAGCCGCGACTGTTTCGGGCCGGCGGTCACGATCACGTTGTTGAGGTACCGCCAGCGGTCTTCGTTCACGCTGGCCCGCGTCTCCTCCAGCAGCGCCGGGGCGAGCAGGCGGGAGAGGTCGTACCCGTCGATCCACTCCATCTCCATGATGCGGATCCGCCGCTGCTCGACGAAGTTGTGCACGTCGAGGAGGTTGTCCTGCTGGATCTGGGCGACCCGCGCGGCCACCGACGCGATCCGGTTCATCGCCTCGATGTAGAGCGGCTCGGAATCGTATCGCTCCGGGGAGAAGACCTTGATGGCGACCGGGAGCGTGAAGTTGTCGGTGCCGCGGCGGGTGGTGAGGTAGACGACCCCCTGCCCTCCCGCACCGAGCCGGCGCGAGAGCGTGTGGTATTCGGTCCAGTGGAGCCGGCCGGCGCCGAGGATTTCGCCGTAGCGGGCGAGCAGTTCCTCGGGGCAGCGGCTGCCGACGTCGCCGGAAACCGCGACCGTGGGCCGTTCTTCCTGGTGGATGGTGGTGTTCATGTGGGCATGATAGGCGGGCCGGACCGCGGGGCCGTCGCCGGTTCGTCCCGAGGGGGCTCCGGAAACCCGAGCCGCTTGTCCACGAGGTTGCGGAGCGGCTGACCCCCCTGATACCTCCGCAGATTATCGCAGAAAAAATCGGTCATCGCATCGATTCGGCGGGCCGACTGTCCGCCGACGTGAGGCGTGATGACGAGATTGGGAGCGGTCCAGAGCCGGCTGTCGGGCCGCGGCGGCTCCTGCGGCGTGACATCCACCGCCGCCGAGTCGAGATGCCCGCTTTCGAGGGCGTCGACCAGGGCGTCTTCATCCACGACGGGGCCGCGGGCCACGTTCACGAGGATCGCCCCGCGCTTCATCCGCGCGATCGCGGCGGCATCGATCATGCCGCGGGTTTCCGGCGTCAGCGGCGGGCAGAGAAAGAGGACGTCGCATTGCTCGAGGAGGACCGGGAGCGACTCGGGCCCCCCGAGAAAATCCACCTGGGGCGGCTTGCGGACGGGAAACCAGTCGGTGGCGAGGATTCTCACGCGGAACGGGGCGAGCACCTCCGCGAGCCGGCGGCCGTTGCCCCCCAAGCCGACGATGCCGACGGTCGAATCGGTGAGGTCCCGCGTGGGCCGACGGTCGAACTCGCGCCGGGCCTGCTGCTCCAGAAAGAGCCGGGTCCGCCGGGTGCAGGCGATGGCCAAGCCCACGGCGTGCTCGGCCACCTGGTCGGCGAGCACGCCGGAGGCGCTCGTGACGATGATGTTCGAGCCGACGACGGCGGGCACCAGGCAGTGGTCGAGCCCGGCCGCCGACGACTGGATCCATTGCAGCCGGCCCGCGGCGACGACCTCGTCCCAGGGCACGGGCACCTTCGGGTGGCCGCAGAACAGATCGGCCGAGGCCAGTTCCACCGCGACGCGTTCCTGGCCGGCATCGACGATGGTGGCGGAGGGCGCGACCGCCTGGATCTGGGCTACGTGCTTCGGTTCGACGGGGTAGCAGAGGACGAGTCTCATCCGGGCGATCGTGGCAGGGGATTGGCCCGGATGGCAAGCGGAAAAACGCCGGCTCCGGACCGCGGAACCGGCAGGCCGGGCGTGCCGAGCACACCCCGGGGAATCCGGAAGTCAAAGCACCCGCGGCATTTCCGCTTGCCACGCATCGGGTTGTGGGTTCAATAATAGGTGTCGATCCTGCCGATACCGCCCCTGCTTCGCGCCGGCGCCGGTCCGCGGTCCGATTGCCTCCCGCTGGTGAACGCCCATGCGCTCGTCGCTTCTCGCCGTGGCTGCCCTCGCCTTCCTGCGCATCGTGGTGGGCCTCCATTTCTTCTTGGAGGGACTGAGCCATCTCCGCGATCCCGACTGGTCGAGCGCCGGCTTCCGCAAGGCGGCCGTGGGGCCGCTCGCCGACTGGTATCGCTCCGGCCTGCCACAGACGGGCGACTGGTCGGGCACGCTCGGGGCCAACGACGGCAAACCGGCCGCTGACGCCGCCAGAGCGTGGCAGGAGACCGTGGCTGCGCCGTGGCGGAAGGAGTTGGCGGCCCGGCTGAAGAAGTGGCCGCTCGACGCCGCCGGCAGGGACGCCGCCGAGAAAAGCCTCGCCGTCGCGGAGAAGCGGCTCGCCGGTTTCGTGGCGGAGATCGAACCGGACCTCGCCGATTTCAGGCTCCAGAACGACCGCCTGGCCGCGATGGAGCGGAAGCCCGGGGCGACGCAGATTTCCTTCGAGCGCGACCGGATCGCCGCGAAGCGGAAGGAACTGGCGGCCCAGGCCGCCGGGTGGATGAACGACGCCGCGGCGATCGGGCACGCGCTCGTGGCCGACTGGAACGGCCGGCTTCCGGAGGCCGACCGCCGCCGCGCGTCGGTCGCCGAGCCGTCCCCGCTCTGGAAGGCCGACCGGTTCGTGAGTTGGTCGCTCGTCACGATCGGCGCCTGCCTGGCCCTGGGCATACTCGTGAAATTCAACGCGATGGGCGGAGCCTGCTTCCTCGCGAGCGTGCTGGCCTCGCAGCCCTTCTGGGTGCCCGGGGCGCAGCCGACGTACGATCAATGGGTGGAGTTGGCGGCGCTCTTGGCGATCGCGGCCCTGCCCACCGGCGGTTGGAGCGGGCTCGACTATTTCCTGAAACGCTGGTGCCCCCTGGCAGGCTGCTGCGCGGGGCGTTCGACCGATGGATGCCAGACGCACGAGGTGACGCGATGAATCTGACGGAAGCGCAGAAGGCGATCGGCAAGGCGAACTTCGCGGACGCGGTCGCGGTGACCCGCCGCGACTTCCTCGCCGGCACCGTGGCGGCCGGGGTCGCCTCGGGCATCGGACTCGGGTCGCTCTATTTCGGCTACGGCCGCAGCGTCGGCAGCCCGCTGCGGGTGGGCGTGCTCGGCACGGGCGACGAGGGAAGCGTGCTTCTGGGCGCGCACAATCCGGAGTATCTCAACGTCGTCGCGATCGCCGACATCCGCCCCTACAACGTGTTTCGCGCCTTCCACGGCGACGTCTCGAGCCCCAGCGCCAAGGTCGCCCGGCCCGGGCTGATGGCGAAATACAAGTGGTCCACCGAAGACGCCGCTCGTGAGCAGGTCAAGGTCTACGCCGCGTACGAAGACCTGCTGGCCGACAAGGACGTGGAGGCGGTGATCATCGCCCTGCCGCTGCACCTGCATGCCGAGGCGTCGATCAAGGCGATGCGGGCGGGCAAGCACGTGCTCACCGAGAAGCTCATGGGGCACAGCATCCACGAGTGCAAGGAGATGGGCCGGGTCTCGCGGGAGACGGGGAAGATCCTCGCCACCGGCCACCAGCGGCACTACAGCATGCTCTACGACAACGCCGTCTACACGATCGGCCAGGCGAGGCTCCTCGGCGACCTGCACTCGATCCGGGCCCAGTGGCACCGGGGCAACCTGCCGGGCAACGACTCCTGGAAGCCGCCGATGCCCGAGGACAAGAAGCTGGCCGACACGCTGGCCAAGTGGCGGAAGGAAATGGCCGGCGCCACCAAGCCGGCGGAGATCGACTCGCTGACCGGCAGGATCGCGCAACTGGAGGCGCAGATCTCCGACAAGGTGGTCGAGGCCTCGAAGTACGGTTACACGCCGATGACGCTGGCCGACGGCTCGACGCGGACGCCGCTGGAAGAACTGATCCGCTGGCGGCTCTGGAATCGCACCGGCGGCGGCCTGATGGCGGAGCTCGGCAGCCACCAGCTCGACGCCGCCGGAATCTTCGTGTCGGCGATGCACGGCGCGGGGAAGAAGGTGAAGCCGCTGACCGTCACCGCCGTGGGCAATCGGAGCATCTTTCCGGCCGACCGCGAGATCGACGACCACGTCTACTGCATGTATGAGTATCCCGCCCCCGGGTACGACGAAGACGCGAACAAGAAGATCGTGGTCACCTACTCGTCGATCAACGGCAACGGGTTTGGCGAGTATGGCGAGGTGGTGATGGGCACCAAGGGCACGCTCGTCCTCGAGCGGGAGCAGGACGTGATGCTCTACAAGGGTTCGGCGAAGGACACCCGCGTGACCGTCGCCAAGGCGAAGGACGGCACGCCCACGCTCGACACCACCGAGAGCGGCGGCGGCAGTTACGCGGCCGACGGCAAGGGGCCGGGCCAAGCGGGGCCGCCGTCCCGCGGCTACACCGAGGAGATGGAGCACTGGGCCTGGTGCATCCGCAATCCTTCCCCGGAGAATCAGCCCCGCTGCAAGCCGGAGGTGGCGATCGCCGACGCCGTGATCGCGCTCGTGAGCAACATCGCGCTGGCCAACCCGACGACGCAGGCCCGGATCGAGTTCAAGCCGGAGTGGTTTGACATCGCCAGCGACGAGACGCCGGAGGGGATCAAGCCGGACGTCTCCCGCGATCGCTACAAGGTCTGATCCGGCTCACCGCCGGTTGCGGGGCTGCCCGTGCCCCGTCGCCGGACGTTCGCTGTGGCCGTCCCCGCCTCCGCTCACTGCGAGCCGGCTGCGCTTCGCCATCCCTGGCTCCGCTTGCCGCCAAGCCC
>JBEIQP010000149.1:0-5740 GCA_040376455.1 Planctomycetaceae bacterium | reverse complement strand
CCGGCGGTGGCGCAGAGCGGCGAGCCGGGCGCGTCGCGCGAACTGTTCGTGGGAAAAGTCCTCCCTGCCCTTGTTCCCCTTGTTGGACCGCAGGAGACGCCGCGGGGTTCCGGGGTCGATGGCCTGCGCTTCCTGCTCGGGCAGACTTGTTCCACAGTCTGCTAAGCCCGCGCGGCCCGGCCGCGGTCACCGGTCCGACTCGATCACCGCCCAAAACGGATGCTGCCGGTCGGCCCGCAGCCGCACGTCTTCGAGCAGGACCTGCGCGTCGGGATGGACGGTGCCGCTGAAGAGACGGTCGCCCGACACGGAGACCGTCGTGGGCTGGCCGAAGTCGATCCACTCCGGCGACAGCCAGATCCGCACCCCCTTGGCCCCGCACTGCGCCGAGATCCGGTTGCCGGTGTTGACCGACGTGGAGCGGCCCTCCACCTCGAAGGCCACCGCGCCCTTCGTCGGCCACTGCTCGGGAAGCACGACCGTTCTCGGCGGCGCCTCCCGGAACTCGAGCCACCAGAAGAAACGGTCCCACGGCCGCATCGACACCGCCTCGATCGTGTCGGGGAAGGCGGTGCGACGTTTCCGCGACATCCAGTCGAAGATGCGGAGGAGCTCGTCGGAGAAGTGGTCGCGGCCGCGGCCCCGGTATTCGACGTAGGTGGCGTCGTAGCCCCGGAAAAAATAGCGGTCAAGTTCGCCGCCGTTGCGTTGCAGCGAGCCGCCTTCGAGTTCGCCGCCGACGAAGTAGAGCGGGAGCGTGCGGGCGTTTTTCCAGTAGTGCTGGACGTAGCGATCCGCGGTCGCCGAGATGGCGACGAGCCCCGCCCAGAGATCGGGATGGGCGAGGCCGATGTCCCAGGCCGCATCGCCGCCGGCGGCGTGGCCGGCGAGGAACACCCGATCAGTGTCGATCGCGAACCGCCGGCACGCCTCGCGCAGGGATCGCAGCACGGCCGCGTGTTCCCGCGCCGAGTATTCGTAGGACGTCTGGTTGTCGCGCGCCCAAGCCGGAGCGATCACGATCGCCCCGTGCCTCGTGGCCTGCCCCAGGCGGGGACCGTTCGGCGTGGGCGGGCCGGCCCACCACTCGATCTGGGTGAGCGGCGCGGCCCCGGCCGCGTGGAGCGCGAGGATCGCGGGATAGCGGCGGAGCGGGTCGTATTCGGGGGGCAGTTGCACGAGGCAGCGGATCTCCGGCCCGCCGGGCAGGCCCGGCACCGTCAGTTCGTGCAGGCCGGGGGCCGCGGGCTCGGGCGATTCGACGGGGGGCCGCATGTGGGCGGCGAGCGCGGCGAGCGTGGCGGGCTCGAACGCCTCTTCTTCCTTCATCCGCACGAGCAGGCCGGCACGGGTCGGTTCGTCGTCGGCGACCAGGTAGTCGCGGAGCAGCGCGCGGAGGCGGAAGGCCGACAGGGCGACCTTCAGGTTGCCGTCGCCGACCGCCGCCCCTTGCAGCCAACCGTTGATCGCGATCGCGACCGCGCGGTCCGACGCGATCGTCTCGTCGGCCGCGAGCCCCTCGTAGGTCGCCAGCCGTCCGAGGGTGCCGAAGGAGAGCTCGCGCTCGATCTCGGCGACGACGGCCGCCGCCTCGCGGCGGGATGGTTCGTCTTCGAGCCGCGCCAGTCGGGAGCGGAGGCTTTCCACGAGTCCCCGCGCCCGGTCCTGCCGGTCGCGGTAGCGGTCGCGGGCCTCGCGCACCTCCTCGAGCAGTTCGCCGCTCACGTCGGCGGTGGGAAAATCCGCCAGCAGCTTGATCGCGAGCCGGTCCTGCCCGCCCCGGCCCCGCATCAGAATCTCGTCCAACAGCCGGCGGGCGGCGAGTTCGGCGATCCGCCGGCGTTCGTCGGCGAGATGCGCGAGGTCGGGGAAGTCGCGGAGCACCTCGTCGAGCTCGCTCCGCGCCTCCTCGTAGCGTTCGCCCTGGAGGAGCAACCGCACGACCCGGAGCCGTTGGTCGGCGTTCGTGCGGTCGATCCGCTGCTCGATCACCCGGCGGAGCACGTCGCGCGGGATCGTGGCGGTCGCCAGCCGCATGTCGAGCACGAGCGGGTTTTCGGTCATGATTCCGTCCACCCGCGTCCAGCGGGGGGTGATCTCGGTGATCCCCTGCACCACGTCCACGCGTCCGCCGGCCGTGGCGAGGGAGAGGATGCGGCGGCCGAACTCGTCGAACGGCGTGACCTCCAGGACCGAGCCGATGCCGACCACCCGGCGGCCCGTTTCGGGCACCCGCTGGGGAATCGGGATCTTTTCCAACCCCATCTCCACGGGGGCCGGCTCCGTCTTCACGACCCGCCGCTTCGAGACCATCGTGCGCGTCAGTTCGTCGTCGCACACGAGGATCGGCGTGCCGCCGCCCTCCTGTTGCCTGGTCGGGTCGGTGGCCACTCCCGGGAGCAGGGCGAAGCGGCCCTCCAGCACGCGGCCGTCGGCCATCTCCACCCGGTCGGCGCGGGCGACCGCCAGGGCCAGCGCCGCGATCGCCACGCAGAGCAGGCCGGCGGCCCTCGGGGCACGGGTCGGAAGCCGGATTCGATCCATGACGTGGGCTCGTTCGGGGGAGCGCGGCATCCTGCCGCCACCGCCGCCGATTGTACGGCCCCCGCGGCCGCGGTCGCATCCCCGATTCGCACCGCGCGGCGGCGTTTTCTTGACGGGGAAGGCGCGGTGGCGGGACAATCCAGGATCGGTTTCGTTCCACTCCAGGAAGTGCACCATCGATGAAGCGCGACGGGCTACGACGAAGTCTGGCATGGGGGCTCGTGGCGACGCTCCTGCTGCCCGTGGTCTTGGCCGTCGTGCTCGGTCTGGCGGCCCTGCTCGGGGCGCTCGGCGACACGGCGGGGTCCGTCGCCTGCAGCCGCGCGGCCCTGGCCGTGGGAGTGCTCTGGTTCACCGCGGTGGTGGCGACCACCGCCACGAACGCGTTGGCCCTGCTCGTCGGTGGACCGGGGCCCGATGACCGGGCCGGAAGACGCCGGCGGCGCCGCCGGCGGTTGGGGCGGGGCGAAGGCTGGTCGCCGGAAGAGGGCCTGCGGGGCCGGCGCCATCCCCTGGAGGGCGAACCGCACGACCGGCCTGCATGAGCGGGGTCGGCGGCGTCAGGGAGTTTCGGCCATGGCACCGACAGGCTGGATGAACCTCGGGGCGGTCGCGGTCGTCGCCGTGGCCGTCGGCTTCGACGCCGTGGGCGGCATCGCCGCCGAACCGCCGGCCGCCGCGGCGCGGCAGGGGATCTCGTTTTCGAAGCAGGTGGCGCCGATCCTCGCGAGCAAGTGTGGCGGCTGCCACATCGCCGGGAGGAAGGGGGGCTTCCAGATGGCGTCGTATGCGGCGCTCGTGCGGTCGGGCATGGTGCAGCGCGGCAACGGCAGCGGCAGCCGGTTGATGGAGGTGATCCTCAGCGGCGACATGCCGCGGGGTGGCGGTACGGTGACGCCCGAGGAGGTGGGCGCGCTCATGAAGTGGATCGACACGGGCGCGGCGTACGACGCCGGCGATCCGACGACCCCGATCGACGCCTTGGTGGCGGGCGGGGCGAGCCCGCCCCCCGCACCGCCGCCGGCCGGCGGGCCGGTGCCGCTCGAGCCCGGCGCGGTGTCGTTTGCGGTCGATGTGGCCCCGGTGCTGCTCGCCCACTGCATCACGTGCCACGACGACCGGGATCCCGACGGCAACCTCCGGATGACCACGCTCGAATCGCTCCTGCGCGGCGGCCGTTCGAAGGCCGCGATCGTACCCCGCAAGGGCGCGGAAAGCCTCCTGGTGCGAAAGTTGCGCGGCCGCGGGATCGAAGGGCAGCGGATGCCGCTCAACAAGGATCCGCTCCCCGACGACGTGATCGCCACGATCGAACGGTGGATCGACGAGGGGGCGCGGCTCGATCTCCTCACGGCCCGAACCCCACTGGAGGCGGTCGCCGCCGCCGGCCGCGCGAAAAGCCTCTCGGATGCCGAACTCGCCACGATCCGGTTCGACGCGGGCCGGCGGCTCTGGCAGCAGGCGATCCCCGACGAGCAACCGGTGGTGAAGCCGGGAGCGGGATGCTGCGTGATCGGTAACATGCCGCCCGACCGCATGGCGGCGCTTGCCGCGGCGGGCGAGGCGGTGAGCGACCGCGTGCGCAAGGAACTGGTGGCCACCGGGCCGCTCCTCAAAGGGGGCGTGGTGGTGTTTGCCTTTCGGCAGGGATACGACTACTCGGCGCTCTGGCAGAACGTGCTGGGGAGCGAGCGGCCCAAGGGGCTGACCGGCCACGCGGGCGTGGCGGGCGACGTCGCCTACGGGGCGATGCTCGTGCCGACCGACGACGAGTCGGGGGAGGAGACGCGACTGCGTTTGGCCGAGCAGATCGTCGGGGTGGCGCTTGCCGGCCGCGAGGTGCCCGACTGGTTTGCGCGGGGAGCGGGGCGGGCGGTGGCGGCGAAGGTCGTGCCCAAGGCGGCGACCGTGCAGCAGTGGCGGCGGGAGCTGCCTGCGGCGGTGCAGCGGTGCGGATCGGCCCAGGACTTCCTCGCCGGCCAAGGCGATCCGGTCGATGCGGCCTTGGTGGCCGGCGGGTTCGTCGGCGCGGTCGCGACCGGCAGCCGGCTGAAGCTCCTGGTCAAGGAGATCGACGCGGGGGCCTCGTTCGAGGAGGCGTTTCAGGCCGCGTTTCGCGCCGCGCCGCAGCAGGCCTTCGAGGCCTGGGCTGTGAAGGAAGCCCGCAAGGCACCGCGGCCGCACTGAGCGGCCGGGGCATCGGTCGGCCGGGAGCCCGCGGCGATAAGTTTTCCACCGTGATGCCGTGGTGTCGTGTGATGCGGAGAGCTCGTTTTAAAAAAGACGGGGGTGCCTTGGATTCCGGGGCATGTGATCCGGCATCGGCCGAACGGAGTCGGCGTCGCCGGCGGGACACGCAACCAGAGCCATCAATCGGCCCCCAACGAGCCTCGTTAAGAGCTCACCGGCATGGATCGACATCATCACGAACATGGCAGAAAACTTATCGCCGCACGCTCGGCGGTCGGCTCCCGCCATCGTAGCAGATGGCGCCAAGGCCAGGGATGGCTTGGCATGCGTATGCTGGCATCGCGGGATGCGATGCCCGTTGGCCCAGGGAACCCTCGGCGTTCCCCTGCGGCCAACCTCAGCATGCCAAGGCCATGGATGGCTTGGCATGCGTATAGTCAGTAATCGCCCGACTCGCGGCCGTAGGGCTCCATCGACTTCGTGTTGCGTTCGACGGCCATGACCACGGTCTGTCGGGCGGAGCCGTCGGGGGCGCTGGCGATGATCGGAAGCACCTGGCGCTTGTTGGGCATGTCAACCCGCACCCGAAACGTGCCGTCGGGCTGGATCTTGACCGGCTCGCCCTGGAGCGTGACGTAGGCGTCGGGCTGGGTGGCTCCGTAGACGATCATCTCGGCATCCACCTCCAGTTGGAAATCGACCACCGCCTCGTCGCGATCGTCCGCCTCGACGGGGGTGGTCCGGGTCGCGGGCGGCCCCATCGGCCGTCGCAGCCGCTCCTCGAACAGTTCCTGCAACTCGGTGCTGTTGTTTTCCGGCGAAAAGCCGCCGCTCATCGCGTAGATCCGCTCGCAGTCGCCGACGATCTCGCCCCAGTGGGCGTCGAGCGTGTCGCCCTGCGACGAGGCCGGCGTGTTCACGGCGTTGCTGCGGGCGAGGCCATGAAAGCGGCCCGACGGAGTCGAATAGCCGATTTCGACCCGGCACCGCAGCGGCTCGCGGACGT
>JBEIQP010000143.1:0-6187 GCA_040376455.1 Planctomycetaceae bacterium | reverse complement strand
GGCGCGCCGGCGCCCCCCAAACCGCCACCCTCGCCCCCCGCGATCCACACCGCACGCGCGCCGCAGCCACCGGCCCCCCGGTCCGGACCCGCGCGTAGCCGCAGCGGACGGCCGCCGCCCGCTGCCGGACCTCGCCGAGAAATGCCTCGACGGCCGCCAGATAACCATCCCGCAACGCCCGCGGGTTGCAGGCGAGGTGCGCCGGCAGTTCGAGTCCTTCGAACCGCGTCGCTCCCTCGAAGCGAAAATCGATCTCGTCGTCGTCGAGCACGTGCACGATCGCCAGGTCGTGGCCCCGCGTCCGTAGCAGCTGCAGCCCCGCGAAGACCCCATCCCGGTCGCCGAGCAGGTCGGAGACGATCACCACCATGCCGCGCTTCGGCAGCGATTCGGCGACGGAGCGGAGAACGCGGTGGAAGTCTCCGGTCCCGGCGTTTCGCGGCGCCTCGAGCACGTCGCAGATGCTCGTCAGCTGCGATCGCTTCGTGCGGGCCGGCACGCTCCCCCGCAGCCGGTCGTCAAACACGCCACAGCCGACGGCATCACCGTGCGACAGGGCGAGCCAGGCCAGGCTTGCGGCCAGCGTAGCGGCTGCGTCGTATTTCGTGGGCCGCGGCGGCACCGCCTCCGCACCGCCGCCGTAGTCCATGCTCGCCGAGCCATCGACGAGGAGGGTGAGCCGGAGGTTCGTCTCCTCCTCAAACTCCTTGACGGTGAAGCGATCCTGCCGTCCCCAGACCTTCCAGTCGACGCGCCGCAGATCGTCGCCGCGGACGTACTCGCGATGCTGGAGAAACTCCACCGACTGGCCCTTGAAGGGGCTCTTGTGGAGGCCCGCCAGCGCGCCCTCGACCACGGCCCGGGCACGCAGTTCGAGCCTGTGGATGCGGGCGATCGCGTCAGGACGCAAATATTGTCTGGAACCGCGGGTCACGCGACAGCTCGTCCTCTCTGGCGGGGGTGGACTCGATGATCCGTTCGATGATGCCGTCGGGGGTCACGCCTTCGCTTTCCGCGGCGAAGCCGACGACGATTCTGTGCCGCAGCACCGGAGCGGCGAGCGCGCGGATGTCTTCCTCCGCGACGTGCGGGCGGCCCTGAAGCAGCGCCCTCGCCTTTGCCCCCACGACAAGAAACTGCACTGCCCGGGGCCCGGCTCCCCAGACCAGCTGGTCAGAGACGAACTCCGGCACGCCCCGCTCTCCGGCCCGCGTCTGCCGCACGATGGCGAGCGCGTAGCGGACGAGGTGGTCACTCACCGGCACCTCGCGGACGCTCGCCTGCAGGGAAAGAATGTCGGCCGCCGAGAGCACCGGTTGCGGATCTTCCAGCGGCGCGCCGGTGGTTCGTCGCGCGATCTCGAACTCCTCCGCAAACGACGGGTAGCGAACGAACACCTTGAACATGAAGCGATCCTGCTGCGCCTCCGGCAGCGGATAGGTGCCCTCCTGCTCGATCGGGTTCTGGGTGGCGAGCACGAAGAACGGATCGACGAGCCGGTGCCGGACGCGTCCCACGCTCACCTGCCGCTCCTGCATCGCCTCCAGAAGCGCCGCCTGCGTCTTCGGGGGCGTGCGGTTGATCTCGTCGGCGAGCACCACGTTGGCGAACAGCGGCCCCTCGAGAAACCGCGGCTGCCGCGTGCCGGTCGCCTTGTCCTCCTCGAGCACGTCGGTCCCGATGATGTCGGCCGGCATCAGGTCGGGCGTGAACTGAACTCGGCTGAACGAGAGATCGAGGCTGCGGGCGAGCGTGCTCACGAGCAGCGTCTTGGCGAGCCCCGGCACGCCCTCGAGCAGGCAGTGTCCGCGGCTGAACAGGCTGATGAGCAGCTCCTCGATCACCTCGCGCTGGCCGACGATCACCCGCGAGAGCTGATCGAGAATCCGCTCATGGGCCTCGTGGAGGCGGTCGACGGCAGAGGCGGGCATGCGTGAAGGCTCCGAGGTGTGAGGGCAGAGTCAGCGCTGATAGATCGGCAAGGAACCCTTGTCGAGCTGGAGGATCACGAGGTTGGTGGCGGTGGTGTAGACGGTGCCGATGTAGCCCTGCGGCCAAAACGCACCGTCGCGGTCCCTCTGGGCCTCGGCGACGAGCCGCTTGCCGATCTGACCGTGGTACGACTCCCAGGCCTCGCCTGCCTCACGATACATCACCTGGGAGTAGTAGAAGTGCGCGTAGTGCCAGTGGCCGAAGCTATTGTTTCCAATGTTGCCCAGATTTCGCTTCGCGTAGGTGAGCATTCGCGGCACGTGCGTGTCGTCTTCCTCGCCGGCGTTGAACAGGCAGGCGATCGCCGCCGCCGAGATTGCTGGCCGGCCGCCGCCCCCCTTCGAGCTGTACTGCACGCCGCCGTCGGGCAGCGTGCAGGCGTGGATGTAGGCGATCGCCTTGTCGATGATCTCCCGCGGCACCGGGATGCCGGCGTTGCGGCAGCCCCGCAGTCCCTGCACCTGCGTGATGGTGGTCGAGCCCTCGTCGAAGTCGTTGGCGTCCTGGGCGCTCACGTAGCCCCAACCGCCGTCTTTCGTCTGCGCGCGGCCGGAAAACACCACCGCCTTGGTGAGCACGCCGACAAGTTCCTCCCGTCGCCGCTCGTCTTCTTCCTCGCCGAGCACCTGGGAGAGGAAAAGCATCGCGAAGCCGTGACCGTAGGTGTAGCGGTCGTCGGACTGCGGGTCGCCGATCAGGCCGTTGGCACGCGAGCGACTCACGAGGTAGTCAACCGCCAGCCGGATCGCCTCGGCATGACGGCCTTGCGACGTCGTCGAGCCCTCCATCAACAGCGCGGTGCCGGCCAGCGCCGTCATCGCCGTCGGGTAGCGGCCTTCGTTGGCCGACCAGTTGCCTCGCCGCGACTGCTTCGCCTCGAGCCAGGCCAAGCCGTCGGCCACAACGGCCTCGACCGGCCCCTGGGCTGAACGGGCGGGCCGTGCGGCATCGCCGGGTGCGGCCGCGACCAGCGGCACCGCCACCGTCGCTGCGATCACCGCCACGATGAGGGCACGCCAGTTCGTGCCACACGCGGCGCGGCACGGCGAACGATGGCGGCGGAGGATCGGCATGCACCTATCATACGGCCGCGCCGGCAGACGGGCCGCGCCGGGCCGTTCGCCCCGTCAGGGAATGTCGCCGGCCTGGTCGGCACGCCCGAGGGGCTCGAGACCGCGGCCAGGAACCGGCGGGCGGCCCTCCACCTGGAAGGGAGCCTGCGGCGTCAGCGGTTCGCCGGTGAACGCGAGCGTCACCGTGGACGTCGTCGCCCCGGCGCCGCGGATGGAGATGGTGTGCTCGCGCGGAGCACCGACTACCTCGCAGCCGACGAAGAGATGCTGCTGCACCGGAAGCCGCTGCTCTTCGAGCACGGCGTGCCCGGTCCGCTTGTCGAGGCAGAGCACGACGAGTTCGGGCCGCGCGCCGTCGCCCGGCCGCGTCTGCCGAGTCAGCACCAGCACCGGCAGATCCGGCGGCTGCGACAAGAGCAGGCAATGCTGTCGAACCGTGGCCGGCGCCTGCCAGAGCAGACGGCCGTCGTCGCGGCTCACCGCCCAGATGGCCCCCGACAAAGCCGCTGTCGATTCGCTTGCCATCAGGATGCCCTGCAGCGGCGAGATCGCCGCCGACTCGTCGATCGCAGCGACGTCTGTCGCAGCCGCGAACACGAGATACCGATCGCGCCAGGGCATGACGTGGAGTTCGTCGATTCGGCCCACCCCACCGCTGAGCCGCGCTCGCCAGATGCCGGCGCCGGCGGCGACGTCGATCACGGTGAGCGTGCCGTCGGGCTCGAGCACGGCGAGCCGGCCATCGCCGATCATCGCGGCCCGCGAGTCTCCGGCAAACTCCCCGAGCGGCCGCGACTCCCGCAGCAGCGGATCGATGCGGTCGATCCGCACGCGGCTCGCCAGCGGAGTTTCGTCGCCGGGCACGAAGGCCACCACGTATCGACCGTGACTGCCCAGTCGCTGCCGGCGGCCGGGCAGATCCACGAGGTGGAGCAGGCGACCGTCGCACATCGAGAGCACCGGCGACGAAAGCCCGTCCGCCGTGCACCCGCAGGCGGTGTCGTCATCGGCGATCCATTCCACGATCCCCGGCAAGCCCTGCCGCTCCCAGAGCACACGGCCGGTTGCCGGATCGAGCAGCGCGGCCGCCCGACCTCCCGGCACGAGCACGCCGGAGCGCCGCGCCGCCGGGGCGATCGTGGCACGAGGCCCATCGAGGTCGTCGGCCTCGGTGATCCGCCGGCCGAGTGGCACGCCGCCGTTGCGGGCCACGCGGCCGCCGGCAACCGCCCGCACCGACACCAGGTCACGGCCCGTGGCGGAGCGGCCGGCGGTCTTCCAGAGCAGGCGGCTCTCGCCCACCGTCGCGCCGATGTCGAACGCGCTGACGCCCGCGCCCGTCCGGACCACGAGCGTGCTGCCGACCACGGATGGTTCGATGGGCGACATCTGATTGAGCCATGGCATCGACGCTGCGGGCTCGAGCGGCAAGGGCTCCACGACACGCCGGCCATACCCATCCGCGACGAGGAGCCTGCGCTGCTGCATGTCGTAGGAGATGGTGATGCCGGGCACGGCGGAATCGGTCACCCCGACGAGCGGCACCGACACCACCTGACTGCCGGCGGTGCCCTGCTCGGCCCGCACGCGGCGCGGCCGCCGCACCACGACGCGGCCAAGCGGCCACTCTTCGGCCGCCGCATCCCCCTGCGCGGTCGCCGGCTCACCGGCGGAGCGATCCACACGCCCTCCCATCCGATCGATCAGCTCGTCGACCTGCCTGCGGAGGGACGCGTCTGCGCGGGATGCCAGATCGGTCAGTCGGCCTCGGGCCCAGCGGTTGGGATCGACCTCAAGACCAACCTCGGAGGGATCGCTGATCAGGCCCGACTTGAGCCCCGCATCGGTCGCCGATGCGAGTCGCTGGCAGGCCCGCCAGGCCGTGGCGTCATCCCGCTTTCGCAGGCTGCCATCAATCACCGAGCGGAGCACGTCGGGGGTCACCGCTGCCGCCTCGCCCGCGTCATCCCACGACCGCCACGCTGTCGCAGCGGACGCAAAATCTCGCCGCATCGCAAACACGAGCGCGTCGGCGATGGCGACGGGCGACGCCCGCGCCGATGCCGCGGCGCCGCGGATGCGCTCCAGCGCCGGCCCCACGGCGCCGTGTGTGAGTTCGAGCTGACCGCTCCAGTAGTCGCCCCACGGCCGCGGCCGCTCGTCTCGGCCGGCCGTCTCCACCTTCGACTCGAGTTCCGCGGTCTGGTGGAACACATCGAGGGAGTCGATGCCTCGCGAGATCACCTCGCCGCGGACCGCGATCAGGTTTCCGGGAACGCCCCCGCCACGGACTGCGTGCTGGGCCACGAGCCTGCCGTCGGCAAGGTCGATCTCGACGACGCCAGGCGCGTCGACCGGCAGGAACAGCCTCGCGTCCGTCAGGAGCCCGCGGCCGCTCGGGTGGATGCCCGGCGGGTGCGGCCGCGTCCAACGCTGCCGCCCGGTGTCGATCGCCACCGCATCGACTCCGTCGCCCCCCACGAGGATCAAACTGCCGTCGACGACACCCACGATCTGACGGCGACCGCGGAGCGGCCGCTGCCAGGCGGCGGCACCATCGCGAAGACTGAGGCAGACAATCCCCTCGGCGTCGTATGGCATGAGAAACACGCGACCGGAGGCGATTACGGGCCAGGGGTCGCCGGTGCGGCCGGTGGTCGGTTCTCTGAGTTCGCCGGTGAGCCCGCGGAGCCTCGCATTGCCCGGTTCCTCGCCGCGGCCGGCCGCGAGGCGATAGCTATGCGCCCAGAGCAGCGCGCGGGCGGTGAGGTCAATCGCCACCACGGTGCCGCCGCCGATCGGACAGACGAGCACTCCTTCATCGAGCGCCGGCGTGAAACCGGCCAGCCGCCGGGCGTAGCCGTCGGGACTGGCGGCCGACTGCCGCTCCTCGAGGTCGGCGAGCGGCTGCGACCACTGCACGGTTCCATCCGCCGCGTCGAGCACGTCGACCCGCACCTGACCGTGGGCCTCGACGAGCACGAACAGATCGCGACCGACGACCAGCGGCGCGCCCATAAACCATTCGCGGGCCGCGTCGTCGCGGCTCGCGTCGCCCAGATCTGCTCGCGGCAATCTCCACGACACCTCGCCCCGGGCGGTCACGTCGTACGCCGTGAGCG
>JBEIQP010000153.1:0-5423 GCA_040376455.1 Planctomycetaceae bacterium | reverse complement strand
CAGCCGGAAGTGCGTGTCGCGGACCGGGTGCCGGGGTTCGTGGGCCAGCCAGCAGCCGTCGCGGATGTTGAGCGAGAGATCGCGAGACTTCTGCCCGAAAAACTCGTCGAGGGCCCGCAGGTCGTCGGGGCCGCGGTCGACCGGCACCGGCGTGATGTCGGCGAAGGCCTCGAGCGGGCCACGGCAGGCCCCGGGGATCTGCACGCGGGTGGTGCCGGGGGGCACATCGAGCCGCTTCGCGATCCAGGGCGTGGTCATCAGGGCGGCCACGGTGATCGGCATCACCTGCACGGTCCAGTCGAATCCCGCCCGCGGCGCGAGCCGCTCGAGGACCTGCCGCAGCGAGTGCTCGGCGAGCCGGCCGGTGACGAAATGGATGCAGGGACGGTCGGCAGACAAGGACGGACTCGCAGGGCGACGGGCCCGCGAGTTTATCATGAGGGCTGCCGTTTCCCGCCGAGTGCCGCCGTATCAGGGCCGCCGATGATCCTCGAAGGACTTGTGACCACGACCGCCGCCGACGGCCGGCTCCACGTTGCCGCGATGGGGCCCTGGATCGACCCCGGCGAGCGGGCCGCCGGCCGGCTCACGCGGCTGGTGCTCAAGCCGTTTGCGACGAGCCAGACGGCCGTGAACCTGGCCCGCGAGCGGTGCGGTGTGTTTCACGTCAGCGACGACGTGCTGCTGCTGGCCCGGGTGGTGGCCGGTTGCCTCGACGAGCCGCCGCCGTCGCGCCCCGCCAACGCCGTGGCTGGCCGGATCCTGCTCGACGCCTGCCATGCCTGGGAGTTGGCCGTCGACGCGATCGACGACTCGCGGGAGCGGCTCGAGATCTCGGCGCGGGTGGTGGCCGAGCATGCCGTCCGGCCGTTCCTTGGGTTCAACCGCGCCGCCCATGCCGTGGTGGAGGCGGCCATCCTGGTGACGCGGGTCCACCTGCTCGGCCGCGACGAGACGCGGCGGAGGATCGAGGACCTGCGGGTGCTCGTCGACAAGACGGGCGGGCCGCGAGAGCAGGAGGCGTTCGCCCTCCTGGCGGCCGCGGCCGCGGGGTGAACCGACCGCGTGCGGTTCTGCCGACCTTGGGTATGCTTGGCGGGATGTCCGCTCCATCCACGTCAGGCACGCCGCTGCCGCCCAAAGCCGTCGAGATTCGGACGCCCGCGCGGCTCCACCTCGGCATGATGTCATTCGGTCACCGCGATGTCCGGTCCTTCGGCGGCGTGGGGGTGATGCTCGATCGGCCGCCGCTCCAGGTACGGCTGCGGCGGGCTAGCCGACTGGAGGCCCGCGGCCTGCACGCCGAGCGGGCGCTCCGCTACGCGAAGGCCTGCGTCGACACCTGGCGGCTCGGCGATGTTGGGTGTGCGATTGAGGTGGTGGCGGCGCCCGCGGCCCACGTCGGTCTGGGCACGGGCACGCAGCTCGGCCTCGCCGTGGCGGCCGGCATGCGGCATCTCTTCGCGCTCGGCTCCGAGACTCACGCGCCCGCGGCCACGCCCCATCCGATCCAGGAGGATCTCCAGCCGACGGAGCACGACTGGCTGTTTGACACGCGAGACTCGATGGAACTTGCCCGCGTGGTGGGCCGCGGCCGACGCTCCTGCGTGGGGGTCTACGGATTTAGCCGGGGAGGCCTGATCGTCGAGGCAGGCCGGATGATTCGCGACGAGGCGGATGCGGATGACAACGTCACCCGTTCCTTCTCGCCGATGGTCGCCCGCGTGCGGCTGCCTCAGTCGTGGCGGTGCGTGCTGCTCGTGGCCCGTGATGCGGCTGGCATCTCGGGCGAGGCAGAGCGGGAGGCCTTCAAGCGGCTTCCGCCGGTGCCCCGCGAGATCACCGCGGAACTTTCGCGGCTGGCGCTTCTGGAACTCCTGCCGGCGGCTGTCGAGGGGAAGTTCATCGAGTTCTCGGTCGCCGTTCGCAACTACGGCTTGCTGGCGGGCAAGCCCTTCGAGGCCGAGTCGTCGAAGCTTCCCTACGCCAAGGCGACGGCCGACCTGATCGAACTCCTCGCGGAGCTGGGCGCTCCGGGCTGTGCCCAATCGAGTTGGGGGCCGGCAGTGATGGCCTGCTGCGAGTCACTCGATCGCGCGGGCGTGCTCGTCGATCGCCTCGAATCGCTGGGCCTCGGCCGGCACCACGACATGGTGATCACGAAGTTCGACACGCAGGGTGGCGTGCTCCGCGTAATCGAGTGAGGCCCGGTGAGGCCAGCTAGGCCTTTGCCGGTAGCCCGTAGGCGGCGAGCACCTGCCGCAGTTTGTCGGCCAGCGGCGGCTCCAGCGGCACCAGCGGCAGCCGGATGTCGCCCGTGTCGCGGCCGACCATCGCCATTGCGGCCTTGATCGGGATCGGATTGCTGGCGAGGCCGAGCAGGTCGCGGCAGAGCACGAACAGCTTCGTGTGCAGCGCCTGGGCCTTCTTCATGTCGCCCGCGTCGAAGGCATCGCAGAGGGCCTTCATGTCGCGGGGCACGAGGTTGCCCACCACCGAGATCACCCCGCGGCCGCCGACGGCCAGAAGCGGCAGCGTCATGCTGTCGTCGCCGGAGAGCACCGTGAGGTCGGTGGCGGCAAGGATCTGCGAGGCCTGATCCATCGAGCCGGTGGCCTCCTTGAGCATGGCGATGCCCGGGAGTTCGGCGAGGCGGATGATCGTCTCGGGTTCGATGTTGCGGCCCGTCCGCGTGGGAATGTTGTAGACGCAGATCGGGATGTCCACCGCCTCGGCGAGTGCCTTGAAGTGCTCGTAGATGCCCTGCTGCGTGGGCCGGTTGTAGTAGGGGCCGACCACGAGGGCGGCGTTGGCCCCCGCCTTCGCGGCGAACTTTGTCAGCCGCACGGCTTCGGCGGTGGAGTTGGACCCGGTGCCAGGCATCACGAGGATCCGGCCGGCGGCGGCGGCGATGCTCTCGGCGATCACTCGCTCGTGCTCGTCGTGGGTGAGCGTCGGCGACTCGCCCGTCGTGCCAACAGGGCAGATGCAGGTCGTGCCGGCCTCGGCCTGGAAATCGATCTGCTCCTTGAGGCGAGCGGAGTCGACCTTGCCGTCGCGAAACGGCGTGACGATGGCGACGGAGAGGCCGGCGAACTTCTCGGCTCGGGTGGGCATCGGGAGGATCCTGCGGAGGGCGTGGCCGGCGGTTCGGAAGCGGTCGTGCTTGCCGATTCCCGCGGCGGGCGCGAGGATAGGGTTTTTCTCCGGGAGCGGCAAACCCCGGGCGGCTTTGGTCGAGGTGGCGGCTCATGAGCGACGGGATGATCGGTAGCAACCGGCCGCGGCTGCGGATGGGGCGGCCACGGGCGGGCGCCTTCGAGGCGGCCGAGCGGGTCGTCGCGGGCGGCGGCTGTCCGGCGACGATCGGCGTGGTGCTCGGCACGGGCCTCGGCGGGCTCGCCGACCGGCTCACAGGGAAATGGGCGATGCCCTCCACCGAGACCGGATGGCTCAAGAAATCGACCGCCACCGGCCACGCCGGGCGGATCGTCTGCGGCACGCTCCGCGGCGTGCCCATCGCCATGCTCCAGGGCCGCGTGCACGGCTACGAGGGCTTTCCCCCCGAGACGCTCACTCGCGGGATTGAGTTGCTCGCAGCACTCGGCGTCGGCCAGGTGCTGCTCACCAATGCCTCGGGCGGCCTGAAGCACGACATGGTCGGCGGGGAGCTCGTGATCGTGACCGATCACATCGACATGGTGCGGCGGCCGTGGGGCGATGCGCTCGAGCCCGATGACCTCGGCGAGGTGCCGCCGCGAACCCGCTACTACGACCCCGAACTCGCCGACCTGGCCCTCGCTGCCACGCGGCGGGTCGATGTGATCGCCCGCAAGGGCGTGTACGCGTTTCTCTCGGGGCCGACCTACGAGACGCGATCGGAATACCGGATGCTCCGCAAGATGGGGGCCGACGTGGTTGGCATGTCGACGGTGCCGGAGGTGGTGGCCGCCACGCGGATGGGGCTCGACGTCACCGTCTGCTCCGTGGCGACCAACGTGGCCAAGCCCGACGCGCTCACGCACGTCGACACCGACGCCGAAGACGTCTGCCGGATGGCGGCCACGGCCGCCGAGGGCGTGTGGGCGATCCTGGAGACTCTTGCGGCCCGTGCGGCAGGACGACCATGCGTATCGTGCTGACCAACGACGACGGCATCGAAGCGCCGGGGCTGGCGGCGCTGGAGCGGGCTGCGGCCGGGCTCGGGGCGACGCTCATCGTGGTGGCGCCGGAAGAATGCCATTCGGGCTGCGGGCACCGCGTGACGACGAACCGGTCGATCCGCGTGGATGACGTGGGGCCGGGGAGGTTTCGCGTGGCGGGCACGCCGGCCGACTGCGTGCGAATCGCGCTGGCCAGGGTCGTACCCGATGCGGCGCTTGTGATTGCAGGAATCAACGCCGGCGGCAATCTGGGGGCCGACATCCACCATTCGGGCACGGTGGCGGCGGCTCGCGAGGCGGCGCTTCACGGGCTGCCGGCCGTGGCCGCATCGCAGTATCACCGCCGGGGTACGACGATCGACTGGGATCGCTCTGCCCGCTGGGTGGCGGAGGTGCTCGAGGCGATTCGGAGTCGCGAGGTGGTGCGGGGCGAATTTTGGAATGTGAACCTGCCCGATCTCCCGGCGGCTGCGGCCGATCCCGAGGTGGTGGAGTGTGCGGTGGATGGCTCGCCGTTTGGGCTGGGCTACCGGCTCACCGACGAGGGCTGGGCGTATGAGTCGAGCTACCACGAGCGGCCGCGGGTGGCGGGCAACGACGTGGACGTGTGTTTCGGCGGGCGGATCGCGGTGTCGCGAGTCCGGACGGTGTAGCGCGGTTGGCGACCCCGTAGCCGCAGGTTACCCACAACGTAGCCGCAGGTTGGTAACCTGCGGTGCGCGACGCGGGACATTGCTTCAGGTGCAGGTTGCCAACCTGCACCTACGTTGCCTCACGCCAGGTTGGCGTCGAACACGCGGACCTTCGCCCAGTCCGTCGCGTTCTCGGCGATGAACTGCTCGTGCCTCGGAGCCGTCTGATACACGTCGTGCGCGGCGTGCGATTCGAACACGATCGTGAGCGCCACGTCGTAATCGCGGTCGTTCACTTCGCGGTCGTACTCCGCCGCGCAGGTGCCCGCCGAGAAAAACACCGTGCCCGGGTGTCCCGTGAGGTGCTGCTGGCACGAGGCCACGAGCTTCGCGGCGGCCTCGGGCGTGCGGTTCTTGAGCGTGAAGTAGACGGCGTGGGAAAGTTGGGGCATGGCAGTGGTGCGGTCAGGCGGGATTCGAGTCGCGAGCGGCTTGCACCGGCGCGGGATCGGAGCCGGGCATCGACTCGCCGGCACGGCGGGGCGTGGCGGGGCCGATGATCTCCGCCACCTCGGTGTCGTCGAGCATCTCGCGGGCCTCGAGGGCCCCGGCAAGACGGTCGAGCTTG
>JBEIQP010000097.1:0-10052 GCA_040376455.1 Planctomycetaceae bacterium | reverse complement strand
GAAGGCCAAGGCTTCACTCGGTCGATCCCTCGCTTCCTGCTCGTGCTCGTGCTCGTGGCAGCCGTGCGCGATGCTGCGCACGGGCCGCCGTTGGTGCCGTGGCCGGGCCCTCCCGCCACGAGTGATCAGCCCCCGCCTTCCCGAGCGCTGATTCCGCGAGGGGTTGCCCCTGCCCTGGAGCCGGCCTTGCTGGCAAGCGGAGCCATGGATGGCGGAGCGCAGCCGGCATGGAGTGCGCGGAGGCCCGGAGGGCCGGAGCAAACGTCCGGCGAGAGGGTAGGGGCAGCCCCGTCCACCGCCTCCAGGTGGAAAAAGCCATCCCTGGCCTTTTCTCAATCAGTGATTCCGCGAGGGGTTGCCCGTGTCCTCGACCCGGCGTTGGCGGCAAGCGAAGACAGGATGTCGGAGCGCAGCCGGCATCGAGTGAGCGGAGGTCAGGATGACCGCAGCGAACGTCCGGCGAGAGGATACGGGCAACCCCGACCCCCGCGACGGGTCGCACTCATACGTGTAAAAGCCATCCCTGGCCTACTTCCACCGTATCGACCGGAGTGAAGGCCAAGGCTTCACTCGGCCGATCACTCGCTTCCAGTTCAATCGCGCAACAAAACCGAATCCGGGCACGGCGGCGATCAGTTGATGAACCGGCTGCCCCGAATCCGTGCCGTCCAGGATGAGACGAAGCCATCGCTGTGCCAGCCAAGTCGTGCATGCCGGCAGTGTACCCCGGCCCCGCGGACGCGAGGATCAGCCGGGCAAGCGGCCGGCGATGACGCGGCCACCCCGGAGCGTGGCGACGACGGCCGTGGACGGGTCGAGCACCGCGGCACACGGATCGCCGCCGGCCGCCCCGGGCCGCAGCACGACGAGGTCGGCGCGAAAACCGGGGGCGAGACGCCCCACGAGGCGGTCGAACATCAGGGCCCACGCGCCGTGGATCGTCGCCATCGCGAGCGCCTCCGCGGGGCCGACGAGGCCCGCATCGACCAGCGTGCGGCACTCCGCAAGCACCGAAAGGTCGGGATTCGACGCCCGGCTGTCGGTGCCAATCGCCACGCGAAGCCCCGCTCCACGAAAAACCTCGAGCGGCGGCAGCACGCCCGACAGGGCCCGCGTCGTCCGCGGGCAGACCGCCACGCAGAGCCGGTCGCGATGCCTGGCGAGGCGGGCCACCGCAGCGGCGTCGCGGCCGAGATGGGTGCCGTGCACCACGATCCCCCGCGGCCCGCGGGCCAGCCGTGAAATCCAGTCGGCCGCGGGCAGCAGCGTCGGCGGCGCGGCGGCATCCCACGCCCCCAAGTCCTCGAGCAGCCGTCGAAACGCCCCCGTGCCCGACGCGAGCAACTCCTCCTCGGCCATGCTCTCCGCCACATGCATCGCGACGGGAAGACGCCGCCGGGCCGCCGCCTGACAGACCCGTTTGGCCAGCGGCGCGGCGACCGAGTAGGGAGCATGGGGCGAGATGCCGGCGGGAATGCCGCACGCCGCGAGCCGGTCGAGATCACGATCGAGGCCGCGGGCCGCCGCTGCGATCGCCCCCCGCGACAGCCCGAGCGTCTCGCGATAGACGCGGAGCCGTGGGCCGCGGGGCGCGGCGTCGGCCGCCGACCAGGAAGTCGCGATCTCCCCCACCGCGGTCACACCGGCCGCGGCGGCCTCCTCCAGTCCGGCGCGCATCGCGGCGGCACGTTCGTCGGGAGCCGGCGCCGAGTCGCGGTCGCGCCGCAGCGACACCACCCGGCGAATCCACTCCGGCAGCCCGCCCTCCACATCGAGCGGTTGCCGGAGCGAGGAAAACTCCAGGTGCGTGTGGGCGTTAACGAGCCCCGGCAGGACGATGGCATCACCCAGATCGACCGCGGGCCCCGGCGGCACGCCCCGGCCGAGCGCCACGATCCGGCCCCCGGCGATCCGCAGCCAGCCGTTTTCGATCGGCGGCGAGGCGATGGGCACGAGGTGCCGGGCCCGGATCACCAGCGCCCCTGCTGCGGTCACGGCGCCGTGGCCACGAGCGGCAACTCCACCGCCCGGGCGTGGCTCCGCGCCGCGTCGGCGGCAGGCTCCTCCTCGAACAGTTCGTAGAACACGTTGCGGCGGCGGGGAATCCATCCCAACTCGGCGATGGCGGACTTCATCTCGTCGAGCGTCAGGTGGTGGACGGTGCCCGCGGCACTGACCACGTTCTCTTCGATCATCAGGCTGCCCATGTCGTTGGCGCCAAAGAGGAGCGCGAGTTGGCCGATCTCACGGCCCTGCGTGACCCAACTCGACTGGATGTTCGGAAAATTGTCGAGGTAGAGCCGGGCCACGGCCTGCGTCTTCAGGTATTCGAACGACCCCGCCGGCGGGATGTCGTCCATCTCCGTGTTGCCGGGCTGGAACGACCAGCAGATGAAGGCCGTGAACCCCCCGGTCTCATCCTGCAGGGACCGCAGCCGGTCGAGGTGCTCGACCCGCTCGGCGAGCGTTTCGATGTGGCCGTACATCATCGTGGCCGTGCTGCGGCCGCCGAGCAGATGCCACTGACGATGCACCTCCAGCCAGTCGTCGGTCAGCACCTTGCCGCGGGTCATCGCCTCGCGGACGCGGTCCACGAGAATCTCCCCGCCGCCGCCCGGGAGCGAGCCCAGGCCCGCGCGGGCGAGCCGCTCCAGCACCTCGCGCAGCGGTCGCTTCGAGACTTTCGTGAAATGGTAGATCTCCGGCGGCGAGAAGCCGTGGATGTTCACCTGCGGGAAACGGGCCTTGATGTCGCGGAGGAGGTCCTCGTACCACTCGAGCGTGAGCGTGGGATGGAGGCCGCCCTGCATGAGGATCTGATCGCCACCCAGGGCGACCGTCTCCTCGATCTTGGCGAGCAGCGTCGCCCGGTCGAGGACGTAGCCTTCGGGGTGCTTGGGGCCGCGATAGAACGCGCAGAAGTCGCAGACGGCCGTGCAGATGTTGGTGTAGTTGATGTTGCGGTCGATGTTGTAGGTGCGGTACGGCTCGGGATGGAGCCGGCGCGTCACGGCATCCGCCGCCCGCCCGATCGCGGCGAGTTCATGCGACTCGAGCAGCCGCACCGCATCGGACGCCGACAGCCTTTCGCCGGACACAACCCCGTCGAGGATCGGCTGGATCGATGGTTTCATGGTCGCGATGTGGGGAGTGAAGCCGCCGGTCACGCCGACGCGACGGTCAACGGCAGGTCCGCGGCGGCGGGCGGCACGAGGCCCATTGTGACGGCATGTCGGCGAAACAGCGAGAGCGCGTCGCGTTCCCGCGGACCGAGTTCGTAGTGGAGGTTCTCGCGAAGATAACTGTGGCACTGCGGCACCGTGAGGCCGTGGGCCGCGGCCTCGGCGGCGGCGATGGCGGCCAGGTTGGCTCGGCCGCAGTCGCGGGCCGCGGTGAGGAGCGGCTCCACGCCGCCGACATCGACGTTCCGCCGCGCGGCCCACACCGCGAACACGAACGGCAGCCCCGTCCAGCGGCACCATTCATCGCCGAGGTCCCAGGCGAGCTGAAACGAACCGCCCTGCCCCTGGCCGCGGTCGAGCGCGCGGTCACCGATCAGGAGCACGGCGTCGGCCGCCGAGTCGCCCAAGCCGTGGCCGATCGGCAGCGTTTCGATCCGCGGCCGAACGCCGAACCGCTCGGCGAGCAGGATGCGGGACAGCGCCGCGCTGGTCCGCGACCCTTCGTCCACCGCAAGCGTCGTCACCCGGTGCGGCGCCGTCCGAAAGAAGAGCTTCACGCTCATCACCGGGCCGCGGCAGCCGATGCAGGCGTCGGACACGATGCGGTAGCCGTCGCCCCGAAACACTTCGACGGTGGGGATCAGGGCCACGTCGAGTTGGCCGGCGGCGAGCTGCTCGGCAAGGCGGCTGGGAAGGTCGTACCGGACGTCCGCGCCGGCGGCGGCCAGCCCGTGCACGAGCGGCTTCGTGTTCAGGTACTTCACCGCCCCGAGCCGGAGCGGCCCGGGACGGCCGCCGGCGGCACTGGGCGTCGGGTCGGCGGCGTGGAGCCGGTTTCCCATGGCGGTCGGCACCTCGGGGGCGGGGGAAGGGTCATTAGGGTAACCGCCGGCGGCGCCGGCGCGTAACACCCTGCCGTCCGCGGCGGGCCCGCAGCCCGATCCGATCAGGGCTCCAGCCAGCGGAAGGCCCGCAATCCGAGGACCATCGGCACGATCGTGGCCGCGAGGCCGAGGATCGCGACGATGACGAGACTGACGGCCGAGCCACCCGCACCGCTGGCCCACGCCACCAGCCCTTTGGCCGCCCCCGTCGGCATCCCCAGCGTGTTGGTCAGCAGAAAGAGGTGCGTCGGGAGCGCGGCCACGACGACCACCACCATGATGAACAGGGAGCTGATGACCAGGCTGAGCGTGCCCCCGAACCCGGACGAGATCTTCGCCGGCGACGGCTCCCGCAGGTCGGGCATCCGGGCGCCGAGGCCGACCGCGATCCCCGACAGCCCGAGGCAGAGGATGACGCAACAGTATTCGTGCAGCAGGATCAGCGCGGGCTTGATCCCGAGCATCCAGTCACTCAGCAGCACCAGGGCGGCGCAGGGCACCAGGCCGCCCACGAAGGAGAACAGGAACTTCGACCAGACGATCTGGTCCCGCTCCACCGGCAGGAGCCCAAGGATCCAGAACCGCCGCCCCTCCAGGCTGATCATCGGGTAGATGAACCGCGTCGTGAACGTCGAGAGGATCAGGCCGACGACCGCCAGGTTCAGGAAGCCGATCATCGACGCATAGGCGTTGTTGTAGTTGAACGAACGAAGATTCAGGAAATAGAGCCCCAGCAACCCGAAGAAGATCACGAACTGCGACCATTGGGAGATGTCCCGGCGAAACAGCCGCAGGTCCTTCACCAGCAGCAGCCGCAGGGGCCGGCCCCGCGCCGATCCGGCCTGGATCATCGCCTGATCGAACCAGCCCATCCGCCGCTGCCGCCGCGACGGGGCCTCGCCCACGAGCTGGCTGTATCCGCGGCGATACGCCACCCGCGCGAGCAGGCCGGCGAGCAGGTGCAACAGCATGCCGTTGGCCACCAAGAGCGCCAGGAATTTGACCGCCTCCCAGATCGCCGCGGCCGCATCGACCTTCGGCCGGCCGGCATTGGCGGCCTCGATCAGGCCGCTCGACAGCCACCAGCTCGGAAACAGCTTCTGCTCCGTGATCGCCAGGCGGGCGAACGCCCGCTCGAACCAGGCGGCCGACATCGTATCGACCCGCACCTGCGAGAACGTAGACCAACCGATCCAGATCGCCCCGATGCAGGCCGCCACGAGCGCGACCGAGAGCGCGTGCACCCGAAGCCGGGGCAGCCAGGCGACCATCGCCATGCACACGATGCCGCCGATGGCGGCGGGGATGACGACGAACGACAGCATGAATGGCAAGAGCAGCACGAAGTAATGCCAGGAGGAACCGCGCTGCACGCCGTAGGCCACGAGCATCGGGCTGCCGAGGAGCACGAAGCCCCAGCCGGCGAACCAGATCGCCTCCTGGAACTTGTGGGCGAAGATCGCCTCCGACCGGACCGGCAGGGTGAGCAGCAGCCTGGCCTCCGTCGAGCAATACATGCCGGTGAAGAGCAGGATGCCGGTCGAGAAGATGAGCATCACCATCAACGACGTGAAAAACGCGTTGAACAACAACGACACGACGTCGGCGTGCAGCGATTCGAGGAACGTGAACGCCTCGAAAAACAGACCGTACAACGCGGCCCAGAAAATGCCGCTCAAGACCACGACCAGGGTCAGCCGGAGCCGGGCGAACGAGACCATCGAGCGGAGCGTTTCCCAGGCGACCGTCGCCCGGAGCCGCAGGAAGAGCCGCGACTCCTCCTCCTCCGAGAGCAACCTCACGGATTCGACCGCCACGGCGCGACCGCTCACGACTCTTCCTCGCGGGTGTTCGAGACGGGCATGGCGGTCCTCATGGCCCCGGATTGCGGTTCGCGGCCCGCGGCGACGTCAGCTCGAGGTAGAGCTGCTCGAGGCTCGTGCTCTCGACCGCCACCTGCTCGCGGAGCTCCGCCACGGTGCCGAGGAACCGCAACTGCCCACGCACCATGATGCCGACGCGGTCGGCCAACTCCTCCGCCATGGCCAACGTGTGCGTGGACATGAAGACCGTCATGCCCTCGCGGGTGCGCTGCTGCAGCAGGTCCTTGACGATCCTCACGCTCCGTGGATCGAGGCCCACCATCGGCTCGTCGAGCACGAGCACGGCGGGGTCGTGCAGCAACGACGACGCGAAGACCAGCCGCTGCCGCATCCCGAGGGAGTAGCTCTCCGCCAGATCGTCGGCGAACTCGGCGAGTTCGAAGTGCTCGATCTCGCGATCGATGCGCTGCCGCGCCAGGTGCTTCGGCATGCCGAACATGTCGGCGATGAACCAGAGAAACTCCCGGCCCGTGAGTTTGTCGTACAGCGTCGGCTCGTCCGGCACGTAGCCGAGGTGCAGGTGCGCGGCGCGTGGATCCCGGACGAGGTCGTAGCCGCACACCCGCACGGCCCCGCGCGACGGCCGCAGCAGGCCGACCAGCATGCGGATCGTCGTCGTCTTGCCGGCCCCATTCGGGCCGAGCAGGGCGAACAACTCGCCCCGGGGGATCGCGAGGGAAACATCGTCGACGGCCGTCTTGGCTGCGTACCGGCGCGTCACGTGGTCGAATTCAATCACCGCAGCGGCCCCCGGGTGGAGGGCGCGGCGACGTCCGTGCCCGCGCGCTCGGCCTGATCGGCCACGAGGGAGGCGGCGCCTTCATCCGTTCGGCGGACGAAGGAGAGCGTGGCCCCCAGCATCGAGGCCTCCTGCTTGAGCACCCGGCCCGATCGGTCCACCCACATCCGGGACCGCGGCTCCCCGCGGCTCGTCGGATCCTCGCGATAGGTCACGACGTGCACGCGTACGAGTTGCCCCTCCCAGTACATCGTCTGCTCGCCCCCCACCTCGGCGTACAGGATTTCGATCGGGGAACCGGTGGCCCGCAGCGGGCTGAAGACCGGCGCGGTCCACCGCCTTCCTTCATAGAGACCGGTCATGGTGGCCTGCGGCGACAATTCGTCGCTGATCATGGCGTGCGTCGGGAGTTCGCGGCTGGTTTCATACCGCATCTCGCCCGCTTGCACGCTGACGGCGACGGAGCCGTCGTTGACGTTTCCGGTCAGGTAAACCTGCTCTTTCGAACCGGGCAGATCGACCTCCGACACGAACGTCCGCAACTCCCCGGCCGCATCGATCGACAACCGACTGTGGGCGTCGAACGCGAACGACGTGGACTTCGGGAGCACCCGCTCCACGAGCATCTTGGTCCATGCCGGCATCATCTCGTCGAGCGGCAGTCGCTCGAAGTGCATCCGGCTGTCCACGAGCAGACCGCCCGTCGGCGTCCGCTGCGTCTCCGCCACCGCCCACCCGAGCGTCTGATCGTCCCACTGCACCGTCCAGGCGACCGGGATCATCCGCTTCCCGGTCGTGTAGCTCGCCTGATACCCCGGCGGCGAACCACCCGCCATCGACGGCAGGATCTTCGTCATCACCAACCACCCGGTGGTGATGCACCAGAACGCCACGACGATGGGCGCCAACCAAGGCCGTTGCAGCATAGGTTCATCCCGAAATAGCGGCCCGCCCAGAGCGATCCTTCCGGCTCCGCCCGCCAATTCTAGCAGTCCCCAGGGAAAGTCATCCACGACGCGGTCCCCTCGGGCCGATCGGTGCGGTGGCCGCGGGATTGGCGGGGCACCGAGCGATTGCCCGGAGCCGACCGCTGGCGTAGACTGTGACGCCGATCCGGTCGCCCGCGAACCGCCGGCGTCCCATCCCGAACCAAGCCTGAACCGGAAAGCGAACGGTCGAGCCTCGATCGAGCGACCTACGGAGTTCACCGCGATGGAAACGAACGGACCCCACGGCACCGTCTATTACCACCAGGGCTGCCCGGTCTGCGGCCGGCTGCTGCGGGTGCGGGTCGAACTGCTGGGACGGCGGGTCTACTGCCAGCACTGCGGCGGTGGCTTCCTCGCCACCGATCCCGCGCTGCGGGACCCGCACGGTTCCGAGTGCCGGCCGGCACGGTCCCCGGTGGACGAACTGCTCGAAAAGGCGGCGGTGGTGCTGGAACAAGCGGGCCGGTGAGCCCCGGCCGGCGAAGCCGTCAGCCCGTGACGTGCGGGAAGCCGGTCGCATCCAGCCGGGCGAGCGCCGCCAGCCTCTGCCAGTAGTCGGGAAACGTCTTGCGGACGCACCCCGGGTCCTCGATCCGCACCCCCGGAACCTGCAGGCCGGCGAGTGCGAGGCTCATCGCCATCCGGTGGTCGTCGTACGTGGCCAGGCTGGCCCCGCGGAGCGGGCCGGGAGCGATCGTGAGCCCGTCGGGCCGCTCTTCCACCCGGCAGCCCAACTTGCGGAGTTCGCGGACCAGATCGCCGATCCGGTCGGTCTCCTTGTCGCGAATGTGGGCCACGTTGCGGATCACGGTCGGCGATTCGGCGAACAGCGCCACGACCGCCAGCGTCGGCACGGTGTCGCTGATCGCGTTCATGTCGATGTCGATGCCCCGGGCCGCCCGGCCGCTCACCGTAATCGCACCCGGCGTCGAACCGGCCGGCTCCTCCCACTCGACCGTGCACCCCATCCGCTCGAGCGCGTCGCAGAACCCGACGTCGCCCTGCATGCTTGTGCGCGAGAGGCCGTCCACGCGAACGCTGCCGCCGGTGATCGCCGCCGCCGCAAAGAAATAACTCGCGGCGGATGCGTCGGGCTCGATCGCGTACGCGCAGGCTTCATACCCCGTCGCGGCCACCTGCCACGCGCGGTCGCCCTGCGGATCGCAACGGGCGCCAAACGCCTCCATCACCCGGCGGGTCATGTCGAGGTAGGGCAGCGAGACGAGCGTGCCCTCGAATTCGATCCGCATCCCGTGCGGCGCGCACGCCGCCACCATCGCCAGCCCGCTGGCAAACTGGCTCGACGTGCTGCCACGCACCCGCGCCAGATCCCCCGCCAGCCCCCGCGACCGGATCACCACGGGCGGGCAGCCTCCCGGGCTTTCCGCGTGGGCCTCCACGCCGAGTCCGCGAAGCGCCTCCAGCAGGTCGTCGATCGGCCTCTGCCGCATGCGGGCCGTGCCGTCGAGCCGATAGGTGCCGTGCCCCAACGCGCAGACCGCCGACAGAAACCGCATCGTGGTGCCGCTGGCGACGCAATCGATGACCGCCTCGCGGGCCGGGATCACCCCGGAGCCGCCGATGACCCGGATCGAGCCGGCTCCCCAGTCGGCGGCCACGTGGAAGCCGAGGGCCGCCAGGCCCGCCGCCATCACGCGCGTGTCCTGACTGTCGAGCGCCCCGGTCAGCAGGCTGGGTCCCCGCGCGAGTGCCGCGCAGACCAGCGCCCGGTTGGTGATGCTCTTCGATCCGGGAGGGCGGATTCGGCCCCGCACCGGCCCCGGGCATGCGGGGATCTGGATCGATTCCTGCTCGTGCGTCATGGAAAATCCGAAGGGTGCTTGCGTGCCGGACCGCCGCGTGAAAAGGTACTCCGCCGGCGGCGTGGCGTCACCTTCGATCCTTTCCCCCCACGCCGCTCCGCGGCGGACGACATCCCATGACGCCCCCTCTCCACGCCCCCGTCGAGCCCCTCCAGCCCTACGACTTCAACGTGCCGCCGGCGATCCTGTTTGGTCCCGGCCGGAGCGCCGAAGTGGCCGCCGCGGCCGCGACGCTCGGCCGGACCGCGTGGCTCGTCGTCGGCGCCCGGAGCCTGGCGGCGTCGGGCGCGTTGGCCCGGATCGAGGCATCGCTCGCCGCCGCCGGCCTGACGCCGCGGGTCGTGGCCACGGCCGCGGGAGAGCCCACCGTCGGGCAGGTGGCCGAGGCGCTCGGCCGGCTCCGGTCGGAACCACGCCAGGGCGTGGTCATGATCGCGATCGGCGGCGGATCGGCGATCGATCTCGCCAAGGCGGTGGCGGCGGTCGCGACCAACGCGGCGGCCGACGAGACGGACCTCGACGCCGCGGTGGTCGATCGACTGGAAGGCGTGG
>JBEIQP010000172.1:0-4385 GCA_040376455.1 Planctomycetaceae bacterium | reverse complement strand
ATTTACGCCAGGTGTTTTGGGGTTTTCGCGCGACCCTGTCCGTCCAAGCCCAACGCCGTGAGGCGTGGGGCGTGGGGCGGCGTCCAGCGTGGTTCGCCCGAGGCCTTACGGCCTTCGGCTTCGACAAACCGGCGGTGAGCGATTTACGCCAGGTGTTTTGGGGTTTTCGCGCGACCCTGTCCGTCCAAGCCCAACGCCGTGAGGCGTGGGGCGGCGTGGGACGTGGGGCGGCGTCCAGCGTGGTTCGCCCGAGGCCTTGCGGCCTTCGGCTTGGACGAACTTTTGGTCGGGTGCGCTGTGGTCGGCAATCGGAAAACCGTATCATGCCCGTTGGGCGCATGACGGTCACAGTAGGGAGCCGCAGTCTCATGGATGCTTTACGACGACTTCGCAGGCGAACCTTTCTTCGTGGAGGCCTCGCCGCCGGTGCGGCGGTCGCGGCCCCGATGGTGATCCCGTCGTCGGCCTTGGGGCTCGACGGCGCGACGCCGCCGAGCGAGCGGGTCCGCGTGGCCGGCATCGGCATCGGCCGCCGCGGCGAATACGACCTCGGCTGCTTCCTCCAGCAGCCGGACGTGCAGTTCGTGGCGATCTGCGACGTGAAGGAAGCCCGTCGGCAGGCCGTGAAGGCGATCGCCGATAAGCACCACGGCACCGCCGACTGCCGCACCTACCACGACTTCCGCGAACTCCTCGACCAGAAGGACGTGGATGCGGTGCTGATCGCCACCGGGCCCAACTGGCACGGGCTGATGGCGATGCTCGCCGCCAAGGCCGGCAAGGACGTCTACTGTGAGAAGCCCTGCACGAAGAACATCGCCGAGAGCCTGTTGCTCCGCGACACGATGCGGCGGTGCGGGACCGTGTTTCAGGCAGGCACGCAGCGGCGGAACCTGCCCCACTTCGCCTTTGCCTGCGAACTAGCGCGGACCGGTCGGCTTGGACGGATCACCCGCGTCTACGCTCACCCAGCCGGCATGAAGGCCTTTTCGAGCGGCTGGCTGCCAGAGGACCCGGCGCCCGATCCGGCGGTCGCCGACTGGGATATGTACCTCGGCCCAGCAGCCTGGCGGCCATTCAATGCGAATTCGCTTGCCGACGGCTTCAACTTCGAGAAGGGTGGCGGGCTCGTCGGTGGCGGGGTGCTGGAGTGGGGCTCGCACTGTGTCGACCTCTGCCAGTGGGCGGTGAACGACTGCCTGCCGCCGACCGACTATGCGCCGCCGGTCGATGATCAGATCGTCTGCCGCTATGCAGGGGGCGCCGAACTCGTGTTCCGTGAGAAGGACTGGATCCCGCTCGGCTCGTGCCCCGTCCGCTTTGAGGGCGAGACTGGCTGGGTCGAGGCGGGCGACAGCGGCAAGATCGTGCTCTCGTCGCCCGAGTTGATGGCGGGCCGCAAGGTCGAGGAGATTGGTGGCTACCCCGCCACGTTCCACGTCCGCGACTTCCTCGACTGCTGCAAGACGCGGGGCAAGCCGAAGGGCAACGCCGACGCCGCTTGCAACGCGCATATCGCCTGCCATGCCGCGAACATCGCGCTGTTTCTGGGTCGGCCGGTGAAGCTCGACACCGAGTCGTGGCAGTTTGTGAATGACGAGGCGGCGAACCGGCTGCGGTCGGAATCGCTCCGTGAACCGTGGAGGCTGTGATGACGAGGAAACACAAACGCTGGTCGCGGTGGTGCGTGATGCTGGTCTGGGCGGCCGTCGTGGGCACCAGCCACGGGCGGGCAGACGATGCGGCACCGCAGGCACGGGAGCAGGAACTCGTCGCGGTGCTTCGCTCGGAGACTCCCGAGGCGGAGAAGGCGCTGGCCTTCAAGGGGCTTGCCGTCCACGGCTCGCCGGCATGCGTCGAGGCGGTCGCGGCCTACCTTGGCAACGAGCGGCTCGCCTCGTGGGCACGGATCACGCTCGAGGTAATACCCGGCGACGCGGCGTCGGCGGCGCTGCGGGCGGCCGCTGGCCCCGACACGAAGCTCGCCAGCCGGCAGCTCGTGGGCGCGATCAACTCGCTGGGCGTGCGGCGCGATTCGACTGCCGTTTCGCTCTTGACCAAGCGGCTCAGCGATGACGACCCGAACGTCGCTGCTGCTGCGGCCGCGGCGCTGGGCAAGATCGGCACGCCTGACGCGGCCGCGGCGCTCTCGAAGGCGTTGGCCGCGGGCAAGCCTGATCGCGACGCGGTGGCCGAGGCCTGCGTCGTCTGCGGCGAGCGGCTGCAGGTCGCCGGCGATGTAACCGGGGCTGTCGCCCTGTTTGATGCGGTTCGCCAAGCCGAAGTGTCGGAGCAGCGGCAGGCGGAAGCCACGCGGGCAGTGATTCTGGCCCGGGGCAAGGACGGGATTCCCTTGCTCGTGGAACTCCTGCGATCGCCCTCTCGGCGGCTCTTCAACATGGGACTGTTCACCGCCCGCGAACTGGCCGCCGGGCCCGACCGCGACGCCGCCCTCGCCTACGAGGTCGACCTCGCACTTCTCAAAGCGTTATCTGCGGCCGGCGACACCACACTTGCATCGCAGCGAAAGCCGCTGCTGATCGACCTGTTGGCCGACCGCAACGCGGGAGGGGCGGCCCGGGCCGTGCAGTTGGCGATCCTGGAAGCGGCCACGAACGGCGACCCCGCACTGCGGCCCGCTGCGATCCGCGCGATCGGTCGTTGCGGCGATGCGGCCGCGGCGGACGGCCTGCTGGGGATCGCGGCTGCGGCTGATCCTGCGGTTGTCGTGGCGATCCGAGAGGCGATCGCTACGATGACGGCCGACGGCGTGGATGAGCGGATCACCGGGAGGCTGAACGACGTCGACCCCGCGGTGCTGTCGCTGGTCGTCGGGCTTATCGGCGACCGTCGCATTGGTACGGCTACGCCGAAGATCCTGCCACTCGTCGATCACGGCGATACGGCGGTGCGGACGGCGGCCCTGGCGGCGCTCGGCTCCATCGTCGACCTGGGGAACATCGACGTCCTGATCAAGAAGGCGGTGGCGCCGCGGGACGACGCGGAAGCCACCGCCGCGACCACGGCACTCAAGGAGGCGGCGGTGCGGATGCCCGACCGCGATGCCTGCGCCACGCGGATCGCCGGGGCGGTCACCCCGGCTGCTTCACGGGCGGGCGTGCTTGTGGAGACACTCGCCGATGTCGGAGGCCCGAAGGCCCTCGCCGCGGTCGCCGCGGCGGCGAAGTCGGGTGAGCAGTCGCTTGCGGACGCCGCCACGCGGGTGCTCGGCAAGTGGATGACGGCCGACGCGGCGCCGGTGATCCTCGAACTCGCCACGACCGACGCCGCGGGCCCATACCGAGGCCGGGCGATGAAGGGTTACCTACGGATCGCGCGGCAGTTTGCGCTGCCAGAGGCCGAGCGTGCCGAGATGTGCCGCAAGGCGCTCGCGGCCGCGCAGGATCCCGCCGACCGGAAGGCCGTGATCGAGATCCTCGTCCGCTATCCGCACCCCGCCACGCTCGCGGTGGCCAAGGAGGCGTGCGCGATCCCCGACCTGGCCGACGAGGCGAAGGCAGCGGTCACGACGATCGAAGGAAAGCTGGCACCGCCCGCCGGCGGACAGTAGCCGAGGTGCGGGGACCGAATCACTCCTCGGCAGGCGGAGGGATTGGGGCAAGGATGGTGAGCGTCGGCTATCCTGCCGTTGGCGATCCAACTTGCACCATCCCGCAGCCGGATTGGGCGTGCGGATTCAGAGCCCCGGAGATAGCCCGATGATACGCGGATATTGCTCCTTCATGATCTGGTTCTGCGGCACGGTCGCGTTTGCCGAGGTGACCTTCGAGAAGAAGACCCTCAGCGAGCGGTTCGTGGCCGAGGGCTGTGCCGTGGCCGACTTCGACAAGGACGGCCATGCCGACATCACGGCGGGCAACACGATCTGGCACGGACCCGACTTCTCGCGGACGACCGAGTTCACGCCGCCGGCCAACAATCCTTCGGGCCCTTCGAAGACTCCCTACGACCCGGCCCGCGGCTACTCCGACTACTTTCTCGCCTACGCCCACGACTTCACGGGCGACGGCTGGCAAGACATCCTCGTCTACGCGCTGCCGGGCGAGCCGGCCCACGTCTTCGTGAATCCGCAGGGCCGGGTGGGCCACTGGGAGAAGCACGTCATTTTCGACGTCGCGGATGGCGAATCACCAGGTCTCGTCGACATGACGGGTGACGGGAAGCCCGAACTGCTCGCGCACTCCAGCGACCTCGTCAAGCCGCCGGAGGCGAATGGCATGCGGGGCGGGCAACTTGGCTTCGCCGAGATCGACTGGAGCCAGCCGCTGGCGAAGGCCCGCTTCCACCCGATCACGCCGCGCTCGCCGGAGAATGACCAGAAGTACTTCCGCTACACGCATGGCTATGGGGCTGGCGACGTCAAT
>JBEIQP010000108.1:0-8922 GCA_040376455.1 Planctomycetaceae bacterium | reverse complement strand
GGATCTGGCGACCAGACGGCCGAAGCCATCGTCGATCTCGTCGGAGGCGTGCTGGAGGAAGTGGCGCGACGGCGATCGGAACGCCGCGCGGCCGAGGCCGCCAATCCCGATCAGGCCCCGGCCCCACGACGGGGCCGACTCCTGCGGAGGCTGGTGCCGCCGAGCGGCCCTCAGTCTCTGCCTCCGGCGACCGCGGCTCCGTCCCCGGCAGCCGACGAGTGACGACATGAAAAAACCGGGCCTTCCTTGCGGAAGGCCCGGCATTTTTCAGCGTCTTGGCTCGAGCACCCGTGCCTCAGGGCAGGCACCACGGATGTCGAACGCCACGACGAAACCAGCTCAGGTGCTGGCCGGAGCCGCGGGGGCAGCCGGGGCAACCGGAGCAGCCTCGGTCGGAACGCCCTCGGAGACGGCGCCTTCCGAGATCACGCCCTCACCGCCGCAGGCACCGCCAGCGCAACCACCCTCGACCACGCCGCCCTCGACCATGCCAGCCTCGCCGCCACAGCTGCTGCAGCCGCCTTCGACGACAGCGGCCTCGCCGCACGAACCGCAGCCGCCTTCGACGACGGCAGCATCACCGCACGAACCACAGGCAGCGGCTTCGCCACAGCCCGACTCGCAAGCCGGGGCGGCTTCCACTTCGCCATGGCAACGGTTCTTCGCCCGCGCGAACAGACCACCGTGGCACTTCTTGGCCTTGTGCCGGGCCAGGAGACCGCCACCGTGGCAACGACGACCGCCGTGGCAACCATGGCCGGCAACAGCACCCGAGTCACCGCCAACGAGGGCGATGGCGACGAGCGCGAAGAACATCGCAACTGCAAAACCCATGAACCGCTTCATCAGATACCTCCACTTGGGGAACCGAACGCGTGGTGCGTCCTTGGAACCGTCACGAATTCAGACCCGATCCGGGACGGCTACCGGACCGCAGCACACCATTGATTGATCAACCAAACGATCGCCAAGGCGGCCATCGGGCAACCGGCAGCACTCCCCTGCAAGCGCTGCGGGTTGGCGAAAGTTTGCCGCCTGGGAAATCTAGGCGGTAAGGCTATCAGTCACCCCAGGAGTGTCAAGAAACGTGGGCTGGATGGGGTGTTTGTGCTGATTTGGAAGAATTTTCCGGCTCCACGTGGCAAAACGGGGCCGGCAAGCCCCCTCCGCCCATCCCAGCCCCGGAAAAAAGAAGCGGCCCCGAGCCATTGCCCGGGGCCGCCACGGTAGGTTTCAACGGCGAGACATTCGCCGGAAGTCTATAAACGAATGGGGTTTACTGCACTTTTTCCGCTCCGGCTCCGCCCCGTGCCGTCCGCGAAGCGGCATCTTGGGCCTGCGCGGCCGGCTGACTGGCCCGTTTTTGGATCTCCCGAGCCACCATCTCCTGCTTGGCCAGCATGTCCTCGGGGTCTTCGAAGTTCAGCAACAGCGGGGCCATGTCGTCGAACACGCGCACCGCCATGCCCACCACCCGCCATCCCTCGGCATCGAGCCGGACGACCCAGACGACGTTCTCCGTAGTCTTGAAACCATCCGCGTCGGCGTCCGTCCAGGTCGTGCCCACGTGGACGAGGTCGTCGGCCTCGCCGACCATCTCACAGTCGTGAATCGCATAGGTGGCGGAGTCGGCCACGGGCGGGGCCACCGAGATTCCCATCTCCTCGGTCTTCGCCCGAGCCTGCTTGGTGAGCATGCCCCGAGCCGCCGTGTCATCGCCCCGCTTGATCGCATCGAGAAAGGCCACGACCGTCGCTTTTGCAGGCTCCGTCTTGGCGGACGGACTGCCGGCGGATGGGGAGCAGCCGGACAGGAAAACGACCGCGGCCAACGTCACGTGGGCCAACGGGGCTGCGGCCCGGTGCCACGTGGGACCAACGGCGGCGGCAAGCGACGAACGGTCGAAGGCGAACATGCTTTCGCGACTCCTCGAAAGAAACGGGGCGGGCCATCGGCAAGACGGCGGGGCGGGAGGGTGACGGCCGTGGACAGGCCGGTCAAGACGAGTCGGGGCGGCTCCCACGTTTTCCGGTAGGATGCCGCGACACGGACCGCCTGGCTCCGGTCCGCGCGGGGATGCCATAGATGGGTAGGGTCGGCAACTTTCAAAACGCCTGGCGTCACGGGCTCGCCTTCTTCGCCGCCATCGGCATCCTGGTGGCGGCGTCACGGGCCGAGCCGCCCCGGTCGCCCCGGAAGCCGATCCGCCGGTCGCCAACCCCCGTGGGGCCGTGGGACAAGGCCACCGCCGACACGTTTTTCGACGACGCCTTTTCCCAACTCGAGGGCCCGCGGCCCGCGTTCGCGGCGGCCGCAGCGGCGGCCGGTTCCGCGGCCACCGGCGCGGCGGCCGCAATCGACGCGCCGGCCGAAGCCGGCTTCACCTGGTCCTCCTTGATCTCCGAGGAAACGCTCACCGACGAGATCAAGGACATGCAGGCGGTCGTTGCCGCCGCGGTCGAGCGGCCTTCCGACTTCAAGGGGGGCGGATTCGACAGGGCGCGGGAGGCGTTCAGTTCGATCGCCCTGTCGTTTGGTGTGATCGCCGCCTACGACAAGGACATTCGCTGGAAAAAACAGGCCGCCACGGCCCGCGACCTCTTCGCGCGGGTCGGCTTCAACTGCAAGGTCGGCACCGACCAGTCGTTCGCCGAGTCGAAGGCGCGGCTCGCCGATCTGAACCTGATGCTCGACGGCGACGCGCCGCAGGGCAAGCCGGACCGCGACGAGGATTTCCTCTGGAGCCAGGTGGCGGCCCGGCCGGCGCTCATGACGCGGCTCGAGGCCGCCGAAAAGGCCGCCGACGCCGCGTTGGCGAACGCGGACGAATTCAGCCGGCAGGCGGCGACCCTGGCGCACCAGGCCGAGATCGTGGCGGCGATCGGCGAGGCCATCCAGCAGCGCGACTTCGAGGATCACGACGACGACACCTACCGCGGCTACGCGGCGGCCATGCGCCGCGCGGCGATCGAAGCCCGCGACGCCGCCCGCGAGAAGGATTACGAGGCGGCGCGGTCCGCCGCCGGCGAGCTGCGGAAGTCCTGCAACGCGTGCCACGGCGAGTATCGCGGCTGACGCCGCGCGCCGTCAGGCCTCCTTCGCCGGCAGCAGTTCTTCCAGCGGCCGAAGCGGGATCAACTCCGCGAGTCCGGCTTCCGCCATCTCCTTGCCGGTGACGTACCGGTGGGTGGCGATCCAGTTGGTGATCAGATCGGCGGAGCGGCCGAAGAGTTCGGTGAGCAAAACGTCCATGTCGCGCTCCAGATCGGCGAAGTGCCGCGACCATTCCGCGGCCTCCTTGATGCCGATGTGCTCTTCGCTCTGCCACTTCATCGGGTGGAAGAGGAACACGCTGTAGGGCGTGACGAGCCGGCGCCGGCACGTGGCGAACGGCCACAACGCCGCCGACGAACATTCGCCGGTGACGATGGCCGTGGCCCGGATGTCGCGCAGCCGGAGGAGCGTGACGAGCGACATCGCACAGTAGGGGCTGCCGCCGGGAGAGTCGATGTAGATCGTGCACTCGCCGCCCGGCGCGATGCCCAGCAGCCGATCGGTGAGATCCGCCTCGCTCTCGGTGAGGTCGCCGACCAGCGCGATCTCGAGCGGGCCGCGATCCTCCTCTTCGCCGTCGGGCCGGCCACCGCCAGCGGGTGACTCATCTCGTCGTGCCATGTGCGGGCCTCCGGGAGCGAATGCAGAGCGATGGAGCCTAAAGACAACGCGGCCGATCGGCAAGGTTCGCGGCCAATCCGCTCGGGGCACTTGCGAACGACCGCCGGCAGGCGGGAAACTCGCCCGGTGGGCGGTGCGCCATCCATGGGGTGGCGACACGGCCTTTTTGCCATTCCGGGGCTCGGGTTCGCATGGGCATCGTCTCGTTTTGCCCCGTCGGCCATCGCGTCAAGGTGAAGGCGCACCTCGCCGGCAAGAAGGGGGTCTGTCCCACCTGCGGCGCGACGTTTCGAATCCCGCGCGCGACGGCCACGCCGTCTCTGTCGGCTGCCGCGCGGAAGCGTCTGCCGACCGCGGTCGTCGTCTCGCTCGACCCCGACGTCGCGGCCCGCCTGCCGCTGGCCGGCCCGCTCGAACCCGCGCCGGCAGATGCCCCGTCGGAGGCCGATCGCATGGCCGACATCGCCGCCGGCGAGAGTGACATCGCGACCGCAGCGGGACCGCTGGCGGTCATCCGCCATCCGGCCATCGCCGCGGCCCCCGGGCTCGCCTGGTGCCTGGCCGTGCCCGGTGGAACGGCGTCGGAACCGATGGATGCGGCGGCGATGCAGGCCTGGCTCGACGCGCGGAAGGCGGCGGGGAACGAACTCGTCTGGCGGTCCGACTGGGCCGATTGGAAGCCGATCAGCGGCGTGTTTCCCGAATACCTGCCGTGACCGCCGCCCCCGGGCGTACCGTGGATCGGACGCGGCGCCGGGCCGTGTGCTAGTCTGATCGGCGGGCGCCGGTCGCCGGCCCCGCCCCTGCCCCCGTTCCCCGGAGGATGTTTGCGATGATCGCGATGATCACCTGGAACCGAGCGCGTCGATTCGATGCCGCCTTCGTGCTGACGACGTTGGTCGCCGGCGTGGGCTTGGTCCAGCCGGCGGCGGCGCAGGCCGTGGCCGACGCACCGGCCGCCGAGGCGCCGGCCCGCGGCTTCACGATCGCCGACGGCGGCTTCTCGCTCGAGGCACCGCAGGGCTGGCAGCGGGTGCAGCCCAAATTCGGCATGATCGAGACGGAGTTTTCGATCCCGGCCGAGGGCGGGGAGACCGCGGGCACGCCGGCCCAGCCGGGCCGCATGACCGTGATGGGCGCGGGAGGGTCGATTCAAGACAACATCGATCGCTGGTACGGCCAGTTCAGCCAGCTCGACGGCAGCGCCACGAAGGACAAGGCGACCACGAAGAAACTCAACTTGGCCGGCTGCCGCGTGACGCTGGTGGACATCCCCGGCACCTTCAAGGACGCGCCCGGCGGGCCGTTCGCCGGCGGAGCGACGGTGGAGCGGCCGGGCTACCGGATGCTCGCGGCGGTCGTCGAGACGCCCGACCGCGGCAACTACTTCCTCAAGTTCTACGGCCCGGCCGCCACGGTCGAGAAGCATGCCGCCGGCTTCCGCACGATGGTGGAGGGCATGGTGGCGACGGGAAAGTGACCGCCCGCCCCGCGAACCCGACACCATGAAAGTCCAGGAATTTCTCGAGCACCACGGGATCGCCGGCAATCCTTTCGCCGAGGAGGATGCGCAGAACGACACCGTCTTCAAGCGAACCTGCCTGGAGACGACGTTCCATCCCGCCTGGGACAAGATCTACGGCGATCCGGCCGACCCGAGCACCGCGATCGTCTTCGGCGAGAAGGGCTCCGGCAAGACGGCGCTCAAGCTGCAGATGGTGCGACAGTTCGAGCGGCACGACGCGGCGCACCCCGAGTCGCGAACCTTCGTCGTGCTCTACGACGACTTCAACCCCTTCCTCGACCGGTTCGTGAGCCGCGTCGGGCCGCACCGTCCGGTGGAGAAGGTGCTCGCCCAGTGGAAGCTCTGGGACCATATGGATGCGATCCTCGCGCTGGCGGTCACGCAGCTCGTGACGTCGCTGAACGAGGGCCGCACGCGGCCGCCGAAGCTCACGCCCCCGCAGGCCCGCGACCTGGCCCTGCTCGCCGCCTGCTACGACCAGTCGATGGCGGAGTCGTTCCCCACTCGCTGGCAGCGGCTTCGCAGCCGGGTCGGCTACCCTGCCTGGCTGGGGCTCTGGCCTCGGGCTGTTGCCCTCGCGGCGGTCGTGGCGCTCGCGGCGGCCGTCGGCGTGTCGATCGCCCGCGGCACGCTCGACTGGACGCGGCACTGGTGGCCGTGGGTCCTCTTCGGCGCCGCGATCCTGCCGGCGGCCTGGCAGCGGCTGCGCGGCACCTGGAAGGCGTGGCGGATCGTCCGCTCGATGCGGTCGGGCAACCGCACGCTGAGCCAGCTCGCCCGGGCGCTGGCCCGGATGCCGGAGGTCGATCTCGCGGGGCAGCCGCTGCCCGCCTTCTCCCGCAGCGACGACCGCTACGAGCTCCTGGAAAAATTCCGGGGGGTGCTCACGGCGCTCGGTTACACCGGCATGGTCGTGATCGTCGATCGGCTCGACGAGCCGCATCTCATCAACGGCTCGGCCGAACGGATGCGTCAGGTCATCTGGCCGATGCTCGACAACAAGTTCCTGAAGTCGCCCGGCATGGGATTCAAGCTCCTCCTGCCCGAGGAGCTCTATCGCTTCATCGAACGCGAGACCGAGCAGTTCAACCAGCGGGCGCGGCTCGACAAGCAGAACCTCGTGCCCTCGCTCCAGTGGTCGGGCGAGACGCTCTACGACATCGCCTCCGCCCGCGTGAAGGCGGCCAGCGTGGGCACGCCCCCCGCCACGCTGGCGCAGCTCTTCGATCCGGCGGTGGACCAGCGGCGGCTGATCGACGGCCTGCGGACGCTCCGGGTGCCGCGGCAGCTGTTCAAGTTTCTCTACCGCTTGCTGGTGGCCCACTGCCACTCCCATACCGACGAGCAGCCGGTCTATCGCATTTCGCTCGCCGAGTTCGAGCGGGAGTTGGCCGTGTTTCGCCGGGATCAGGATGCCTTCGACCGCGGCCTCGCGCCGCGCTGACGCTCCGTGAACGACGTCACGAACGCCGATCTCCACACGCTGATCGTCGGACGGGACGCGATGGCGTGCCGGTTCGAGATCGTCTTCAACGCCGGTGAGGTTCCCGACGCGACCGCGCTGGCCTGCGACGCGCTCGACCTCGTCGAGGAGATCGAGAACCGGATCAGCGTCTACCGCGACACCAGCGAGCTTGCCGTGCTCAACGCCACGGCGGCGGCGGACTGGCAGCCGGTGTCGGCCGATGTCGGCGAACTGCTCGCCCACGCGCAGGCCCTGCACGAACGCACCGGCGGGGCGTTTGACATGGCGGCCGGCGCGCTCGTGCGAACTTGGGGATTCCTGCACCGCCAAGGACGCACCCCGGCCGCCGAGGATCTTGCCGCGGCGCTGGCGCGATCGGGCATGCGGCACGTCGCCCTCGACGCGGAGCGGCGGCGCGTCCGCTTCGCCGTGCCCGGAGTGGAGATCAACCCCGGCGCGATCGGCAAGGGCTGGGCGCTCGACCGGGCGCTCGATCGGCTCGCCGCCGCGGGCGTGGCCAACGTGCTCCTCCATGGCGGCGCGAGCAGCGTGCGGGCCCGCGGGCTCCAGGGCCCCGACCTGCCCGGCCGCTGCGGCTGGCGGGTCGGCCTGCGGCACCCGATGCGGCCCGGCCGGCGGCTGGCCACGATCACGCTCGTGGACCGGGCGCTCGGCACGAGCGGGTCGGGCACGCAGTTCTTCATCGATCGGGGCCGGAAGCTGGGCCACATCCTCGACCCGCGGACGGGCACCCCGGCGGAAGGCGTGCTCTCGGCCACCGTGCTGGCGGCCTGCGCCGCCGACGCCGACGCCCTCTCGACCGCCCTCTACGTGCTCGGGCCGGAAGGGCTGCCGACGATCGCTCCAGCCGGCGGCGACGTCTCGGCCATCCTCGTCCTGCCGGGGCGGGCGCCGGGGGCGGTCCGCGTCATGACCGCGAATCTCGACGCCGACCGCATCGCGATCGAGCCGGGAGAGGGCGTCGAAGTCGAGCCGCCCGCCCGCGGAACGGCCCCGGCGTGATCGCGCGGCGCCGCGGATTGGCGGCCGTTTCTGGCGTTCCGACGGGCGCCCTGCCCGAACGAATCCATCGGGGTACACTGCTGTCTCTGGAATCCGATCCGGCCGACACCACCGCTGACGCCCCACGCCCAACCCATGTTCGACTGGATCGAGCAGACCTCCTACCTCGGCATCATCCTCTTCCTCACGCTCACCGGAATCGGTTTGCCCGTGCCGGAGGAGGTGCCGATCGTCGCTGCGGGAGTGGCCAGTAGGGCGCAGGCCCTGCACTGGTATTACGCCCTGCCCGCCTGCCTGGTGGGCGCCCTCCTCGGCGACAGCCTGATGTACGCCATCGGCCGGTTCGCCGGGGCGCGGATTCTCAAGGAACATCCGTGGTGGTCCGGGTTCCTCACGCCGGAACGGGAAAAGACGATCGAGGACCTGCTGAAAAAGCACGGCATCAAGGCCTTTTTCGTGGCCCGGTTTCTCGTCGGCCTCCGCAGCCCCTTCTACCTCACGGCGGGCATCCTCCGGGTGAAATACCGCTGGTTCCTGCTGGCCGATTTCATCTGCGCTTCGGTGGTGATCGGGGGCTTCTTCGGCCTCGCCTACCTGTTCGGCGATCGGATCACGGGCCTCATCCAGTCGGCCGAACGGGGCTTCACCGCCGTGGTCATCGCGGTGGCCCTCGCGGCGCTCGCGGTGATCGCCTTCTTCTCCTTCCGCAAACGCCGGATCCGGATGCTCGACCAGGATCCGGAGGCGCTGTTCGAGAACCGGGAAATCCTCCTCGGGCCGGCCGCCGACCGGATCGCCGACGCGGTCCACCTCGGCGACGTCAACCACGCCGACCCGGAGGCATCAGCCTCCTCTGCGCCCCGCGAGTGACCCGCGTCGGGCCGCGTTGCCCGGCGCGTCGTGCCGATCGTGACGGTCGTGCCGGCACGACGTGCCGGTTTGGCAAAGTTGTCGCCCTGGGGCGACTTTGCCGTCGCCTTTTTGCGACCTAAAGACCTGTGGAGGCGTTTCGTGCGCCCGCCGCTCCGCAGGAAGCCACCATGACCGACAGCCGCCCTTCCACCCCGCACTCCGGCCGCCTGCTCGTCGTCGATACCGATCGACGGATGGCCTCGGGGCTGGCCCAGTGGCTCTGTAGCCTGGGTTTTCACGCCTCCGCGGCCGGCTCGGCCGAGGAGGCCGTTCAGGCCCTCGGCCGCGCCGCCTGCGATGCCTGCATCATCGACGGCCGGCT
>JBEIQP010000057.1:0-18256 GCA_040376455.1 Planctomycetaceae bacterium | reverse complement strand
GCGACCCTCGTGACCGACGCCTACGAAGATCCGATCGCCGGCACCCTCACCGTGGAGATCGTCAGGAACGAAGCCGCGCGAGCGGCCGCCGCGGCCGACTGACGGAGCCCGCCGCCGAAGCCCGCAAAGCGGCATCACACCGGGAGCATCCACCATGAACGACCGCATGAACGAGCGTTGCGAAACCGGCGCGGATTCGCCCGCCCCCGCGGGGCCGAAGCACGCCGGCCGGCGCGGGCGGCGGATCGTGCCCTGCTGCATCGTGCCCCCGGCCGTGCTCGTGCGGCTCTCGAAGGATCGGCGGCTCACCGCCAGGCAGCGGGCCGACTTCACCAACGCCGCCCGGCTCGAGGCCCAGTGGCGCAGGATCCGCACCGACCGCTCGACGCTCACCCGGCTCGTGCAGGCCAACCTGCCGAGCGGGCTGGCCGCCGCGGCCGCCGCCAGCCTCCCCGAGGTCACGGTGTTTGACTGCGGCCACGGCACCGCGCTGCCGGGCACGCGGATCCCCCATCCCGAAACCGGCGGCGACGCGACGGCGACCCGCGTCTTTACCGAGACCGCGGCCGTCGCCGACTTCTACCGGACCGTGTTTCACCGCAACTCGCTCGACGACGCCGGGATGTCGCTGATTTCGTCGGTCCATTACAGCGTCAACTACAACAACGCGTTTTGGAGCGGCAGCCAGATGACGTATGGCGACGGGGACGGGAAGATCTTCCTCGACTTCTCGAAGGCGACCGACGTGATCGGCCACGAACTGACGCACGGGATCACGCAATACACGGCCAACCTCGACTACGAAAACGAGCCGGGCGGCCTCAACGAGAGCATGTCGGACGTGTTCGGGTCGATGTTTCGGCAGTGGCGGGCGCGGCAGGACGTGACGAAGGCCGACTGGCTGATCGGCGGCGACATCATGGGACCAACCGCCACGGGCCGGGGCTACACCTGCCTGCGCGACATGGCCAATCCCGCCGCCAAGCACTGTCTGGCGCCGCAGCCGAAGCATTTTTCGGACTACAAGCGCGGCATGGATCCGCACGAGAGCAGCGGCATTCCGAACCTCGCGTTTTACAAGGCGGCGACCGCGATCGGCGGCAAGAGCTGGGAGCAGGCGGGGCGCGTCTGGTACCGGGCTTTGACCGGCTTCGCGGCCAGGCCTACGATGACGATGAAGACGTTTGCCAACCGAACGCGGTCGGTCGCCCGCACGCTGTTTCCGGACGAGCCGGCCATCCGGGCGGCGATCGACGAGGCGTGGAAGGCGGTCGGGCTGTAGGGCGGACGGGCGAGGCCGTCATGGCGATGCTGCACGTGGAACGGATCGGCGGGCTGGCCGGCTTCGGCATCGCCGGAGGCCACCTCCGCAGCCTGGGCCGGCTCGACACGGCCGACCTTTCGGCGGCCGATCAGCGGACGGTCGAGGCGCTGTTTGCCGCCGGGGGCCGCCGCCTGCCGACCACCGCCCGCGACACGCTGCGGTATCGCCTCTCGCGAACCACCGCCGCGGGCACCGAAACGGTCGAGGCCGACGAGGCCGACGTGCCCGATCCGATTGCCCGGTGCGTGCGCGACGAACTTGTGTAGCCCGCCGGGCCGCCGGTCAGCAGGCGCCGAGTCGGCCCGCCATCTCGTGGAACCGCCGGGCAAACCGGCCGTTCGACGTGTGCATGTGCTCGCCCTGCGAAATGAAGCGGATCTTGTCGTCGCGGCCCAGGCCATGCTCACGCAACACCCGCTCGAACGGCAGCCGGGAAGGGGCATACACCACGAGCAGCTTGTGCTCGTCGAGCTGCACCTCCATCGACAGTTCCGGATGCATCACGGCGATCCCGGTGCAGCCGTCGTTGAGGAGCAGATCCTCGAAGTCCCAGAGCACGCTCTCCAGCACCAGCCGCTCGATCCCGTCGCGGTTGAAATCCCGGTGCCCCGGGCCCTCCTCGTGCGACGACTCGAGCACCACGTCGCAGGTGTCGCCGAGCGGCTCGAGGAGCTGCAGGAAGACGTCGAAGAGCCGCTCGCTCGACACGGCGGCGACGAGCGCCGGGAGCCGCATGCCGGTCCCCGGATCGACGTAGCAATCGTGGCGGTAGCCGGCCTGGGGAACGACGTCGAGCTGCCAGCCCGGACGGATCGCGTCGGTGAGCGTGAAGCGGCCGTACTGGCTGCGGGCCAGGTGGGCATCGAGCGTCGCCTGGTCGGGGCGGATGACCGCGTCGTCGGTGGCCGAGACGGCTTTGAGGGTCGGGAGGGCGCGGGGAGCCGCGGCGGAATCGTCGAGGAATCGCATGGTGAGTCGCTGCCGAAGAGGGTGCCGTCCGGCAACCGCCGGTTCAGGAAGGCACCACAAACCTAGGACATGGTTCGGTGCCGTGCGGACGCGGCTCGCGGCACCCAAAAATCGTCCGCGGGCCGCTGCCGGCCCCCGGTCGTTGCCCTGCAGGGCCCTCGGGCCCCATAATCCGCGGTTTTCCACGGTTCGCCTGCAAAAGGAATCGGCCTCATGGACGGGAAAATCGTTGCCACCGGCATCACCTTCGACGACGTGCTGCTCGTCCCCCGCCACTCGAGCGTGGTTCCCGCCGAAGTGGACGTGAGCACCCGGCTCACCCGCGGGATCAGCCTCAACATCCCGGTCGTCAGCTCGCCGATGGACACGGTCACGGAAAGCGAGATGGCGATCGCCCTGGCCCAGGAGGGCGGCCTCGGCGTGATCCACAAAAACCTCTCCATCGACCGGCAGGCCGAGGAGGTGGACAAGGTCAAGCGGAGCGCCAACGGGATCATCTTCGATCCCGTCACCCTGCCCCCCTCCGCCACCGTGGCCCGGGCCCGCGAGATGATGGATCAGTACAACGTCTCGGGCGTGCCGATCACCACCGAAGACCGCCGGCTCGTGGGCATCATCACCCGCCGCGACCTCCGCTTCCTCGAGACCGGCGAGACGCCGATCGCCGAGATCATGACGAAGTCGGGCCTCGTGACGGCCACCGGCGCCGTCTCGCTCGACGAGGCCGAGAAGATCCTGATGGCCAACAAGGTGGAGAAGCTCCTGCTCGTGGACGGGCAGGGACTGCTCACCGGCCTGATCACGATCAAGGACATCGACATGATGAAACGCTTCCCCAACGCCTGCAAGGACCGGCAGGGCCGGCTGCGGGTCGGGGCGGCGGTGGGTGTGTTCGATTACGACCGGGCCGCGAGCCTGATCGCCAAGGGCGTGGACATGCTCGTCGTGGACAGCGCCCACGGCCACTCCACGAACGTCATCGAGACGGTCGCCGCGATCAAGAAGCGGTGGGAGATCGAGGTCGTCGCGGGCAACGTCGCCACCCGGGAGGGCTGCCGGGATCTCATCAAGGCCGGGGCCGACGGCGTGAAGGTCGGCATCGGTCCGGGATCGATCTGCACCACGCGGGTCATCTCCGGCGTCGGCGTGCCCCAGATCACCGCGGTCTGGGAGGCGGCGCAGGAGGCGGCCGGCGCCGGCGTGCCGGTGATCGCCGACGGCGGCATCCGCTACTCGGGAGACATCACCAAGGCGATCGCCGCGGGTGCCCACGCCTGCATGATCGGCGGGCTGCTCGCCGGCGTCGCCGAGAGCCCCGGCCAGACCGTGCTCTACCAGGGCCGCACCTTCAAGGCCTACCGCGGCATGGGCTCGCTGGGGGCGATGGTGCAAGGCTCGAGCGAACGCTACCGGCAGCGGGCGACGGGCCGCGGCGGCGACAAGCTCGTGCCCGAGGGCGTCGAGGGCCGGGTGCCCTTCAAGGGGCCGCTGAGCGTGTTCGTCTACCAGCTCGTCGGCGGCCTCCGGGCCGGCATGGGCTATTGCGGCACACGGACGATCGAGGAACTGCGGCGCGACGCCCGCTTCATCCAGGTCACCGCGGCGTCCGTCCGCGAGAGCCATCCCCACGACATCGTCATCACCCAGGAAGCCCCGAACTACACCGCCGAGCACAACAAGTCGGCCGAGTGACCGCCCGCGGCGGCAGCCGGCGCAAGCGGGGGAATCGGGGTCGCCCCCGGGGCCGCGGCGGCCTGGGCGGACCGCCGGGATATCGGCGAGCCTGCGTGGAAGGATTCAAAGTTGGGGTCGGTCGCGGGTCGATCTTGAGAACGACCGGTGCCGCCGGTTTTTCGCAGCATCCATCCGCGAGAGCCCCGACCATGACACAGCCGCGCCGCAAGCCCCGCACCGCATCGCAGCGGCCGACCAGCCGACCCGCAGCCGTCGCCTCGGCCATGCTCGCCGCCGGCCTCCTCCTCACGTCCCTCGTGCCCGCGCAGGCGCACGAGTGGCGGACCTTCCTCCGCACGAGCCCCGAGCCCACCGGCGCCGCTCCGGCCGCCGAGGCCGCGGCCACCACCGCGGAGGTCGTCGTCGAGGCCCCGATCGCCGAGAGCGCGGAGCCCGAGGCCTTCGTCGCCGACGAGTCGGGCACGCCCGCGACCGCCGCCGAGCCCGCCGGCCCGGTGATTCCGACCGCCGCGGCCGACACCCCGAAAAACCCCTGCGGCGACGATGCCATCGAATGCAAAGACGCGCTCGAGAAGCTCCGCGCCGACGCCCTGGCCGGCGTCAGCCTCGACATCCGCGTGACCGGACGCGCCGGCAGCGACTATCCCTGCGAATGCCGCCTCGAAGGGGAGACGTTCCAGCCGCGTCGATTCGCGACGACGATGTTCACCTGGAAGGCGGCCGGCTACTGCCACAAGCCGCTCTACTTCGAGGACTGGGAGCTCGAGCGCTACGGCCACTCGTATGGCCCGCTCGATCCGATCCTCTCCGCCGCCCACTTCTTCACCACGCTGCCCGTGCTGCCCTACAAGATGGGAGTCGAACTGCCGTGGGAGTGCGTCTATCCGCTCGGCTACTACCGGCCGGGCAGCTGCGCCCCGTGGACGATTCCCGCCGTGCCGATCAGCTGCCGCGGCCTCGCCGTCGAGGCGGCGACGGTCACGGGCATCGTGTTCCTCCTGCCGTAGGCCGCCGCCGGGCCCGCCACGCTACCGCTTCGTGATCGTCGCGATGTAGGCGTAGCGGCGGGCGACCGACTCGAACGAGACATCGGCCCGCCCCGAGCGGCCCAACGCCTCGATCGCGGCGTGCACCTCGGGCCGGTAGTGGACGTGGAACAGCGACAGCCAGCGCTTCAGCCCCGCAGCGAACAGGCCCGGCAGCTCCTTCTGATCCCAGAAATCGACGATCAGGAGCGTGCCCCCCGGCTTCAGGTTGGCCAGCGCCGCTTCGAGCGCGCCCGGCCACGCGGGCACCATCGACAGGCAGTAGGAGAAGAAGATCGTGTCGCAGAGCTCGTCGCAGCCGAACAGCGACCGCACGTCGAGCTGCTCGGCGAGCCCCTGCCGCAGCCGGATCCGCTCGTGACCCGCGGCGGGCACGCCGGCACGGGCGATGCTGCCGGCCGCCGTCTCGAGCATCTCGGCCGACGCATCGACGCCGCACAGCAGGCCGGGCTCCGGCCGCCGGGCGAGCTTGATCAGGTTGCGGGCCGTGCCGCAGCCCACCTCCAGCGTCGTGGTGCGCGGCGAGGTTTTCACCTTGGCCAGCATCCGGTCGCGACCCAGCAGGTAGTAGGCACGCGTCAGGTCGTAGATGTGCCGCGTGAGGCGGTACATCCGGTCCATGGCGGCCGCCGGATCGGCGCCGGAACGCTCCGGCCCGCTCATGAACGGGCCTGCCCGTCGCCGCCCTCGGAACCAGCACGCTTCAGCTCGTAGAGATGAAACATCCCGTAGATGGCGGATCGGTCCTGCAGGTGCAGCTCGCGCGACCGCGCTTCGTCGTAGTGGAACCGGCTCCGCAAGGCGGGCGACAGGGCCGCCTCCACCGGCGACTTCTCGCCGGCCGTGCGGAAGATGACCCGCGTGTCGGGGCCGCCCACCCGGGCGACCTCGCCCCAGAGCTCCTCGATCACCGGCGGCGGCATCCAGTCCTGGCTGTCGAGGAAGATGAAGCCGTTGAGCGCGCCCGGCTTCTCCGTGCGGAGGTGGTCGGCGAGCGAGGCGACGTGGGTCTCCACGCGATCGACCATCGCCTTGATCGTCTCGTAGTTTTCCCGCTTGAGGTAGTCGGGGACGGCGCGGCGGCCCTCGTGGTCGTAGCGGCGGCCGAACGCCTGCCAGGCGAAGTAGTTGTCGTCGAGCGGGAAGCCGCAGGCGAGCCGCTTCACGCGCTCGCGGTACATGTCGAAGAGCTTGCTGCCGTTGCCGCCCTGCTCCTCCAGCATCGCCGCATGCTGGCTGGGCGGAATGCCCAGGCTGTAGACCGCGACCGGCTGGCGGCCCATCCAGCGGACGAGCCGGTTCTCGAACAAGGAGCCGAAGGTCTCCTCGAAGATCTGCTCCTGCTCCGCGAGCGTGCGGGCGGCGAGCAGGCGGGCCGGATCACGCCGCATGCTCTTGGCGATCCCGTGCACGACGCGGAAGAACTGGCCGAGCTTCGCCTTCTCGTAGAGGCCGCGCTTGAAGTAGTTGATCCGCCGCGGCCCCACCTTGCGGCCCGGCCAATCGCTCGACTCCCAAAACTCGCGGGTCTGCGGATCGATCTTGTCGCGGAGGTAGCGGCGATAGTTGAGGAGGTTGTCGTCGTGGCGGCCGTACCCGAAGAACTTGTAGAAGCTCTCGTAGTCGGGGAGGTGCTTGGCGGCGGCCAGCTTGAGCCGCGTGAGGCACATGTGGTTGGCGTTGAGATCGACGGCCACGATCCGGCGCGGCTTGTGCACCAGGTAGTTGAGCACGTTGCAGCCGCCGCTGGAGATCGTCAGCAGGCTCGAATCCGGACCGAGCCGCAGCGCCTCCGCGTCCACCCGCGGATCCTCCCAGATCTGGTTGTAGACGAAGCCCCGGAACCAGAGCGTGAACATCCGCTCGAGCATCCCGCGCTTGCTCGCGAGCCGATGATGGTGGACCGCTTTGCGGAGACGGTGGGTGTTGGTGGTGCGGGCGGCGAGACTGGTCATGAAAAACACGCTTTCTCCACGGGAAGCGGCGAACGAGGCCGCGGGGAGAGTCTATCCGAGGGGGTGCGCCGCCGTCGATGCCGGCGGCCCCGCTGGGCGTGTGGGGCCCGGCGGCCGGAGGCCGGTCAGGGCACCGGGGCCGCGGCGGGAGCCACCTCGTCGATCGCCGCCGCCAAGCGGCCCTGGGCGGCGGTCAGCTCCTGGCCGAGCCCGCCGATCGAGCGGAGGGCGCCGTCGAGCTCCCCGGTGAGCTGCTCCAGCCGACGCTGGAAGGCCTGCATGGTCTCGTCGGCGGCGGTGACGTCTTGCGTCCACTGCGCCTTGTCGGCGGAGAGATCCTCCTGCTCCGCGGTGAAGGTTTTCCGCTGGCCCGCCACGTTTTGGGCGGCCGATTCCAGCCGGGCGGTGGCCTCCTCGAGGGCGGCGATCTCGCCCTGGAGCGTGCGGCGGAGGCTGGCGATGCCGTCGGCCCGCACGTCGGCGTCGGGCAGCAGCTTGCCGCCGAGCAGCGTCGTGAACGCGTCGGCCAGGGGGCGACGGTCGATCACCCGGAGGATCTTCGCGGTGCCCTCGAGGGCCAGCGCGGTCTGCAGGTCGAAGGTCGCCTTCTCGCCCGGCTCGAACGTCGTCTTGATCCGATCCTCGTCGGCGAAATCGGGCTGGAGGAGCGCCTTGATCTGCTCCACGACCTTCTCGTCGAGTTGGTGCTCCCCCTCGAATTCGACCTCCGCCCAGTAGCGGCCCGGCGCGGCCTCGCCGCTCTCCACCTTCCGGGCCAGCTCGCGGGGATCCTCCGTCACCTCGGCCTCGTGCTGCTCGAACCGCTCGTACTGCTCCTCCAGCTTCTCGAGCAGGTCCTTCGGATCGGTCCGCTCCGGTTCGGGCATCACGCCGTCGCTCCCCGAATCTTCGCCCTTCGCGGACGTGCGATAGAAGGCGAGCCAGCGATCGACGGGCAGGTCTTCGTAGACCGAGACCGTGTCGTAGGACTTCTTCCAGAGGGCCACGTCCCGCGCGTCGGGATCGACGGCGGGCACGATCGATAGCGTGGATTTCCGGGAGGCCGCATCGAAGGCGACCTCGACCACGCGGAACACCCCGAGGAAGCTTCCCCCCTCCTCCACCGCCGTGTCGTCGAAAACGGCGACCTGGGCCCCGACGTTGAGCGGCGGTTGCGGTTCCTTCGCGGCCTTCTTCTCCCCTTCCGCGGCGGCGGGCTCCGCGTCCGCGGCCGCGGCCGGTTCGGTCGCGGGCTCGGCCTCCGCCAGCGTCAGCGACCCCGGCTTGCCCGCCTGCGGCGGCTCGAACGAGCCCTGGCCCCAGCGCCGGCCGTGCCAGGTGTCGATGCGATCGAAGGCCCGCTGCCACCGGGCCCGCTCCGTGGCCAGGACGTCGAGCGACCGCTCATCGGGGAGCGGCTGCGGCTTCCCCTGCGGACCGATCGTCGTGGCGTCGCGGGCGCGGAGCACGTCGGCCTCGTACTTCTTCACGACCTTCGTCCACGCCCGCTCCCGCTCGGCGATCCGCGCGGCGAAGTAGAGATAGGTCGTCGAGGCGAGCAGCACGAGGATCGCCGCGGCGAGCGTGCCCCAACTCCAGCCCTTGTTGCCCATCCCGAAGGTGATGAGGCCGGTCAGCAGCAGCAGGCCGACGACCGCCAGCACGATGATTTCCATGCGTCGTCCTGTCTGCCGATCGTGCCTTCCGCGGGCTCCGCACGGGCCCAGGAGGATGGCCGGCCGCACGATCCGCGCGACCGGCACGAGCCCGCCAACCGGAGTATACCGACAACCCGGTGCGTCCCTCCCTCCACTCTTCGTGTCGCCGGGGCGGCGATCTTGAACGCCCGACGCGGTGCGCGTTGCATTCGGACAACGCGTCGCCCGGATCGCGTGGCCACCGGGCGACATGGCGCGCGGGAGGACGGCCGACCGGGCCGCTTTTTTCGGCCGAAAAACGCCGGCCGGTGACCGGGAGGGGGATTTTGGAGCGGCGGCATCGGATCTGCATCGGGATCCGGGACGAATCGTCACCGCCCCGCGTGGCCCCGGCCGGCACGCGGCTCCAGCCCTGCAAGGAATTCACCGATGCGCCTCACCCCAGCCAAGGCCGACCGCACGCCCCCGAAGCCCGCCGCCAAGCAGGCCCGCCGCCGCAAGACTAGCGCCGCGATCGACGACCCGGTTCGCCTCTACCTGCTGCAGATGGGCGGCATTCCCCTGCTCAACCGGGAGACGGAGGTGTCGAACGCGCGGCAGATCGAGACCTGGCGGCGGCGGTTCCGCCAGACCATGCTGGCCAACGACTTCGTGCTCGCGGGCGCGGTCGAACTGCTCGAGAAGGTTCAGGCCGGCACCGTGCGGCTCGACCGCACGATCGAGGTGTCGGTCACGAACACCGGCGAGAAGAAGCGGCTGCTCAAGCGGCTCGCCCCCAACCTCGCCACCCTTCGGCGCATCGAGCAGGAGAAGCGGAAGCTGTTTCGGATCGCCCTGTCGCGGAGCGTGCCGCTCGAGCGCCGGCGGGCCGCCTGGCGGCGGCTCGTGCGGCAGCGCAACAAGGCGGTGCGGCTCGTCGAGGAGATGCACCTGCGGATTCAGCGGCTCTACCCGTTGCTCAAGCAACTCCGCGGCATGGCCCGGCGGCACGACGCGATTCGCGAGCAACTCGGCCTGCCCGGCTGCGACTCGAGCACGCGGGAGTCGCTCGCGCGGGAGCAGCGGCGCATCCTCCTGATCACCCGCGAGAGCCGGCGGACGCTGCAGCGTCGGCTCGGCCGGCTGGAGGACTATCAGCGGCGCTACGACGACGCGAAGAGCGCGCTGGCGGCCGGCAACCTGCGGCTGGTGATCTCGATCGCCAAGCGGTACCGCAACCGCGGCCTGTCGTTCCTCGACCTGATCCAGGAGGGCAACTCGGGCCTCATGCGGGCCGTGGACAAGTTCGAGCACGCCCGCGGCTTCAAGTTCTCGACCTACGCCACCTGGTGGATTCGCCAGGCGATCACCCGGGCGATCGCGGATCAGAGCCGCACGATCCGCGTGCCGGTGCACATGGTCGATACGATGACCAAGATCCGCAACATCGCGCGGGCCTTCCTCCAGGAGAACGGCCGCGAGGCGACGGTGGAGGAACTGGCCGCCCGCGCCGGCCTCTCGCTGGAGGATGCGGAGTGCGTGTGGCGGATGTCGCGGCGGCCCGTGTCGCTCGATCAGCCGCTGGGCGACAGCGACGACGGCGCCGTGGGTGAATTCGTTCGCGACCAGCGGGAGGAGGATCCGCTGAAGGGCATCAATCAGCTCTCGCTGCGGTCCGGCATCGCGCGGGCCCTCGACGGCCTCTCCTACCGGGAACGCGAGATCATCCGGCTCCGGTTCGGCCTGGCCGACGGCTACAGCTACACGCTCGAGGAGGTGGGGACGATCTTCGACGTGACCCGCGAGCGGGTTCGGCAGATCGAAGCCAAGGCGGTCGAAAAACTGCGGCAGCCCGGCTCCGAGATCGACCTGGCCAACTTCGTGGACGATGCGCTCGTGGAACGCTGGCGGCGTCCCAATGCGGCGATCCACCGCGGCCGATCGCCGGCGAACGGCCCCGCCGTCGCCACACTCGTGACCGTCGGGGCCCCCTGATCCGGACGGCCGGCGGAGCAGGTCAACGCCGGTCGCCCCCGCGCCGGTCAACGCGCTGGCTGCCCGTGGCCCGCTTGGCTGCCTGCCGCTCCGCGAAGTCCGCGGGCACGACGAAATCGTCGGTCGGGCCCCCGTCCGGCTCGGCGATCAGGTCGAGCGTCTCGAGCAGAGGCAGGTCGATGTCCGGCTTGGCGGCCAGGACGGTGAGCGTTTGCGGGGAGATCGACTTCAGGGCGGGCAACACGATCCGCCCCTGCTTGGTGGCGAGGATCGAGGCGATGGCCACCGAGTCGGGCGAGTCGAACGCGGTGACCCGGGGCAGGTGGAGCGGCCCCGCCTGCTTCGCCAAGGCCTCCGCGATCGGCACGGTGAGCCGGGAGATGAGGTGCGGGGCGATCATGGTGTGCTCGCTGACGGCGAGCGCCTCGGCGGCTTCCGGAGCGAGGTCCCGCAGCCCCGGCAACTGGATCCGACCACGGGCATCGCCCAGCGCGGCGAGCATCTCGGGCGACACGCTCCGAATGCCCGGCAGCACGATTTGCCCCGGGCACCTGGCGAGGATCCGCACGATCTCCGGAGGCGGGTCGGCCAGGCCGTTGAGGTGCAGCGTCTCCCAGTGGCCGCGGGCCAACGCCGCCGCCATGTCGGGCGAAAGGGTCTTGATCCCCGGCAGCATGATGGGGCCCTTGGCGTTGCTCAGAGCCCGGAGGGTCTCGGGATCGGCCTCCTGCAAGCGGTCGAACTGCAGGATGCCGGTGCGGTGCTCGACGAGCGCCGCGGCCACCTCCGGCGTGAGGTACTCGACCTGGAGATTGACGGCGGGGCGTTCGCCGAGCCTGCGGGCCAGATCGGGCGAATCGAGCGTGCGCAAGACCGGCGCCAGCACGCCGGGGCATTTGGCCAACGCCGCAGCGGCCTCCGGCGCGAGCGACTCCACCCGAAGCAAGTTGATGCAGCCCCGGCACTCGCCCACGATCTTCGCGATCTCGGGAGAGAGGGTTTTGACGCCCAGCGTGACCGTTTGCTGCCGGGCGAGCTTCCGGGCGAGTCGCGCCGAATCGAGCGCCTGCAGGGCGCTGAGGTGAATCTCCCCCTCGCAGTCGGCGAGGGCGTCGGCGGCCTCGGCCGATAGCGCGGTCAGGCGGGTGAAGTCGAGGCGGGCCCGGCCGGTCGCGAGCATGCGGGCGATCTCGGGATCGAGCCTCTCCACCGGCAGCGTGACCGCCTGCAGGGAGCCGATCTTCCGCGCCAGCGCTGGCGAATCGAGCGTCGTCAGGAAGTGCAGGTGGAGGTTGCCCGGGTGGGCCGCCAGCGCGTCGGCCGCTTCCCGCGACAGCACCCGGACGGAGTTCAGCCGGACGACCGATTGGCGGGCGAGCTTCTCCGCGAGCGAGGCGGAACGCAATTCCTTAAGATTCTGGAGCGTGAGCGTGCCCTCGAACAGCGCGAGCGACGCGGCGGCCTCGTCCGACAGCCGCGTCACGGCAGGCAGGTGGAGGCAATCCGCAAAGGTGTTGGCCCACTGCTGGCTGTTGCGGCTCTGCGTCTCGACGAGGAATCGCAGGAGCGGGTTGGGCTCGTTGGGCGGCAGGTTCCGCAGCATGTACTGGATGTGCTGCCGCGCGTTGACCCGCTCGCCATCGTTGTCGAACGGCCCGCGCTGCAGCACGGGCTCGATCTCGGCGGCGGTGCGGGCCACCGGCACGCGCGGCTTCTCCTGCTGCCGGCGGACAATCTCGGCGGCCTGCAGGCCGCCGAGATTCGCCACCCTGGTCAGGTCGGCATCGGCCTCAGCCGGCTGCCCCGCCGGCTGAGGCTCGGCGGCACGAGCGGCCGGCCGTGCGGCGCCAGGGCCGCACAGCGAGGCTGCCGCCAGCAGGAGCATCACGGTCGCAACCCGACGCCGGAACGGCCCGCTCGATCCCGCGCGACGCATGCTGGGTGATTCCCGGATGAAACGCCGGACCGCCGCCGCCGGCTTTAGACCGACTTGGCTTCGTCGAGCGCCTGCTGCAGCTTCGCCTTGGGCTGGACGCCCATGAATTGCTGCACCATCTTGCCGCCGCTGAAGATCATGATGGTGGGGATGCTGGCGACGTTGTAGGCCATCGCGAGCCCCTGGTTGTCGTCCACGTTCACCTTGCCCACCTTGAACGAGCCGGCGTTTTCAGCCGCCAGTTCCTCGATCGCCGGTCCGATCATCCGGCACGGGCCGCACCAGGGCGCCCAGAAATCGACCAGCACGGGCACCGACGAATCGAGCACGTCGCTGTGGAAGTTTTTTTCGGTGAACTCGAGAGCGTTTCCCATCGTCTGCAGAGGCTCCTGTGGTTGCCGGCAACCGGACGGTTGCACGAGGATCGCGGGGTCGGTCTGCGACGCCGTTCGCAGCAGGTTCGACCGGTCCGGAGAGTATAACGGTTCGACCGCGGCCGGTCCCGTTTCGGGTTTCGCCACGCCGCCGGCAGGAAGCATCCCGATGTGCCCGAGTGCGACAGAACACGCCGCGGCAGGCCGCTCCGGCGGCGGACACTGCTGGCTCGTCGTCCGCGACGCCGAGGGCCGCGCGACAGGCGGCGTGAAACCGCTCCCGTGGGAGGCCGCGCGACCGGAGGCCGCCCCGGAAGCGGCCGCTCCCGCGGAGATTCGAGTCGAGGCCGCGGGCTTCAACTACAAAGACGCCCTCGCCTGCTCCGGGCATCCGGGGGTGATGCGGATCTCGCCGCTGGTGCCCGGGATCGATGCCGCCGGCACGCTCCTCGCGGCGGCGGCCGGGCTCGCCGCCGGCGCGGCGGTGGTCTGCACCGGCAACGGCATGGGGGAGACCCGCCACGGCGGATTCGCCACCACGCTCCGGACGCCGCCCGCGACGATCCTGCCGCGGCCGCCCGGACTCTCGGCCCGCGACGCGATGGCCATGGGCACCGCCGGCCTGACGGTGCTGCTCGCCTGCGATCGACTCGCCGCGCTCGTCGATCGGCGGCACGGCAAACCGGATGCGGCCGAACCCGACTGGCTCGTGACCGGCGCCAGCGGCGGCGTGGGGATGCTGGCCGTCGCCTGCCTCGCGGCGGCCGGCCATCGGGTGGTGGCCTGCACCCGCAAGGAGTCGGCCCGCGACCCGCTTCGGTCGCTCGGCGCGACCGAGGTGGCCGCGCCCGATTCGATCGTCGCCGCCGGGACCGCCTCGCTCGCCCGTGGCCGCTGGGCCGGCGTCATCGACACGGTCGGCGGGCCGCTGCTCGCCGACATCCTGCGCAGCGTGCGGACCGGCGGCGCCGTCGCGGCGATCGGCATGGCGGGCGGCGTGCGGCTCGACACCACCGTGCACCCCTTCATCCTGCGCGGCGTCACCCTGGCGGGGATCGACGCGGCCACGATGGCCACCCAGGAGGATCGGCGGGCCCTCTGGCCGCGGCTGGCAGCGGTGTGGCCGACGGTGCGCGACCACTTTCCCGTGACGACCATCGGCCTCGACGGCGTGGGCGGCTGGGGGGAGCGGATGCTCCGCGGCGAGACCATCGGCCGGGCGGTGGTGGTGCCATGAAGGAGCCGCACGTCATCCAGTTGGGACAGGCATGGGAGACGCCCGGGCCGGCAGGCTGGACGCGGCGGTTCGGCAGGCCGTCGGGCCTCGGCGCCGGGGAGCGGGTCTGGCTGGCGATCGAGCGGCCCGCAGCCTGCACGCTCGTGGTGAACGAGGTGACGCTGCCGGCCTGCCCCGCCGCCGACGCCTATCGCACCGACATCACGCCCCTGCTCCGCGATCGCAACGTGCTCGTGCTGATGCCGCTCGCAGGGGCCGACGGTGCCGATCCCGTGCCGCCGCCTGCCGCCGGCACCGCGGCCCACGGTCGGCGGTCGTTGCCCGCCGCGTATGGCCGAGTGCACCTCGAGATCGTGGGCCCGGAATGAGGCCGCGGCGTCGCAACGCTGCTTGACACGCCCGCAACGCGACCGGTAGAGAACGGTTCTCGCGCGGTCGCCGTCTTGTTTGTGGCGGGGCCGCCGTTCGAACGCCGCGACCCTGCAGAGGAGTGAATCACATGTCGGTCATTCGCGTGGGCAGCACGGGCACGTATGCCTCCGGCTGGGACGCCATCTTCGGCGGTGCCAAGGGTCGGACCGGAACGACGGCGGCGAAGAAGGCCAAGAAAAAGTCGGCCGCCCGGCCGGCGTCGGCGAAGCGGGCGAAGAAGGCCGCCAAGAAGAAGAAGTGATCGGGTCGCATGCCGGCTGACGGGCCCGGGGCCGTCAGCGCGGGGCCGACTGCTGGCCGAGTTCGCGGGCCCGCGTCGCGGCCGCCACGACGGCGTCGATCAGCGCCCCGCGCACGCCCCGCTGCTCGAGTACCGCGAGGCCCGCGATCGTGGTGCCCCCGGGGCTCGAGACCCGGTCCTTCACTTGCGCGGGGTGTTCGCCGGTCTGTTCCAGCAGCGCGGCGGTGCCCGACAGCGTCTCGACCGCCAACGCCAGCGCCAGGGGACGGGGCAGCCCCGCCTTCACGCCGCCGTCGGAGAGCGCCTCCACCAGGAGCGCCACGAAGCCCGGCCCGGAGCCCGACAGGCCCGTGACCGCGTCGAGTTGCGATTCGTCCGCCTCGTGGACGTGGCCCACGGCGCCGAGCAGCTTCAGGATCCGATCCAGGTCGGCCGCCGGCACGTCGGGCGTGCGACACACCACCGACACGCCGCGGCCCACGAGGCAGGGCGTGTTGGGCATCACGCGGACGATCCGCGACGTGCCCGTCAGGGCGGCGAGCGTCGCCGTGGACAGGCCGGCCACGATCGACACGACGACGGCGTCGGGCCCGAGGGCCGGCTGACACTCGCGACAGGCCGCCGCCGCCTGCTGCGGCTTCACGGCCAGGATCACGATCGGGGCCGCGGCCGCCGCCTCGGCGCCCGTGGCGGCGAACCGCACGCCGGGCACGCGGGAGGCCAGCCGCTCGCGGGCCGGCGGATGCGGATCGTGCACGATGATGTCGGCGGCCTCGAGCAGCCCCGCGCGGCAGAATCCCTCCGCGAGGGCCAGCGCCATCTGGCCGCCGCCGATCATCGCGATCGCCCGGGCCCGGTTCGTCGTCTGGACTCCGCTCATGGTTTCGCTCCGCTGTCCAATGCCCGCTCGATGGCCTCGAGGTCGAGGCGGCTCACCCACAACTGGCTCGACGCCCCCCGGCCGCCGCCGTCGCCGCCACGGCTCGCGGTCCAGAGCAGCAGCGTGCCGTCGGGCGAGAAGGATGGCAGCACGTCGGCCCCTTCGTGGTCGGTGAGCCGGATCGGTGCGCCGATCCGGAACGCGTCGTCCGTGGCCTCGTAGCGGGCGATCCAGAGATCGTAATTCGGCCGCTGCGTCGGATCGGAGTGGTCGGCGCCGGTCCAGATCAGCCAGGGCTTCCGCGGATGCCAGTAGGGCGCCCAGCGAACGCCCTTGCCCTGCGTGAGCGCGGTGTCGCCGGTGCCGTCCGCCTTCATGACGTGGATCTGGAGGTTGTCCTTCTCGACGCGGTCGGTGCGATAGGCGATCCAGCGGCCGTCGGGGGAGTAGAACGGCCCGCCGTCATACCCCGGGGCGTTGGTCAACTGCGTCGCGGGGCCACCGGCGGCGTCCATCACGTAGATGTCGGGATCGCCGTCGCGGTCGCTGACGAAGAGGATCCGCTTCCCGTCGGGCGAGAAGGAGCACTCCGCGTCATAGCCAGGCTCCTTCGTGAGCCGCACCAGGTCGGAGCCGTCGAGGGAGGCGGTGAAGAGGTCCATCGCCGGGTCGAAGTCCCACTGATACCGGCGGCGCCTGCCGGTGCGGGCATCCTCCTCGGCCTGGGCGCGGGCCGCCTTCTCGGTGCCGTCGAGATCGGGGTCGAGGTGGCTCGACGCGAAGAGGAGGCGGGTGCCGTCGGGCGAGAACCAACTGCAGGTGGTGCGGCCGCGGCCGGAACTCACGCGCCGCGGCACGGCGGGACGCGGCGCGGTTGCGTCGAAGTCCTGCACGTAGATCTGGTAGAACGGATAGCCGTCGGGCACGGCCTGATAACAGATGCGGCGGCCGTCCGGGGAGAAGTATCCCTCCCCCGCCTTCGGCATCCCCTCGGTGATCCGCACCGGCGGCGAGAGATACCGGGCCTCGAGCGCGGACGGGGCGGCCGGCTCTTCCGCCCGGCTGGCGGACGCGGCCCAAATCACCGCAAGCGCGGCGGCGAGCGATCGCAGGTTGCAGGTTTTCAGCATGGCGTCCAGTATACGCTGAGGATTCGCACCCGCAGGAGGCACGCTGGCATGAAGATCTACACGAAGACCGGGGACGCCGGCGAGACGGGGCTCTTTGGCGGGCCACGCGTCCGCAAGGACCACGCCCGGATCGAGGCGTTTGGCACGGTCGATGAACTCAACAGCCATCTGGGCGCGGTGCGCACCCACCGGGCCGCCGCCGGCTTCGACTCCCTGCTGCGCCGCATCCAGTGCGAACTCTTCGACCTCGGCGCGCAACTCGCCACGCCCGATTCGAGCGACGAGCGGATCACTGCGGCCCACGTCGAGGCGCTCGAATCCGCGATCGACGTCCACGAGGCGACGCTCGATCCGCTGAAGTGCTTCATCCTGCCCACGGGCACGCCGTTGGCGTCGGCCTTTCACGTCGCGCGGACGGTCTGCCGCCGCGCGGAGCGGCGGGTGGTCACCCTCTCGGTGCAGCCGGGCGCGACGATCCCGGCCAACGCGATCGAATATCTCAACCGGCTCGGCGACCTGCTCTTCGTGCTGGCCCGCGTCGCCAACCGCCAGGAGCACGTGGCGGACGATCCCTGGATTCCCACATGACGGCGGCGCATCCGGCGGCATCGGCGACGCAGGCCGCGGGCTTCCGCCCGGCGGTCACCCGGGCGGCCGCGGCGCTCCTGGAACTGCGGACGCGGATCGCCGCCCAGCATGCCGCCGGCGCGCCGGGCGTGCAGACCTGCACGCTGGCCTCGGAACTCTGCGACGCGATCGTGCTCGACATCTGGCGGTCGCTGGTGGAGGAGATGCCCGAGGGGGAGGCCGCCGCCGTCCGGCGGCACGCCGCCCTCGTGGCCCATGGTGGATACGGCCGGCGGCAGATGGCGCCGCACTCCGACGTCGATCTGATGCTGCTGCACGACGGCGAGGCGGACGCCCCGGTCGCGGCCGCGGCGAAGCGGCTCCTGCAGGATCTCTTCGACGCCGGGTTCAACGCCGGCCAGAGCGTGCGGACGGTGCAGGAGGCCTGCCGGCTCGCGGCGGGCGACGCCACGATCATGAGCTCGCTGCTCGACTGCCGCACGCTCGACGGCAACGCCGAACTCGTGCCGCGGATGGCCGGCCGGCTGCGGTCCACGCTGGCGCGGGCGCCGCACCGCGCCGCCGACCGGATCCTCGGCGCCCGCCGCGAGGAGGCCGACAAGTTTGGCCAGACCGTCGCCCTGCTCGAGCCGAACGTGAAGCGGTCGCCCGGCGGGCTGCGCGACATCCAACTGGTGCACTGGCTCGGCCGGATCCTCCACGGCGCCGACACCCTCGACGACCTGGTGCTGGCCGGGGGCCTGTCCCGCGGCGACGCCGCCGCGCTGCGCGAGGCCGCCGAGTTTCTGATGCGGGTGCGCAATGACCTCCATCTGGC
>JBEIQP010000081.1:0-11623 GCA_040376455.1 Planctomycetaceae bacterium | reverse complement strand
GGCGGTGGCGGCGGCCTCGGCCCCTCCATGCCGGGGCTCGCGCAGCCGGGCCAGTCCGGCGCGGCGGTCTCCATGACGGGTGCGTCGGGAGGTTCGTCGGCGTCGGCGTCGCTCGCGGGCAAACGCGGCAGCAACTGGGCGAGCCTGGCCACGAACGACCGGCCGATCCCCCTGCGACGACCGATTCGAGTCGAGTGTGCCGCGAGCGAACTCCGCGTCCTCGCCGATGGCGGAAGCCGCGTCGAATCGCGGATTCCGCTCGGCAGCGAGACGGCCGAATCGGTCGATCTGCTCGTCACGGCCGTTCACGCGAAGGTCGGCCGTTGGGGAATCGCGGGCGACCGGATGTATTGGAAGCCGGAATTGGTCCTCTCGGAGACGGCGGACGGCCGCGGGCGTCGGGAGGATCTGGAACGGTTGCTCGCCGACAGCGGCCTCGACACCCGCCGCACCGGCGAATACCGGGCCGACATCCGTCCGCTGCCGCCCGTCGAGCGCACGAGCCGGACCGTTCCCGCCCGCTGACCCAGCCAGCCCACCAGCCAACGGAATCGCCGCCATGCCACGCCCCAGGCCGGAAGACATCAGTTCCGCGGGACAAGACTCGTTCCTCAACGTCGTCACCAACATCGTCGGCATCTTGATCATCCTGGTGATGGTGATCGGTGCCCGCGTGCAGCACATCGTGCTGACGCCGCCCGCCCCGCAGGCGTCCGCCCTCGAGCAGGAGGTGGGCGACCTCGACGAAACCGTCGCCTCGACCGAAGGCGAGATCGACCAGCTTCAGACGCAGGCCCGCACCGTCGCGACCGCCGCCGTCCATGCCGCCGACGCCCGGTTGCAGTTGGCGACCGCCGTGTCGGCCGCGAAGGTGGTGCTCGGTCAGCGGAAGCAGGAGACCGACGCCGCGCGGGTCGCGGCGGCCGAAGCGGCCGTCCGGCGGCGCGCCCTCGAGGGGGAGATCGAACAGTGCAAGCTTGAGTTGGAGGGGCTCGTGCACCTGCCGGCGACCACGCAGGAGGTGCTCGCGTTCCCGACGCCGATCGGCCGCACCGTCAACGGCGAGGAGATCCACTTCCGCCTCGCCGGTGGCCGGATCGCCTACATTCCGCTCGAGGAACTGTTCGAGCGGGCGAAGGCCCAAACCCAGCGGCACTCGGGGGCGATCACGCAGCTCGCCTCGCGGGTGGAGACGGTCGGGCCGGAACAGGGCTTTACGCTCGATTACGTGATCGAGGCGAAGATCGACCAGGCGCGGGGGCAGATCCTGATTCGTTCGCGCGAATGGCTGGTGCGGCCCGTGAGCGCGGATGCCGGCGAGACGGTCGAAGAGGCCATGGGATCCTCGTCCCGATTTCGCCGCACGCTCTCCGGCGCGAAGCCCGAGTCCACGGTGACGCTCTGGTGTTATCCCGACAGTTTTCCGGCCTATCGGCAGGTTCGCGAGGAATTGCACCGCTTGGGCATTCCCACCGCGGGCCGGCCGATGCCGGACGGCGCCCCGATCGGCGGCTCGACCGAAGGGAGCAAGTCGGTCGTGCAGTGAGGGTCGGGCCCCGGCCCGGCGATTCCGCGGCGGCCTAGGCCGTGGCTTCGCGGATGCCCGCCTCGGCGGCGGCGGCGAGCTGGTCGATCTGCTCCATGGAGACGCAGAGCGGCGGCATGATCACGACCACGTCGCCCAACTGGCGGAGGAGCGCGCCGTGCCGCCGCGCGGCGAGGCAGGCCCGCGTGCCGCGCTTTTCCTGCCACGGATAGGCCGCGCCCGTGGCCTTGTCGGCCACGAGATCGAGCCCCGCCACGAGGCCGCATTGCCGCACGCCGCCGACGTGGTCGAGCTCCGCGAGCCGCCCGACCTGCTCGCGCAGTCGTGCGATCTTCGGCGGCAGCGACTCCAGCACCCGCTCGTCGCGAAAGACGTCGAGCGACGCGATCCCGACGGCGGCGGCGAGCGGATTGCCGCCGTAGGTGTGGCCATGGAAGAACGTCCGCCGGTCGGCGTGGCTGCCGAGGAAGGCGTTCCAGACCCGTTCGGTCGTGAGGGTGGCCGCCATCGGCAGGTAGCCCCCCGTCAGCCCCTTGGCGAGGCAGAGGAAGTCGGGCGACACGGCCTCCTGCGCGCACGCGAACATCGTGCCGGTGCGGCCGAAGCCGGTGGCCACCTCGTCGAGGATCAGGAACACGTCGTGCTTGCGGGTGAGGTCGCGGACGCCGCGCAGGAACCCCGCCGGGTGCACGTAGATTCCAGCGGCCGCCTGCACGAGCGGCTCCATGATGACCGCGGCGACCGAGCCCGCGCGGTCGGCGAGGATGCGATCGAGCGCGGCGAGCGATTCGTCGAGCGCCGGCGCGGGCCTGCCGGTGTGGGGGCACGGGCCGCCCGGCGACGGCAGCCGGATTGCCTCGAACGTGAGCGGGGCGAACATCGCGGTGAACCGGTCCACGCCGCCGACGCCGATCGCGCCGAGCGTGTCGCCGTGATAGGCCTCCCCGATGGCGACGAACCGGGAGCGGGCCGGCTGCGGCGGGTCGGTCTGAAGCCAGTATTGAAAACTCATCTTGAGCGCCGCCTCGATCGCGCTCGACCCGTCGCCGGAGAAGAAGACCTTCTCCAGGCCGGGGGGCGCGACCTCGACGAGCCGCCGCGAGAACTCGACCGTCGTCGGGTTGGAGAGGCCGAGGTTCGTGGTGTGCGCGACCTTCCCCGCCTGGGCCGCGAGCGCCGCGTCGAGCCGCGGGTGGCGGTGTCCGTGCACGTTGCACCACATGCTCGCCGAGCCGTCGAGGTAGCGGTTGCCGTCGGTGTCGATGAGCCAGCAGCCCTCGCCCCGCTCGATCAGGAGCGGCTCGTACTCCTCCATCTGGGTGAAGGCGTGCCAGACGTGGTGGCGGTCGAAGTGGGCGAGGTCGGCGAACGTCATGACGCGAGTGTAGCGACGGCACGCCGCGCCGCGAGCCTCACGCGGAAGCCGGCATGACGCAGGCCCGCCTTCAGGGGCCCGGCTGCTCGAGGACGACCGGCGTGCCGACGCCGGCGCCGAGGACGTCGGCGGCGCGGCCGGCGACCACGGCCGCCTCGATGAAGCCCTGTGAGCCGACGAGGGCCACGGGCGTGCCCGGCGCGGCGTCGCCGTAGGTGCCGACGACGGTCGTGATCTCGTGCGGGCCGACGCGGAGCCTGCCGGCGGCCAGAAGCCGCGGCACGATCGCCTCGGGCAGATTCGTGATCAGGTTGCCGAACGCATCCACGTGGATCACCTCGCCGACGAGTCCGGCCGCGGTCTCGCGGGCCTCCGGCAGGGGCCACGTCTCCAGGTGGTCGAGCGGATCGCCGAGCATCGCCGGAGCCATGCCGTCGATCAGCCGAACGGCCGCGGGCGCGAGCACGTCGCGGCCGTGGAACGTCTTCGACGCGTTGGCGGGCACGGCGATCGACCGCGCCGTCGCGAGGGGCGACCGCCTGAGGGCCCAGGAGAGCACGCCGTTGTCGGGGCAGAGGAAGTTCTGCTGCGCGCCGATCGTGCCGAGCTTCGCCCACACGAGCCGCCGGGCCGTGCCTACGCCCGGATCGACGACGACGACGTGCAGCGACCCGGGCGGAAACGCCAAGCAGGCCTGACCGACGAGCCAGGCCGCGGCGCGGACGTCGTGCGCGGGAACGTCGTGGCAGATGTCGACGAGCGTGAAGGTGGCGGTGGCGTGCAGGAGCCGGCCCTTCAGCTCGGCCACATACACGCTGCCGGCGCCGAAATCGGTGGTGAGCGTGACGACGCGCGACATGGCTGGTTGTTCTCAGTATCCGTGACCAAAGCCCTGCATGGCCTTTGTCCACGTGGCCGACCGGTCGAAAAGCCGAGGTTTTCGACGGTCGGCGGTCGCCGCATCCTGCGGCGGCCCGGGCTCACGGCATCGCGCGGATGAGTTCGAGACAGAGCGCCCGGACCTTGCCGGGATTCACGTTGGGATTCTTCTTCTTGGCCTGGCCGATCAGCCCGGCGGCCGCCTGCTCCTTGCCCCCGCGCACGTCGGCGACGATCTTCGGGTTCTCGGCGATCAGCTCGTGGCACAGCGAGGTCAGTTCGTCGTCGCCCACCGCGGCGATGCCCAGCGACGCGACCACGTCGGCCACCGACCGGCCGCTGGCGAGCACCTCGGCGAAGATCTCGCGGCCCCGGCTGGTGTCGAAGTCGCCCCGCGTGATCCGGCCGATGATGTCGGCGACGGCCGCCGGGCGGACCGGAAAGTCGCCGATCGCGCCCCCCCGCTCGTTGAGCGTTCGCAGTACGTCCTGCTGCATCCAGTTGCTCGCCACCTTGCCCTCGCCGACGAGCCCGGCAAGCTCCTCGAAGTAGGCCACCAGATCCCTGCCCTGGTTCACGAGCACGTCGGCGTCGTAGGCGGAGATCTTCCACGTCGCCTCGAGCGACCGACGGAGCACGGTGGGCGGATCGCCCATCGCGGCCCGCGCGGCGGCGACCTGCTCGGCCGACACCGTCACCGGCACCAGGTCGGGCTCGGGGAAGTAGCGGTAGTCGCTCGACTCCTCCTTCTGCCGCTGCGGCCGGGTGACGCCCGCCGGATCATCCCAGCCGCGGGTTTGCTTGGGCATCTTGCCCATCTCGACCTTCGTGGCCTGCCACTCCTCCCACTGCCGCGCCGCCTCGTAGGTGAGGGCCCGCTCCACCGAGCGGAACGAATTCATGTTCTTGATCTCGACGATCGGCGTCTTGGCGATCCGGCCGTCGGCCTGCGGGATGTGGAGGTTGATGTTGGCATCGACCCGCAGGCTCCCCTCCTGCATGTTGCAGTCGCTCACGCCGAGATAGACGAGCAGGAGCTTGAGCTCGTTCAGCCAGGCGCGGGCCTCCTGGGGCGACCGCAGGTCGGGCTGGGTGACGATCTCGCAGAGCGGCGTGCCGGCGCGGTTGAGGTCGATCCGCGTGTCGGCCGTGCCGGCGGCCTCGTCGTGCATGCTCTTGCCGGCGTCTTCCTCGAGGTGCACGCGGATGATCCCCACGCGCCGCGACCAGGCCCCCTTCGGATCGATCACCTCCAACTGCCCGTCGGAGGAGAACGGCAGGTCGAACTGGCTGATCTGGTAGCCCTTGGGAAGGTCGGGATAGAAGTAGTTCTTCCGATCCCACTTCGTGAACGCGGCGATCGTGCAGTCGAGCGCGAGCGCCGCCCGGACGGCCAGATCGAAGGCCTGGCGGTTCATCACCGGCAGCGAGCCCGGCAGCCCCAGGCAGGTCGGACAGACCTGCGTGTTCGGCGCCGCCCCGAACGTCGTGGAGCAGCCGCAGAAGAGCTTCGTGCGCGTCTGCAGCTGGACGTGCACCTCCAGCCCGATGATGGTCGTGTAGGGATCGGCGGCGGAATGGGCTGCGGACATGGTCGCGTGGTCAGGCGGGCAGTTTCGGGCGGCGGAGGTGCCAGTCGGTCAGCCGCTGGTAGCGGTCGGCGGCGCGAAGCAGAAGCGGCTCGGCCAGCGCCGGCCCCTGCAGTTGGAAGCCGATGGGCAGGCCCGACTTCGTGAAGCCGCAGGGGAAGGAAATGCCGCCGATGCCGGCCAGGTTGGCGGTCACCGTGTACATGTCCACGAGATACATCGCCAGGGGATCGTTCGACTTCTCGCCGAGCTTGAATGCGGCCGTGGCCGACGTCGGGCCGCCGATCAGATCGACCTGCTGGAAGGCGTCGAGGTAGTCCTGGCGGATGAGCCGGCGCACGCGGAGCGCCTTGGCGTAGTAGGCGTCGTAGTAGCCCGCCGAGAGGGCGTAGGTGCCGAGCATGATCCGCCGCTTCACCTCGGGGCCGAACCCCTCGGATCGACTTCGGCAATACATCTCCACGAGAGGCGACTCGAAGCCGCCGGAGCCCTTCCCCGGCTCGGCCCGGTGGCCGTAGTGGGCGCCGTCGTACCGGGCCAGGTTGCTCGAGGCCTCGCAGGGCGCGATCAGGTAGTAGGTGGGGATGCCGTACCGGGCATGCGGCAGCTTCACGTCGTGGATCGTGGCCCCGGCCGCCTTGAACGCCGCGAACGCCTCCTCGACGCCGCGGGCCACCTCCGGGTCGAGCCCCTCGGCGAAGTGCTCGGCCACGCGGCCGATCCGCAGGCCGGTGAGCGGCTGCTCGAGCATGTCGGTGTAGCGCGGCACGGGACCGGCCAGCGAGGTCGAATCGCCCGGATCGTGGCCGGCGATCGTCTCCATGACCAGCGCGCAGTCCGCGGCCGAACGGGCCATCGGCCCCACCTGATCGAGGCTCGACGCAAACGCGATCAGTCCGCGGCGGCTGACGGTGCCGTAGGTCGGCTTGAGCCCCGTGATCCCGCAGAGGGCCGCGGGCTGCCGGATCGAGCCGCCCGTGTCGGAGCCGATCGCCACGGGCGCCATGTCGGCCGCCACGCAGGCCGCCGATCCGCCGCTCGATCCACCGGGGGCGCGGGACACATCCCAGGGATTGTGGACCGCGCCGAACGCCGAGTTTTCGTTCGAGCCGCCCATGGCGAACTCGTCCATGTTGGTCTTGCCGACGATGACGGCGTCGGCCGCACGCAGCCGGGCCACCACCTCGGCGTCGTACGGAGGCCGAAAGTCCCGGAGCATCTTCGAGGCGCAGGTCGTGGGCAGATCGGCGGTGCAGAGCACGTCCTTCACCGCCACCGGCAGGCCCGCGAGCGGGCCGAGCGGCTTGCCGGCCTTGCGGCGGGCGTCGATGTCGGCGGCGCGGGCCAGCGCGCCTTCGCGATCGACCTTCAAAAACGCGTTGATCGCGCCGTCCGTCTTTTCGATCCGCTGCAGGAAGGCCTCGGCGCACTGCACGGCGGAGATGTCTCCCTGCCGGACGGCGGCGACGAGATCGGCGGCGGAGCGTTCGAGCAACTGCATGGCTGAAATTCCGCGGCTCAGGCGGCTCCCGTTTCGCCGAGCACCGCCGGCACCAGGAAGCACTCGCCGTCATGCCGCGGCGCCGACTGCAGCGCCTCGGCCGTGGAGAGCGACGGCCGGGGAACGTCGTCGCGGAAGACGTTTTGCGTGTCGAGGGGGTGGGCCAGCGGCTCGATCGCCGCGGTGTCGAGCTCGCCCAACTGCGAGACGAGCCCCACGATCTTCGACAGTTCACCGGTCATCCGCTCGAGATCGTCGTCGGAAAGGGCGAGCCGCGCGAGCGAGCCCACCTTCGCGACTTCCTGGCGGGAGAGTGTCATGGACGGTCGGGGCGTGGAGCCGGGCTGGAATTAGGGGCGGGCGCGGGGACCGGACGGCACCGCCTCCTCCGCCACCGGCTTCGATGCCTTGTCCACCTTCGGCAGGCGGAACGGCTGCTGACGGACCAACTTCGCCACGCCGCCGCTCTTGATGCACTGGGTGCAGACGAGCAGGGTCGTGTTCGTGCCTTTGCCGACCGTGACGCGGAGACGCTGCAGGTTCGGCTTGAACTTGCGGCGCGAGATGCCGGTGACCTTGGTGCCGACGCCGCCCAGGTACTTCGCCTTGCCGCGGGTGGTGACCTGATTGCCGACCGAAAAACCCTTGCCGCAAACCTGACAGGAACGTGCCACGGAAAAGCTCTTTGACTGCTGAAGGCGGGTGAAACCGAGCCTCCGAATGTAGCTTTTGGCCCAGATTTCGCAAGGCGGACTTCCCGAACGGCCCGAGACCTCGTCCCGGCGTCGGCGTTTCGGCCTTCCGGGCCGGCCGAGCCTTCCGCCGGATCGTCAGGCCTGCCCGATCAGCCGCAGCACTTCGGCGTGGACGAGGCCGTTGGTCGCGAGCCCGTCGCCAGAGTCGATCCGGTCGCGGCCGTGCCAATCGGTGAAGCGCCCGCCCGCCTCGCGGACCACCGTTTCCACGGCGGCCGCATCCCAGCGGTTCATCTGCGGGTCGATCATCACCTCGGCGCGGCCCGTGGCCACGAGCAGGTAGCCGTAGCCATCGCCCCATGTGCGGGCGATCCGACAGGCCGACTCCACGCCGCGCCGCGCCGCCGCGCCCGCCGCCGCGCCGCCGGACCAGCCCGCGAAGGAGGTGAAGTCGCTCGTGCAGAGCAGCCCCTCGGCCAGCACGGGCCGGGCCGACACCCGCGCGGCCGCCGCGGGACCGCCGCCACGGACGTGCCAGGCGCCGCCGCCCGCGGCCGCGTAGACGAGCTCGTCCAGGGCCGGGATCGCGATGACCCCGATCACGCCCGCGCCCGATCGGCGGCAGCCGACGAGCGTGGCGTAGAGCGGCACGCCGCGGATGAACGATTTCGTGCCGTCGATCGGATCGACCACCCACTCGTAGCCCGAGGTGCCGGCGGTCGCTCCGGTCTCCTCGCCGAGGAAGGCGTCGTCGGGAAAACCGCCGAGCAACTCGCGGCGCAGGATCGCCTCGGCGGCCCGGTCGGCCTCCGTCACCGGCGAGCGGTCGGCCTTCTCGTCCACTGTGAGCGTGGGGTCGTTGAAGCGGCGGAGCGTCTCGGCCGCGGCCAGCCGCGTGGCGGCCAACGCCACCTCGAGCCGCGCCGCGACCGGGCCGTCGGGGAGCCCGAGCGGCGGCCGCGAATCTGGAGCGGAAGGCGCGGTCACGGGGTGTCTCCAGGCGCTGCCCCGCCGCCGGCCGGACCGTCCGCCGGCTGCCGCAGCGACATCAGGACGAGGATGCCGGCGCCGATCACCAGCCAGGAATCGGCGAGATTGAAGATCGGCCAGTCGATCACGCCGGGCAGCGTGAAGTGGATCCAGTCGCGGACCGCGAGGACGGGCTGGCCCTGCCGCGCCAGCGGCGCGTGCCAGACGAGCCCCGGAAGGCCGAGCCGGTCGTAGAGGTTGCCGAGGATGCCGCCGACGATCAGCCCCAGCGCCATCACCAGCCAGCGATCGGACCGCGTGGACTGCCGGGCCATCATGCCGAGGATCCCGCCGATCGCGACCACGGAGATGCCGGCGAAGACCATCCCCATCCCCTGCCCCATGCCGAAGAGCGCGCCTTCGTTGAGGTTGGTCTCCAGCGCCAGGATTCCCGGCACGAGGCCGATCGGCTTCCGCTCGCCGGGCATGCCCAGGAGGCCGAAAATCCACCCCTTCGTGGCGAGATCGGCCACCGTCGCGGCGAGCGCCACGGCAACGAAAAGAAACCAGCCTCGTCTCGCGGCGGACATCATGTGCTTCCGGCCTGCTCCGACCGCGGGTTCCCTTCCGTCCCGGAACGCTTTCAGGAAATCGGGACCGACCAGGTCGTCGATGGGGCGTTGCGGGGGCGGTTACCGCGGCTGCCTCGGACGACTGCCCGGACCGCTCTCCTGCTTCTCGGCGCAGCGGATGCACAGCGACGCGAACGGGATCGCCTCGAGCCGCTTCTTCGAGATCACGCTCTCGCACTCCTCGCAGACGCCGAACTTCCGGTCCCGAATCCGCTGGAGCGCCTGCTCGACCATCGCGAGCGTGTCCTCCTCGTTGGCCATCAGGCTGAGCGTGAATTCCTGCTCGTAGGCGTCGGATCCGATGTCGGCCATGTGGATCGGCATGCTCGACAGATCGCCGCTCGCCTCCGACCGCGTCTTCCGCAGGGCCGCGTCGGCCATCGTCGAAACATCCCCGCGCAGCCGTGACCGCATCGCTTCCAACGTCGTCTTGAAGACCTTCAGTTCCGCCGCTTTCATGGTGTTGACCCGCCTGCTGGACGAACAGCCGCCCCCTGGCCGGCCCGGGAGCGCGTAGCCTTGTAAGGATAGCAGGCCGAGCCGGTGCCTGTCAAACTGGCAGGCCGGATCCGTGGGGATCGGTCCCGGCGGTGAGCGGACGACCGGTTGGGTAAACCTTGCTGCCGGCGAAACCGTGACCTACCTTTGACCCCGTAGGGTCTTTGGACCCCGCTCAAAACTCCTCCACAGCGGCGTGGGCTCGCCTGCCGATCCTTGGGGGGAAGTCCGTGGAGAGCATCCTCTTGGCCGTCGCCGCGCGAACCGATCTCGCTTTTCAGCGGTGCATCGACCCTGCGTGCGCGGCCACGTTCTCCGTGGACGAGGTGCTGACGGCCTGCCCGTCGTGCGGCAATCTGCTCGACGTGGAATACGACTGGGACCGGCTGCGGCCGCCGAACTCGTTCGAGTTCTTCGAGCGGAAGTGGATGCGGCGGAGCGACCCCCTCGCCTTCAGCGGCGTGTGGCGGTTTCACGAACTGCTGCCGTACGCGCCCCGCGAGTCGGTCGTCACGATCGGCGAGGGGCAGACGATGCTCGCCCCGTCGGACGGCGTCTCTGCGTATGTGGGGACGAATCCGGGACGGCTCTTCCTGCAGTACGAGGGCCTCAATCCCTCCGGCTCGTTCAAGGACAACGGCATGTCGGCCGCGTTCACGCATGCCCGCATGATCGGGGCCCGGCGTGCCGCCTGTGCCTCGACCGGCAACACGAGCGCCTCGCTGGCCGTCTACTGCGCCGTGACGCGGCTGATGCGCGGCATCATCTTCATCGGCTCCGGCAAGATTTCCTACGGCAAGCTCTCGCAGGCCCTCGACTACGGCGCCCTCACGATCCAGATCGCGGGCGACTTCGACGACGCCATGGCCCGCGTCAAGGAGGTGTCGGGCAAGCTCGGCATCTACCTGGTCAACAGCGTCAATCCCTTCCGGCTCGAGGGGCAGAAGACGATCATGTTTCGCGTGCTCGAGTCGCTCGGCTGGGAGGTGCCCGACTGGATCGTGGTGCCCGGCGGCAACCTCGGCAACTCGAGCGCCTTCGGCAAGGCCTTCGCGGAACTGCGGAAGCTCGGCCTCATCGACCGCGTGCCGCGGCTCGCCGTGATCAACGCCGCCGGCGCCAACACCCTCCACGAGCTCTACACGCGGCGCGGCCTGCGGTGGCAGGGGGGCAAGGCCGATCTCGCACCGGCCTGCCACTACTACGACGAACTTGACCGCGAGCAGAGGCGGGCCAGCACGATCGCCAGCGCCATCGAGATCAACCGGCCGGTCAACCTCAACAAGTGCCTGCGGGCGCTCGAGGTCTGCGACGGCGTGGTGCGCGAGGTGAGCGAGCAGGAGATCCTCGACGCCAAGGCACAGGTGGGTGCCGGCGGCCTGGGCTGCGAGCCGGCGAGCGCCGCCAGCGTGGCCGGGGCGCGGCAACTGGTCGCGGAAGGCGTGATCGGCCGGGACGAACGGGTGGTCTGCATCCTCACCGGCCACCAGCTCAAGGATCCCACGGCGACCGTCGCCTATCACACCACCGACCAGAAGCTCTTCAACGAGGTGCTCGGCAGCCGCGGCGTGAGCCGGGCCAGCTTCGCGAATCGGTCGGTGAGCGTCGGCAACCGCCTCGACGAGATCGTGCAGGCGATCGACCTCTACGGGTAGTCGTTTCCGGCCCGCGGTTCGAGCCTGCATCGGCCGCCCGTCTTCCAGGAGGCTCCCTGTGTCACGCAGCCCGCTCGGTCTCGTCGTTCATGGTGCCGCCGGCCGCATGGGCCAGCGCATCGTCGCCTGCGCCGCCAGCGACACCACGCCCTGGCGGCTGGTCGCGGCGATCGAGCGGGCCGGGCATCCGCGGAGCGGCGTTGACGCGGGGACGCTCGCCGGCCTGCCGCCCGCGGGCGTCGCCGTGAGCGATTCCTGGGACGCGCCGGCCGACGTCGTCATCG
>JBEIQP010000084.1:0-11159 GCA_040376455.1 Planctomycetaceae bacterium | reverse complement strand
CCCACCCCCCCCCCCCGGGCGCGGGCGGGGGGCGTGCCCCGCGGCGCCGCCCCCGCGCGGCGCGCGGCCGCCGTGTTTCTGCTGCGGGGGCCAATTCCCCCCCATCTGGCGGCCGGCAACCCGGCCGACGACCTGACCCGCGATCAGCACCTGCGGATCGCGCAGGCCCGGGGCATCGAGTCGCGCGACGGGCTGCTGGGGGTCGAGCGGTTCATGCGCGAATACTTCGGCCACACCCGCGGGGTGGTCCGCGCGGTCGAGGCGTTGCAGCACGGCCTGCGCCGGCCGCACCCGATCCGGGCGTGGGCCACGGGCCTGCTCGGCCACCACGTGGACGGTCTCTATCGGGTGGGACCGCTCGATGTCGGTGCGCTGCCGGGCCAGGCCGCGCAGGTCGCCGGGAGCGTGGCCGCCGTCATCCGGCTCGTCGAACTCTCGATGCTCTACGACCTGCCGATCGAGCGGGCCACCTGGGAGGCGGTGAGGGACGGCGTCGCGGCGCTGCCCCGGGAGCCTGACGCGGCGGCGCGGGCCGCGTTTCTCGCGCTCTTCGACCGGCCGGAGGGGCTCGCCACGTCGCTCCGCCGGCTGCACGAGGTGGGCGTGCTGGAGATCGTGATCCCGGAGTTCGCCCACGCCCGCCACCTGCTCCAGTTCAACAACTACCACAAATACACCGTGGACGAGCATTGCATTCTCGCCGTCGAGCGGGCGGTCGGCTTCGCAGCGGACGAGGGCTGGCTGGCCACCACCTGGCGAGAAGTCAAACGCAAGCGGCCGCTCTTGCTGGCGCTTCTGATCCACGACCTCGGCAAGGGCTACGTGGAGGATCACAGCGAGGTGGGGGCGCGGATGGCCCGCGACGTGGCGGCGCGGCTGGAACTGCCCGCCGACGAGGCGGAGATCGTCCACTTTCTCGTGCTCAAGCACCTGGCGATGGCCCACCTCGCCTTCCGGCGGAACGTCGATGACGACAGCCTCGTGGTGCGGTTCGCCTGCGAGGTCGGCTCGCCCGAGGTGCTGCGCATGATGTCGCTGCTCACCGCCGCCGACGTCAGCGCCGTGGGGCCCGGCACCTGGACGAAATGGAAGGCGGACCTGCTCGGCGAACTCCACTTCCGCACGCTCGGCTATCTCGACGGCGAGGGCCCTTCGGTGGCCGCCGACCGCGCCCGCCGGGCGCTCGAGCCGCTGCTCGCCGGGCGGGAGGCCGACGACCCGGTGGTGCGAATCGCCCGCGAACTGCCGGCGTCGTACCTGCGCGACACCGCGCCGGCCCGGATTCTGGAGGAACTCGGCCGCCTCGCCCGCCTGCCGGCCGACGGCGTCTTCGCCTCGGCGCGGTGGCAGCCGGAGACATCGACGGTGGGCGTCACCGTGGGCACCCGCGAGCACGTGGCGCCCGGCATCTTCCATCGCGTGACCGGCGCCCTGACCAGCCAGCGGCTGCAGATCCTGGCCGCCGACATCCACACGCTCGACGACGGCATCGTCATCGACCACTTCTCGGTGTTCGACCCCGATTTCGCGGGCGAGCCGACCGCGGAGCGGCTCGCGGAGATCGCGGCGGCGATCCGCGCCGCGCTGAAGGCCGATCAGGCGCCGACCTTCCAGCGCTGCTGGAATCCGTTCGCCCCGCAGACCAATCCGGCGGCCCTGTTTCCGGTGCGGGTGCTGTTCGACAACGAGAGTTCGGAGCACGCCACGATCGTGGAGGTCTTCGCGCACGACTCGGTCGGCCTCCTCTACGGCCTGGCAAAGGCCCTCTTCGAGGCGGGCCTCTCGGTCAGGGCCGCGAAGATCGGCACCTATCTCGACCAGGTGGTGGACGCCTTCCACGTCACCGACGCGCGGGGCCGCAAGGTGACCGATCCGGCGCAGCTCGCCGCCGCGCGCGCGGCGCTCGAAACCGCGGCCGCGCCCGTCACGCGGCCCGAGTGAATCGCCGCCGGGCGGGCGGTGCGGCAGCGTGCCGCCGGACCGCCGGCCCCGGCCTGCTCAGAGATAGCAGTTGATGACGTTCTCGAAGAGCTCCTGGCGGCCGCTCTTGCACGCCTCCGCTTCGCCCTTCTTGAGCATCTCCTGCTCCAGCGACTTGAACGACTCCGTGCCGGCCTCGATCCGCTTGCCCAGCGGGCTCGACCACGAGGCGTAGCGCTCCTCGACCAGCTTCTGGATCGCGCCATCCGCCCGCATCGCCGCGGCGATCTTCAGGCCCCGCGCGAAGGCGTCCATGCCGCCGATGTGGGCGTGGAAGAGATCGACCGGTTCGAAGCTCTCGCGGCGGACCTTGGCGTCGAAGTTGATGCCGCCGGGGGCCAGGCCGCCGTACTTCAGGATCGAGTACATGATCTGGGTCGTCAGGTAGACGTTGGTGGGAAACTGGTCGGTGTCCCAGCCCACGAGCGTGTCGCCGGTGTTGGCGTCGATCGAGCCGAGGAAGCCCTGCATGCCGGCGACCTCGAGCTCGTGCTGCATCTCGTGGCCGGCGAGCGTGGCATGGTTGGTCTCGATGTTCATCTTCACGTGCTTCTCCAGGCCGTAGGCGCGGAGGAAGTTGATGCACGTGGCGGAGTCGAAGTCGTATTGGTGCTTCATCGGCTCCCGGGGCTTGGGCTCGAAGTAGAACTGCCCGGTGAAGCCGATCTCCTTCGCGTAGTCCACCGCCATGTGCATGAAGGCGGCGAGGTGGTCGATCTCGCGCTTCATGTCGGTGTTCCAGAGGCACTGGTAGCCCTCGCGGCCGCCCCAGAAGACGTAGCCCTCGCCGCCGAGACGGTGCGTGACCTCGAGCGCCTTCTTCACCTGGGCGGCGGCGTAGGCGAACGACTCGACGTTGGGGCTCGTGGCCGCGCCATGCACGTAGCGTGGATTCGAGAAGAGGTTGGCCGTTCCCCAGAGGAGCTTGATGCCGGTCCGCTTCTGGTGCTTCTCGAGCGCGTCGGCGATGGTGTCGAGGTGCTTGTTGCTCTCGGCGAGCGTCGCCCCCTCGGGCGCCACGTCGCGGTCGTGGAAGCAGTAGAACCCGACCCCGAGCTTCTCCAGGAATTCGAAGGCCACGTCCACGCGGCGCAGCGCGGCTTTGACCGGGTCGTTTTCGGTCTCCCACGGGCGCACCATGGTGCCGGGGCCGAAGGGATCGGCGCCGGTGCCGCGGAAGGCGTGCCAGTAGGAGACGGCGAACCGGAGGTGATCCTTCATCGGCTTGCCTTCGACGATCGCGTTGGCGTCGTAGTGGTGGAAGGCGAGCATGTTCTTGGAGGACGGCCCCTCGTAGGTGATCTTGCCGATGCCCGCGAACGCCTCCGAACCGCTTGACCCTGCCATCAGGAATGCTCCTCGTATGGATTGACGCACCACTCTGATCCCGGACGGAGCGTGCCGCGGCGCGGTCCTCCGGCCCGGGAAGGCCCATAGATATAGCGGCTCCGGCCGCGGTTGTCGCGTCCGCCGCCCCATTCGGGCCGGGGCCCGCCGTCCGTCACGACGCGGTGTCTTTGCGCCGCGCCACGCGGGCCAGCAGGCGGCGGCCGAATTCGGGGAACCACTCGATGAGGCCGGCCAGCAGGCCGGCCGAGCGGGGGACGACCAGCTCGCTGCGGCGTCGGCGGCAGGCGTCGAGAATCCGGCGGGCGAGGGCGTCGGGGTCGATGAGCCGTAGGCCGCTGGTGCCGCCGGGCGCGAGCGATTCCCGCGGCAGGTCACCCCGTGCGACGTCGGCCGCATAGCGATTCGCGCCGCGGTCGGCGGCGGGGTCGTCGGCGGCGCGGCGGATCGGGCCGGGCGACACGAGCAGCACGTGGCCGCCGCGGGCCGCGAGTTCGAGCCGCACGGCGTCGGCGTAGGCCGCCAGCGCCGACTTCGCCACGCTGTATGGCCCCATGAACGGCACGACCAGCTTGCCGGCGAGACTGCCGATGTAGACGACGTGGCCGCGTGCCGCGGCGATGTCGTCGGCCGCGGCCCGCGTGATCTCCGTGGCCGCGAAGAGATTGGCGTCGAGGTAGTGCCGCAGTTCGTCTTCCGGCGTCTCGAGGATCCGGCCGCGGCCCGACCGGCCGACGCAGCAAAACAGGTCATCGACGCCGCCGAAGATGTTCAGGCATTCGCCGACGACGCGGTTGCCTTCCCCCGGCGCGGCGAGGTCGGCCGCCACGCCGCGGATGTTGGCTCCGGCGGCTTCGCAGGCGGCCAGCGCCATCCGCACGCCGTCGCTGGACCGGCCCACGACGAGGACCTTGGCGCCGGCGGCTGCCAGATGGCGGGCCAGCACGAGCCCGAAGCCCGCGGTGCCGCCCGTCACGATCACCCGTCGATCACGCCACATGCCAAGGGTGTTCTCCGCCGTTGCCATCTGTGAATGGGCCAATCATACCAAGAGACCACGCGGCACGACGGTTGCGCGAGGGGTTGATCGGTTTCCGTTGGTGGGCCGGGGCTGCCGGTACCCCGTCGCCGGACGTTCGCGTCAGGCATCCTGCCGGTGCCCCCGGAAAAGGACAGGCATGATGCTGCGGAAAAGGACAGGCATGATGCTGCCCCCGTTGGTGGGCCGGGGCTGCCGGTACCCCGTCGCCGGACGTTCGCGTCAGGCATCCTGCCTGACGCTCACTGCATGTTCGCTGCGCTTCGCCCTCCAGGCTGCGCTTGCTCCCATAGCCCGGCTCCTGGGGTACCGGCAGCCCCTCGCGGTGAGAGGAAGGTGAGAGGATAGCGGAAAAGGACAGGCATGATGGGCACGGGCGTGCCGACGATGCGCGGAGGAGAATTGTGGCATGGTCGCGGCCCTGACGTGGTCTGCCTCCGGGGCGGTCTGTTAGGCTTGACCGCCCTCCCCGCCCGGATGACGCCCTCCCGGATGCCTCAGATGCCCCCTGCCCCAGCCGTCGTTCGCACCAAGATCGTGGCCACGATCGGGCCCGTCAGCCGCTCCGAAGAGGCGCTGGCCGGGCTCGTCGCCGCAGGCGTCGATGTCTTTCGCCTCAACATGGCGCACGGCTCGATACCGGAGCACCAGGAGACGCTCGATCGCATCCGGCGGGTGTCGGCCGCCGCGGGCCGGCCGATCGGCGTGCTCGTGGATCTCGCCGGGCCGAAGATTCGCCTGGGAGAGATTCCGGGGGGCGCGGTCGAGTGCGTCGAAGGGGCCACGTTCGCCTTCGTCCGCGGCACGGCGGCCGGCGCGGGCGAGTTCACTGCCACCTATGAGCCGCTGATCGACGAACTCTCCGTCGGGGATTCGGTGATGCTCGCCGATGGCACCGTGAGCCTCGTCGTCGAGGAGCGGACGCCGCAGCGGGCCCGCTGCCGGGTCGTCCAGGGAGGCACCGTCCGCAGCCGCCAGGGGGTGAACCTACCCGGCGTGAAACTCTCGGTCGCCGCCATGAGCGCCGCCGACTGGCAGCACGCCGAATGGGCCGCGGCCGCGGGGGCCGACTTCGTCAGCCTGTCGTTCGTCCGTTCGCCCGTCGAGGTGAGGCTGCTCAAGGAACTGCTTCGCACCCGCGGCTCGAAGGCCCGCGTCGTCGCCAAGGTCGAGAAGCGGGAGGCGCTCGACAACCTCGATGCGATCGTCGAAGCGGCCGACGTGGTGATGGTGGCGCGGGGCGATCTCGGCGTCGAGATCGACGTGGCCGGCATGCCGATGGTGCAGAAGCTGATCATCCGCGTCTGCCAGCGGTATCAGAAGCCGGTGATCGTCGCGACGCAGATGCTCGACAGCATGCAGCACTCGCGCCGCCCCACGCGGGCCGAGACGACCGACGTGGCCAACGCGATCCTCGACGGCGCCGACGCCTGCATGCTCTCCGGGGAGACGGCGATCGGCGACCATCCCCGCCTGGCCGTCGAGATGATGCGGCGGATCGCCGAGGCCACCGAGCGGCAGTACCTGGCCGATCGCTGGCAGTACCTGGAGGGGCGGTTCGGCCGCGACCGCACCGGCGCCGCCATCGCGTCGGTGGAGTTTCCACCGCCTCCCGAGGTGCTCGTCGAGGGGCTCCATCCGATCACGCAGGCGGTCGTGGACGGTGCCGGGCGGATCGCCGCCGAACTCGATGCGAAGCTGGTGGTGGTGGCGAGCAAGACCGGCGTCACGGCGATCGCCCGGTCGAAGCGGCGCGGCGCCGTGCCCACCGTGGGCCTCAGCGACAGCCCCGAGACGCTGCGGCAGATGGCGCTCTACTGGGGCGTGACCCCGCTGGCCGTCGATGCCTGCCGCGACACGAACGAACTGCTCGACCGGGTCTGCCGGTGGGGGCTCGACGAGGGACGCCTGCAACGCGGCGACCGGATCCTGCTGGTGGCGGGTACCGGTTTCGGCGCCGGCGGGCACAATATGGCGGTCGTGCACGAGGTGTAGCGGCGGCGAAAAAAGCCGTCGCCGGCTTTTTTCGCACGGTCGGCCGGTGGAAAAAGCCGAGTGTTTCCGCGGCCGGCTTGCATCTCGGCCGGCCATGCATCCGAATTCGGCAATTCACGTCCGTCACGGCTAAGGAGAAACGATGAGCAAGCGGTGTGTGCTGGCATATTCGGGCGGTTTGGACACGTCGGTGATCCTGGGCTGGCTCATCGAACAGGGCTACGAGGTGGTCGCCGTCTACGTTGACCTGGGCCAGCCGTGCGAGGACCGCGAGGCGACGCTCGCCAAGGCGCGGACCTGCGGCGCGGTCAAGTCGTTGATCGTGGACGTGCGCGAGGAACTGTGCCGGGACTTCGCGTTTCCGACCATGCAGTGGCAGTCGCGGTATGAAGGCACCTACCTCCTGGGCACCTCAATCGCCCGGCCGCTGATCAGCAAGGTGTGCGTCGATATCGCCCACCGGGAGGGCTGCTCGGTCTTCGCCCACGGCGCCACCGGCAAGGGCAACGACCAGTGCCGCTTCCAGCTCGCCGCCGAGGCGCTCGACCCGGGCATCAAGGTGCTCGCCCCCTGGCGGATCGCCGCTTTTCGGGAGCGGTTTCCGGGCCGCAAGGAACTGATCGAGTTCTGCGAACAGAAGAACATCCCGGTGAAGGCCTCGAAGGGGAAGCCCTACAGCTCCGACGAGAACTGCCTGCACACGAGCTACGAGGCGGGGGCGCTGGAGGAGCTGACCACCGACGGCTTCGGCCTCGTCGAATTCGGCATGACCGTGTCGCCGCAGCAGGCGCCCGACAAGCCCGAGACCGTGCGGATCGATTTCGAGCGGGGCGTGCCGGTCCGCGTGAATGGCCGGACGCTCGCCGCCCACGAGATCGTGCTCGCGCTCAACGAGATCGGCGGCCGCAACGGCATCGGCCGCACCGACATCGTTGAAAATCGGCTCGTGGGCATGAAGAGCCGCGGCGTCTACGAGGCGCCGGGAATGACGCTGCTCTATGAGGCCCATCGGCTCGTCGAGCAGATGACGCTCGACCGCGACCTCGTGCACCTCCGCGACCGGATTTCGCCGGAGGTCGCCGAGATGGTGTATTACGGGTTTTGGTACTGCGCGAAGATGGACGCCCTGCTCGCCTTCATCCGCGAGGCTCAACGGCCCGTCACCGGCACGGTGGAACTCAACCTCTACAAGGGCAACATCCTGGTGAAGAGCCGCGAGAGCGGCCAGAGCCTCTATGACGCCGCGATCGCGTCGATGGAGGGGGGCGGCTCCTACGACCAGACCGACGCCGAGGGCTTCCTGCGGATCCTCGGCCTGCCGCTGCGGGTGCAGGGGCAGGTGCGGCCGCGGGGCAAGTCCTGAGGCCGCCGGGGCGCCGGTCGTGATGGATGTGGCCACGTTCCTCCGGCTCCTGCGGATCGACTCCCGGAGGCCGGCATCCTGGCTGGCGCTCGGCATCGCGGCCGCCGCCCAGGCGTGGCTCCTGGCGATGCCGGACGCGAACCACGCCCTGCTCCCGGCCGCCGTCGCGGCCGGGGCGCTGGCGGCGGTGGCGGCGGGGGGCGATCCGCCGCGCGACGACATGCTGGGCGGCCGGCTCACGCGGGCCTGCTGGTGCGGGCGGGCCCTCTGGCCGATCGGCGGCGTGCTCCTGGCGGCGGCCGTGTGCGGGGCGGTCATCGACCGGCCTGCCGACGGCAGCCGACTCGTCGTGGTCGCCATGATCGCGGGCATCGCCGCAACGGCAGCGATCGCAACCATCGCGGGCCCGGCGGCATCTGCTGCCGATGCGGCGAGCCTCGCGCTCGTCTCGGCGGCCGTGTCGGCCGCGGCCGGGTTTGCCGCCGCGCGAAGCGGCCTCGGCCACCCGCTCGTGGCTGGGGGCGTCGTCTGGCTCGGCGGTGCCGTCGTGCTGCTCGTGGTGGGAATGCCTGGGGCGGGAGATGCCCTCGGGCCCGCCACCGACACCGGCATGCGGGCGGCGACCTTCGCGGGAATCGCGCTCGGGCGGGGCATGCGAGCGGCGCTCAGCCGCGTCGCCATGGCGACGTGCCTGGCCGGGATGGCCGCCTGGTTTTTTCTCGCCCCCGAACGGGCCTGGTGCTACCCGCTGCTCGCGGCCGCCTGGTTCGTCTCGCTCGCCATGCCGCAGGCGCTGTTGCAGCCCGGCCAGGGCTGGAACGAGGTGGCTCGCACCGCGGCCGTGACGGCGGACCGGGGCGAGACGCCGGCGTTGTGGCGGCGGCCGGGAAGCGCCCGCTGGGGCTGGGAGTCGGCCGTCACGCATGCCGCGGTTCTCGGCTGGCCCGGGATCGTGGCGGCCGTTCTCTGGGCGGCTTCGGCTCCCACGACGGCGGGCTTCCAGTGGCCGGCGCTCACCGTTGGCATGCTGGCCGCCGCGGCGGCCACCCTCGGCCTGCTGGCCTCGATCGGTGCCGCCACACGCAGCAGCGGTGAGACGATGCAGGCGGTCGCAGCGGGATTCGCCTGCGCCGGCTTGTTAGCCATCTTGCCGCTCTTGCCCTGACGCCGCGGCCCCTCCAGCCGCCCGCGGGAAAAGCGTCGCCTACTTTTCAATCGAATGAATCGAACAACGGGTCGAAAACCCGAGGTTTTCGCCGGTCCGCAGCCGCCGCATCGCGCGGCGCTCGGCTGCTCGCCGGAACCGAGGTTGAGAAAAGTGCCTGTCTGGAACGATAAATAGTCAGTCTCTGCCGGTCGTGCGGATTCCATCACTTTTCGCCAGGAGCCCTCTTGTGCCCGCCAACGGATTGAATCTCAGCATGCACCGGCTTCGTCACGTTGTCCTCGGGGTGGTCGCGGCCTGGTCGAGCGTGGCCGGCGCCGCAGGATTTCCGCCAAGCGAAACGATCTTTCCCGACACGACCCGCGCCTGGCTGAGCATTTCGGATCCGAAGGGGCTGCGCGAGCGATTCGACGCCACCTCCTACGGCCAGCTGATCGCCGACCCGGCGATGAAGGCGTTTGTGGACAGCTGCCGCGAGCAGATCTCCAAGAATGGCAAGCAGCGGCTCGCCAAGCTCGGGCTCACGCTCGAGGATCTCGAAAAGGTGCCCGGCGGCGAGGTGGCCGCGGCGGCGATCGAGGCCCAGCCGGGCACGCTCAACACCGTGCTCCTCGTCGATACCACCGGGCACGAGGCCGAAGCGAAGGCGCTCGTCGAGCGGATCGCGCAGCGGCTGCTCGAGCAGAAGGCGGTCAAGGTCGTGGTCAACGGCGCGCCGCCGCAGCTCACCGTCTACCAGTTGCCGCCGGAGCCGAATGCCGCCCCGGCCCGCGACCGCCGCGTGGCGTTTGCGCTGGCGCCGTCGGCCCTGATCGTCGGCGACGATGCCTTGCAGGTGGGGCAGGCGTTCGCCGTGATCGCGCAGGGCCGCAAGGACAGCCTGGCCACGAACAAGTCGTTTGGAGTCGTGATGGCGCGGTGCGGCAAGGAGGCGCCGGCGACGGCGGCGCCGGTCCGCTGGTTCGTCGATCCGCTCCGGTTCGCGAAGGCCTGGCAGGCGGCCAATCCGCCCCGCGAGAAGCGGAAGGGCCCCGACTACGTCGCCATCCTCGGCCGGCAGGGCTTCGACGCCGTGAAGGGAGCGGGCGGGATCGCCGTGTTCAACGACGGCGGACACTCGCTCCGGCACCACACGCTCATCCACGCCCCCGCCCTCCCGGGCCGCGATCCCTTCGGCTCCGACCGGTTCGATCTCGCGGCGCGGATGCTGCGGTTTCCCGATGCCGAAGGCATCGCCCCTCCCTCGTGGGCGCCCCGCGAACTGGCCGGCTGGGTGGCGCTGCAGTGGGACATGCAGACTGCGTTCGGCTCGGTGGAAACCCTGTTCGACGACATTGTGGGCGAGAGCGGGACGTTCGACGACGTGATCGCCTCGCTGAAAGAGGATCCGGACGGTCCGCAGATCGACCTCGAGAAGGACATGGTCGCCTGCCTCGGCAAGCGGGTGACGTTGCTCACGCATCACGTCGAGCCGATCGGCCCTGACAGCGAGCGGATCGTGATCGCCATCGAGGCCGTTGATCCGGAGCGGGTTGCCGCCACGGTGGCCAAGACGATGCAGGCCGATTCCGACATGCAGAAGGTGGACATCGGCGGCCGGGTGGTGTGGGAACTGATCGACCGCTCGCAGGAGCTTCCCACGATCGACGTGGTCGCGCCGGGCGGCACCGTGCAGCACGCCGACGCCCATGAGGGAGACGAAGACTCGGCCCACCGGCGGCGGCAGCGGATCCGGCAGAAGGAGGAAAAAATCCTGCCCCATTCGGCGGTCACGGTCGCGCACGGCCACCTGCTGATCGCCTCGCACCGCGACATCCTCGAGAAGGTGCTCGCCAATCCCGGCGGGGCCGACGCCCTCGCCTCCGCGGCCGACTACGCGAAGACCGCCGCGGAATTGAACAAGCTCTTCCCCGGAAAGGCGGCCGCGCGGTCGTTCGGCCGCGAGGACGAGACGATCCGGCCCGCCTACGAACTGCTGCGCCAGGGCTCGATGCCGAAGTCGAAGAGCGTGTTCGGGCAGATCCTCAACGGCATCCTCGGGGACGGCAAGCCGGGCGCGGTTCGCGAACAGCGGATCGACGGCAGCACGCTGCCCGAGTTCGAGACGGTGCGCCGCTACTTCGGCACCGTCTGCCTCGGCATGGAGTCCACCGCGGACGGCTGGTACGTCGCGGGCGCCGCGGTGCCACGCGATGCGGTCAAGCCGGCGGTGGCGCAGAGCGGCGAGCCGGGCGCTTCGCGCTAACTGTTCGTGGAAAAAGTCATCCCTG